>CAYJFU010000011.1:26114-41063 GCA_964369445.1 uncultured Oscillospiraceae bacterium | reverse complement strand
GCTCGGTGGTGAGTTTGCCGGCGGTTTCACACTGATAACAGCGGTAATTGCCTTTAACTGCGTGTATTTTGTCAAGCGCATTATCGTTATACAGTGGATAATCACCGATGTAGTAATTGTGCTATCATTGTTTTTTATGGAAACGTTATACGGCAGTATCGGTGTGTCGTTTTTAGTGCGAAGTGTACTGGGCATAAACTTTTGCCTGTTGTTTCTATATCTTTTATTGACATGGATACTGAAATTCAAAAGCGATTCCGCCGAAAAAGAGCTGACCTCACAGCAACTGATAAAGCAGGTTGAGCAAAAGATGAAAGAGCAGGAGGAGAGCGCACTGCGCATACAGCGCATATTTAATGGCATAAAGATAAGCTCCGACAGTTTGCGCCAAACCTCCGACAGTATGCTCAACGTTGCAAGCGATTTGAGCGCCAATGCCAACAGCCAGACAACCATCATCGAGGCGCTTGTCGCCAAAAGTCAGACGATGGCAGCGGAGATAAACTCCACAAAGCAGGTTGCCCTTGATTCCAGTCTTATGGTCAGCTACAACGCAAAGGTGCTTGCCGACAGCAACGACAGCATGTCACAAGCGGTAGAAAAAATTTCCGAGATGGAAAATTCCAGCAGAAAAATCATCAACATCATAAAGCAGATAGAGGATATCGCGTTTCAGACAAACATACTTGCGCTTAACGCGTCTATCGAGGCCGCAAGGGCAGGCAATGCCGGCAAGGGTTTCGCCGTTGTCGCGGAAGAAGTGCAGACGCTCGCCGCCAAAAGCTCCGAGGCGGCAAGTGCCAGTAGCGTGCTTGTAAACGCATCGATACAAAACGTTCAGACAGGCGCAAAATTCATAAAAGATGCCGCCTTAAAGATGGAAAACGTCATCGAAGAGAGCAACGCTACGGCCCAAAAAGTCGAGGACATAAATATCATCATCGAGGCGCAGGTTAAGACGGTTGATGAGATTATGGCTCAGATGGATAGCTTTATGGAGGTCATAAATCAGACGACCCAGACTGCCGAGCAGAGCAACGGCATGGCCAGCGACATTGCCGAGCAGATTGCAAGTATAAACAAGGTTATATCCGAAAGTTAAAATAATTAGATAAACAAATTGATAACCAGTATGTCTCGTGGTATAATTCCGCTTACCTTTGCGCGCGTCAACCACAACACACAAAACACGTTTCGGTTTTGTCATCGAAAAAATTAGCAAGCCGGTGGATTGTTAAAGGGACAGCATGTAGCGCGCAAACCGTTATCGTTTTTCAGCTTATTTGATTGCAAATTAAAACACCACGCTCCTGCCGATGGCAGGGGCGTGGTGTTTTAAAAATACTTCTAAACCGTTATTTCAATTAGGTTTCCCTCGGGGTCGGCAACGCAGCTTTCATAGTAGCCATCACCTGTTGTGCGCGGTTCGCTTGTGATGTTGTAGCCGTCCTGCTTTAGCTTTACGGTAAGTGACCTGACTTGCTCCTCACTACCGACGCTGAACGCTAAATGTATAAACCCCGCTCGTTTTTCGTTGCTGTCCTTTTCGCAGTGGTCAGCAGAGCTCATCAGCTCCAACCTTGCGCCGCCCTCAAAAGATAAAAAGTAGGACTTGAAACCCGTGCTTTTATTGTGATACTCCTTTGAAGATACAGCGCCGAAATAACTCTCGTAAAAATGCTTGGATACTTGCAAATCCTGCACATAAAGTGCAATATGTTCAATTATCATTTTTTGATGTTCCATAAAGCAGTGGTGCGAAAATGCAGTGGTGCAGATTAAAAAGTGTCAATACTTTAGTCGATTTCTCCGCCACTAAGAGCTATTTGTATATATTCTTCCAATATCTCAAGGTCGCGGATATTTACATAAAACGGTAGAATTTCACCGTTTTTCACAGCACTGTACTGGCGTTCGTTGATCTCGTAAAAGGCAAGTTGTTCGATTGTGCCATCGAGCAGTTTGAGGGTTAAAACGTAATCGGCAGGCTCTAAAATATCATCTTGCGTCTGCTCAGCCGGAGTTTCTACGTCCTGCGGTGTTTCACCGACTTCGCCGTCCTCTTGTGTTTGCTCACTCGGCGTCTCTACGTCCTGTGGGGTCTCCCCTACCGCCTCTTCCTGCGGTGCGGTCTCCTCTTCGGTTGTTTGCGGCAGTATATCCGCGACGAGTCCCTCTATCGACGGCGACAGTACAGCCTGGTAGATTTCACGCGCGTTGTCGGTCAGTATCAGTTGTCCGTCAAGCTCGGGGCGCATGTCCTCCTCCGGCTCCTCCTCGTTAGCAACACCGTTGTTTATAACAAGTGTGTGCTGTCCGCTCGGGCTTACAAAATCCACACTCTCAACGTTTTTGATGTTGTGCAACCACAACAGCGTTGATATCAAGTCGATATACTCGATATCCAAAAAGCTAAGTGTGCTCTCGGCGAATGTCACCACCGCGTCACTGCCGGATACCGTTGCATAATAGTAGCCGTCAACAAGGTCGCCAACGTTGACAGTAAGCTTTGCCTGACCTACAACGTCAAGTGTAAAGGTTGCCTGTGGCTCGTCGAGGCCGTACTGCGCCAGATCCTGCGGCTGTGTGTCCACCACATCGGTAAAGCTAAGGTTTGCAAGGTACGCGAGCACGTCCTCGGTGAACACTGTGTCGTTTGCCTCTGCCGGTGTATAGCTTTGCATGTAGAACATTGTCGGGAATTCCGAGTCGTCTGTGACGGTGTTCTTGACAATGTCAATCGGTATCATGCCGGGGCGCTCTAATGTAAAGGATTTTACAAGCGTGCCTGCCTCTTCAATTGTAAAGCTCATTACGGTGCTCTCGCGGTACTGTGTCTCGCCTTTAAAGAGCAACTCCGCTGTCAGCGCTTGTATTAGATAAACATCGGTTGTGCCGTCAAGCATGGCATAGTATTCGTTGCCGCCGGGTGCAACGTTGCCTACACTGTAACTTACATTGCCGTCGGTGCCGTTTATTGTTACCTTTGCCGCCGGATTGTCAAGACCGTATGGCGCAAGATCGGTTGCGCCGACAGCGACAACCTCGCCGACCGTCTCGACAGCTATAAGCCTGTCCACCGCCCTTGAAAGGTCGCTGTTGTTGTAGGCGATATCATCCATGCCCTCAATGCCAAACGTCGACTCTTCTTCGCCGTACTCCACCGTTATGGTGTAGCCGTTTTCAGCATCAACGGTGACGGATGTTGTGCTCGCTAAAGCACTTTCTGTAAGCATATATGCCGGCGCAACCTCGGATACATCCGGTATCGTCTCCTCCTCTGTCTGCGGAGTTAGCATAAGCGCGGCATAGCCGCCACCGGCGATGACAAGCACCGCCGCCGCCGCGATAAGGGCTTTGTTTTTCTTCATTAACGATTTCTCCTTTTGAGGAACATCGCGATACCTGCCACGATAAATGCTATCGGGATTATGACAACCAGTGAAACAAACAGTACAGGTACCATACTGCCCACAACTGTCAGCTGTGTGTTGACAAACTCAACCGGCTCGATGTTGATAGCGTCGACGGAGGGGTTGAGCTCGTTTATCATGGCTGTGACAGCGGCGCTGTTGTGGAACGCGCTGTTGGAAAGCAGTGTCGGGTCGGTTATGGCGCTTGTCGCGAAGAACAGCACCTTGTGCGCAATTGGCTGGTTGTCGACATACTGCTGATCCACCGTAAGCGATACAAGAGGGAACGGTCCCTCGGAATCGCCGCTTGCCTTTTCGAGGTTTTCAATCGCCTCGCCGGAGCTTATGTCCTTGCCGTACGCGGCGTCGGTGGTCTGTAGTATCGGGTAGACGATACGGTACTCATCCGTCTCGTAGACGTTGGTTAGTGCCCTTGCACCTGCTACAATAACCGCTGAAGTTGACTCGCTGTTCATCGATGCCGCTGTCTCGTTGTCGGCGTAATCCGGCAGTATCATAAATGGACTGCCGCCCACTGCTCTGTCGGGGTCAAACACGATGTCCTCGGACAGCTCGGTGCCCCACTCCGCCATATAGCGGTCAAGGCGTTCCAGCGACTGCACATTCGGGTCAAAAGCCATTATGAGCGCGTTGGAGACCTCGGTGGAGAGGTAGGCATCAAGTTTGTCTATCTCCTCCTGTGCAAAGTCGCTCTGCGGTGCTTCGATGATTAACAGGTCGGTGTCCTCGGGGATTTCTTCCGTCATAAGCTGTACCGTCTCGATGATATAGCTGTTTTGCAAAAGGATCGTGTTAAGTCCGCTTGCTGTGCCCGGCTCGCCGTGACCTGTGACAAATACCGCTTTGGGCAGTTCGTCGGTCGTCACGTAATGTATAGCGGAGGCAAACTTTGTGTCCGCCTGAAAGCCGGATATATACTCCTGCTGATACTCAAAGTCGTAGCTTGTGTCGTACATGTCATCTATTGACAGCACAAGGTCGCGCTTGTCGCTCTGTACGATAAAGCTTCCGACAACGGCGCTTGACGGGTCGGAAAAGCGCTCGGCATAGGTCGGGTTGCTGAGTATGTCGACATACTCCATTGTGAGGTTACCGCCGGAATAGCTGACCATCTTTTTCATCAGCTCGTTTGCGGTGGAGTAGCCTGCATTTTCCATCATCTGCTCTTCCGACAGCATGACGTGTATTGTAACCGGTGTCTCAAGACCTGCAAGCAGATCCTTTGTCGTCTGTGACACCTCGTAAATGCCCTCGGCGGTGATGTCCATTTTGAGGTCAAAGCGCTGTGTCAGCGTGTCTGCAATGAGGTTGATCACGATAACCGCCGCGACAAATATCACGATAAAAATGACCGACATGCCGCCGTAACGAAAGCGGTTAGAGTTTTTCAAATTGTTAAACTTCATTATTCATTCCCCCTTAAGACCAGCGCCTTTTTTCAAGCACACGCGTGGAAAGGAACAAAAACACCACTATAACGCTTAAAAAGTAGACAATATCGGATAAAAGCAGTATGCCGTTTGTCAGGTTGCTAAACCTTGTGAATATCGAGATAAAGCGCACCACCGTCTGGATGATCGGCACTTGGATAGCGCCGCCCACCATCGAGAGGATATAAATTGCAAAGAATATGACATAGCTGAGTATTGCCGCTATAAGCTGACTTTCCGTCAGTGAGGAGATGAAAAGGCCAATGGAGACCAGCACGCCCATTGCAAGTGCTAACATGAGGTAGTTGCCGATTATCTGCCACTCAGCCGGCTGTCCAAACAGCGACACGACTAGAGGACAGGCAAGTGTCGCAACAAGCGCGACTGCCACAACGCCCATGGCGGCAAGGTATTTGCCGAGGACGATTTCCGTGACGCTGACGGGGCTTGTGAGCAGTAGCTGATCGGTTTTTTGTTTCAGCTCCTCCGACATGAGTTTCATGGTGAGCAGTGGCAGTAAAAACATGAGCGTCTGCACAAGAAAGCTGAACAGACCGCTGACATCACTGCTCTGTCCGAGTATATTGTAGATGAAAAATACAAGGTAGGTTATAAATATGAACACACCGCAAAACACAAAGCCGAGCGGAGATGTAAAAAAGCTCTGAAAGTCTCTTTTTAAGATAGCTGTCATTATTCCTGCTCCTCCTGCGCTGTGTTGTCGTCGGTGGGCTGTTGCACTGCGGTGGCGGTTTCCTCGCTTGTAGTGAGTTTTAGGAATATCTCCTCAAGGCTCATGTCCATCGACGACAGCCCCATGATGGGATAGCCTGCCTTGCTGAGCGCAAAGAACAGCGATTCCCTTATATCGTGGTCGGTTTCGCTCTCGACAAAAAATTCAAATACACCGGGTTCTTTTTCGCCGCTCAAAGAGCAGGATTTTACAAAGTCAAGCTGTTTAATGACCGATTCCGCCGCGTGCTCCTTTGCCTTGACGCGAACGCTTAAACGGTGCGCGCCGGTTATGTTGCCGCACAGCACCTCGGGGGTGTCGTCCGCTACAACCTTGCCGCCGTGTATGACAAGTACGCGCTCGCACACCGCCTGCACCTCGGGGAGGATGTGGCTTGAAAGTATTACGGTGCGCTTTTTGCCCAGCTGTTTGATGACGTTTCTTATCTCGATAATCTGTATGGGATCAAGTCCGACGGTCGGCTCGTCCATTATAAGCACGTCGGGGTCACCGATAAGCGATGCCGCCATGCCGACACGCTGTTTGTAACCCTTTGACAGGTTTTTAATAATGCGCTCGTAGACGTTTTCTATGCCCACCTGCTTGCAGATGTCGGTAATGTGCGCCTCTCGGTTTTCGGCGGATATCTTTTTAAGCTCGTACACAAAGCCGAGATACTCCTTTACCGTCATATCGAGGTAAAGGGGCGGGTGCTCCGGCAGGTAGCCGATGCATTTTTTCGCCGCTATCGGATCTTCAAGTACATCAATACCGTTTATCTTGACGTTGCCCTGTGTTGCTGATAGGTACCCTGTGATAATGTTCATCGTTGTGCTTTTGCCGGCACCGTTGGGGCCGAGAAATCCGACAATCTCCCCCTGACCGATGTTGAAGCTGATGCCGTCAACCGCGGTCTTGTTGCCGTACTTCTTTGTGAGATTAGAAACTTCTATCATTTTTTAACCACCAAATAATACCTTTCTTCCGTTGTAGTGTTATTATGCCCATCCAGCATCGGCATTAGCATTTACGAGAAAGCACTTTCGTATGTTTCACAGACACGTTTCTTTCGGATTACTTCCCCTGCCACCGGCGGGGGAAGTAATCTGAAAGTCAACAAATTTGAATAAACCGATTTTAAAAGTGTTACCGTAACATGTGAAAAGTATCTGCCTGCTAAAGTTGTGGCATTGTATCCTTATCTATTTTAATAGCAAAAATTTGTTAAGTCAACGATAAATTTGTGTTTTTTACATGAAATAGTGATTTTGTTTCAATTATGGCTTTGCTAGCAATGGGTGTTTTATAATTCGTTTCCATGAAATTTAAGCCTATTTTTTTTGCACTTTCGCCCTGCAATGGTATATTGAATAGACCTTTTATACTGTTTTACTGCATTTTTTCATTACAATTACTTTTGAAAACGTAATTTGTGTCAAGCCGGCAACCCCGAGGCCACAGGCTAACCTTTGCCGGCCGATACACAGACACTACCCATGATTTTTTCATCCCCCAACATTGACGCACCGTCAAAATTATAGTATAATAATTTTAATTACCGTCACAAATCGGCGATTTACATTTTTAAAATTCCGGAGGAAAAAATGAAGCGATACAGTATATCGGCACTTTACGCACTTGCAAAGCAAGGCGAACTCAAAGACGGGCAGGCATTTGATGTTGCCGGTTTTGTAAAAACCGCGCGTTTTGGCAAAAACGTCTCGTTTATCGAGCTGAACGACGGCAGTAGTTTTAAAAATATACAGATTGTTATATTGAGTGACAGTGCGTGCCACGAGGTGGCGCAGAGTGCCTCTGTCGGCGCGGCACTTAAAGTGCACGGCAACGTTGTGTTGACGCCCGAGGCCTCACAGCCGTTTGAGCTGTCTGCCGACGAGGTTGTCATTGAGGGCGAGTGCCCGCCCGACTACCCACTACAGAAAAAGCGTCACGGTGCGGACTTTTTGCGCACCATTCCGCACCTGCGCATGAGAACCAACATCGGCAACGCGGTGTTTCGTCTGCGCAGTGGACTTGCGTTTGCGTTACATGAGTTCTTTAACAAAAACGGCTTTATCTACGTGCATACACCCATCATCACCGGCAACGACTGCGAGGGCGCAGGTGAGATGTTCCGCGTCACGACGTTGCCGCCCGACGGCGCGCCCAAAAACGACGACGGCGAGGTGGACTTTACGCAGGACTTTTTCGGTGGTCTTGCAAGCCTGACCGTCTCGGGACAGTTAGAGGCCGAGGGCGCCGCACAGGCCCTGGGCAAGGTTTACACGTTTGGGCCGACTTTCCGCGCCGAAAACTCCAACACGCCGCGCCATGCCGCCGAGTTTTGGATGCTGGAGCCGGAAATCGCTTTTGCCGACCTTGTCGACGACATGCAACTTGCCGAGGACATGTTGCGTTATGTGGTTGACTATGCCCTGCAAAACTACATCGACGAGTTGGAATTTCTTGACAAGTTTGTCGAAAAGGGTCTTATCGAGCGCCTGCGCAAGCTGACCGACCGCGATTACGTGCGCATCACCTACACCGACGCAGTGGAAAAGCTACAGCAGTACAACGACAGCTTTGATTACAAGGTGTCGTGGGGTGCTGATCTGCAAACGGAGCACGAGCGCTGTCTGACCGAGAAAATTTTCAACGGCCCCGTGTTCGTGACGGACTATCCGCTGGAGATTAAATCCTTTTACATGCGCCAAAACGACGACGGCAAGACCGTTGCCGCAATGGATTTGCTTGTACCCGGCGTCGGCGAGCTTATCGGCGGCAGTCAGCGTGAGGAGCGCTACGACCGACTGCTTTCCCGTATGCAAGCGCTGGACATGCCCACCGAGCCGTACAAGTGGTATCTTGACCTACGCCGTTTCGGCACAACAACCCACGCCGGCTTTGGTCTTGGCTTTGAGCGCCTTGTCATGTTGGTTACAGGGGTGTCCAACATCCGCGATGTCTGCTTTTTCCCACGTACCACAGGGCGGTTTTAGCGCCTATAAGACTGTAAACCTGCAATTTCCAACAAAAAATATTGACAAACATATTTCTCTCTGCTATAATTATACAGCTAACGTTATCGCTGTTATAAAATCATCACGGTGCTGCAAGGCAATAATGTGAATATAACTATAAAGAACGTAACGTGTGTTAAAACCTGCAAGAAAAAGAAAGGGTAAAATATCATGAAAAGAACTTATCAACCGAAAAAACGTCACCGCGCAAAGGTTCACGGCTTTTTGTCGCGTTCTAAATCCAAAAACGGCCGTAAAGTTTTGGCTCGTCGTCGTTCAAGAGGTCGCGCTGTTTTAGGCGTTTAGTCTTTTGAGACACGTCTCGCTTACAAAAAACTTTGAGTTTTCGCGGTGCTACAGGCGCGGCAAATGTGTGCCGCACCCGCTTGTTATCGTGTATGTATTCAAGACGAGAATGTCACAAACGCGCCTTGGCATAACCACCTCAAAAAAAATTGGTGGTGCAGTTGTACGAAACAGAGCACGCCGCGTGCTCAAAGAGGCCGCAAACAATGCACTGGCACAAAACATGGGTTGTGATGTCGTGCTGGTGGCGCGTGCAACAACTGCCGCCGCAAAGTCGACATCGCTCACCGCTGTACTTAAACAGCAGTTGAAAAAATGCAACCTGTAAAAGCAGTAATGATATTTTTAATAAGGGGATACCAAAAGTTTATATCTCCGCTCTTAGGCCACCACTGCCGATTTATACCGTCCTGTAGCCAGTATACCATTGAGGCGTTACAGGTTCACGGTGTGATACGCGGTGGTTTTTTGGCTTGTTACAGAATACTGCGTTGCAATCCGTTCGGCAGTTTTGGGTTTGACCCCGTGCCGCCAAAAAAAACTAAACCATAGTAAATTAACTTTTTTAATGGCACAGATTTGCGAGTAGCCTTTCCCCATCAAAGAGTAGGACATACCGTCACTAAAGGCTGTTGTTTCAACAATATTCCGGATTGTTGATTTTGCCACCGACTAACTTTATGCATTTCATTGTCGATAATAGACAGGATTTGAGCCTGCAAGTCATGCTACTTTTAAGTTAACAAACTATACATAATCATAAACATAAATAAGGAATATTTTAACTATGTGGGAAGCAATTACTACCTTTGTCCCCAATATTCTGGGCTTTGTGATGAGAACCATCTACGGCTTTACCAATGAATATTGGTTGACACTGCTACTTTTTACAATTTTTATCAAACTGTGCCTGTTTCCGCTGGCAATTAAACAGCAAAAATCCTCAGCGAGGATGGCCGCGTTTAATCCCATGATTCAGGAGATAAACAAAACCTATGCAAACAACAAACAGCGCCAGCAAGAAGAGATGATGAAGCTTCAGCAGGAGTACGGGTTTTCTCCGCTTGCAGGCTGTCTGCCGCTACTGGTGCAGATGCCGATTTTATTCGGACTTATCGACGTTGTCTACCGCCCCATAACCCACATCGTCGGCGTTGCGCGCGACACGGTTTCGCAGGCGTTAGAGCTTGCCGGCATAAGCGCCACCACGACAGGCGGCGAGGCGACTTTAATTAGAAGTGTACAGCAAAACCCCACCATGTTTGAGGGACTGTTTACTGCCGAGCAGATAAGCAGTATCCAAAACCTCAACCTTACGTTTTTGGGTATCGACTTTACACAGACACCGTCCATCTCTGATTTCAGCATACTGTGGATTGTGCCCATCATCTCCTGCGGCACCATGATACTGTCGCAGGTGCTAATGACAAAAATGTCCGGCGCTCAGATGCAAGGTAGCATGAAGCTTATGCCGTACATGATGAGCGTAATGTTTTTGTGGTTCGGTTTTACCATGCCTGCCGGTGTTTCGTTCTACTGGATTATGTCCAACGTGTTCGGTATGTTACAGAGCATCATTTTGAAAAAAATATACGACCCCGAAAAGCTTAAAGTGCAGATAGCCGCCGAAATTGAGGAAAAAAAGAAAAACAGCAAAGGTAAGAAAAAAGCGGTTGTCGTCGAGACCGAGAGCGGAGAAAAGGTGGAGAAAAAAGTGTCCGCCAACGAATATGATAAGATAAAATTGCAACAGGCACGTGAAGAATATCTGAAAAAATACGAAGAAGAATAACACAGCACTCAAAACGGGCTTTGTTAACTTAATATGAAAAATATTGGTTACCGTCCTTATCTCATCGCCTAAGACTCGGGGTAAGACGAAAAGAAAAATAGTTTGTATTTCTTTTATTTTAACTTAACGGTGCCTCAAAACGCAAAAGGAGAATAAAAATGTTAAATGAAGTAATCGGTATCGGCAAAACGATAGATCTTGCAATAGAAAACGGTCTCGAGCAGATGGGTGTGTCGCGCGATGATGTCAGCGTTGAAATACTGGAGACGCCGGTAAAGCGCCTTTTTCGCAGTACCCCCGCAAAGGTAAAACTTATAAGAGATGTGCCTGTAGCGCCGGTAAAAAAAGAGCCGGTTAAAAAAGCCGAGCCGGTAAAAAAGCCTGCTAAGGTAGCGAGTGCACCTCAGCCTCAGCCGGAAAAAAAGGCGCCAAAAGGTGTTGCACCGGCTGCAAAATCGGAAAAGCCGGCACCACAAAAGGAGCAACCGGCGGTTAAGCGTTCTATAGAGGACAACCCTGCCTTACAGGAAAAACTGAACCTTGCCACAGCGTTTTTGAAGGACGTTTTTGAGAAGATGAACCTTGAAAGCCTTACGATGAACCCCACCGTTGCCGAGCGTGGTGTTGTCATAGAGGTTGAGGGCGACAATGTCGCATCGCTTATCGGCAAGCGCGGCGAGACGATGGAGGCGCTGTCCTACCTGACAGGGCTTGTTGCCAATCAGCACGGCGGTTCCTTTGAGAAGGTAACGCTCAACATTGCAGGTTACCGCGAAAAACGCGAAGAGGATTTAACCGCACTTGCAAACCGCATTGCGGAAAACGTTAAAAGAAACGGTCGCGCATATTCCTTAGAGCCGATGAACGCATACGAGCGCCGTATAATACACACCGCTATTGGCGAGATTGAGGGCGTTAAGAGCGAATCGAGCGGCGAGGGCAACTCAAGACATATTGTTATACTCAGCACACTTCCGGGCGCACGCAATGATGTATACGAAAACAGAGGTCGCGGACGTGACAGAGGCGGCAGAGGTGACCGCGGAGGACGCGGACGTGACAGAGGTGACCGTGGCGGCAGAGGCGACAGGGGCGACAGAAAGCCGTCAAATGCAGTACAGGGCACTCGCACGGAAAAGATTAACGACGATGAAAAAAGTCCCCTTTTTTCCAAAGTAGAATTATAAGTCGGGGCGTTAAGGACGCTGAGTTTTTATGAACATTATTATTGTCGGCGACGGCAAGGTGGGGTTCACCCTCACCCGACTGCTTGCAAAAGAGGGACACGACCTCATTGTCATTGACAGCAAGGCATCGGCACTGCGCTACTCGCAGAACAGGCTGGATGTCAGCACCGTCATGGGCAACGGCGCAAGCCTTGAAGTATTAAAGGAAGCCGGTGCGGAACATGCCGAGCTGCTTATAGCCGCGACATCACGCGACGAGGTTAACATATTGTCGTGCATGCTTGCTAAAAAGCTCGGCACACAGCATACCATTGCGCGTGTTCGCGACAGGGAATATCTTGCAGGGCTTGTGTTTTTGAAAGAAGAAATGGGTCTTTCAATGACCATAAACCCCGAGATGGAGAGCGCCGTCGAGATTCTTCGCATACTGCGCTTCCCGTCTGCTGTCAACGTCGAGACGTTTGCCGGTGGCCGCATTGAGGTTGTGGAAATAAAGCTTATGGAGGGTAACCCTTTAATAGGTAAATGCATATCCGAACTGCGCAGCCGTACGAAAAACAAGTTTATCGTCTGCGCTGTGTCACGCTCGGAGGAGGCGATTATCCCCTACGGCGACTTTGTGTTTGAAGAGGACGACAAGGTCAGCATCACCGGCAACCGCAGTGAGATTACGCGCTTTTTCAAAGAGCAAAACATATTTAAGCGCATGGTGCGCAATGTCGTGCTTATCGGTGGCGGCACAATAGCCGGCTACCTTACGACAAGCCTTATAAAGCACGGCATCAAGGTTAAGATAGTCGAGCAGGACGAGCGTCTGGCTCAGCAGTTGTGCGAGCAACTGCCCGGTGCAAAAATACTTGTGGGCGATGGCACCGATACCGACCTGTGGCGCGAGGAGCAGCTTGGCACCACCGATGCCGTTGTAGCATTGACCGGTATTGATGAGCAAAATATAATAATATCGCTGATGGCGAAAAGTCACGGTTGCGGCAAGGTTATCACCAAGATAAGCAGGCAGAGCCTTTACGGCATATCGGAGGATCTTGATATTGACACCGTTATTTCGCCGAAATACATCACCGCGTCGCAGATAGTCAGCTATGTCCGTGCCATGCAAAACAGCGTGGGCAGTAA
The DNA here is from genome assembly GCA_964369445.1 of uncultured Oscillospiraceae bacterium. Taxonomy (GTDB): domain Bacteria; phylum Bacillota; class Clostridia; order Oscillospirales; family Ruminococcaceae; genus CAYJBH01. The sequence continues at coordinate 28,027 of CAYJFU010000011.1, read as the reverse complement.
GGTCACGGCGCTGTATCGTCTTGCGGACGACAAGGTGGAGGCGTTGGAGTTTATCGCAGAAAATAACCCCGATTTTATCGGCATACCGCTGTCTCAACTGCAGATAAAACAGGGCGTGTTTATCGCGTGTATACAGCGCGCCGGCAAGATAATATACCCCACCGGTTCCGCTGTTATTATGCCGCGTGACAAGGTCATCATCACGTCGACGCTACCACTACTCGCTGACCTATCCGAAATATTTGAGGCGTAAGTATATATGAATTTTCGCATGATAGGCTATACAGTCGGACTTGTACTGCTGTGCACAGCAGGTCTTATGCTGTTGCCTTTGATAGTCGCAGTGCTGTACGAGGGACCCGATGTATCGGCATTTGTGGCAAGTATTATCTGTTGCACCGTTGCCGGTATGGTGCTAGCGCTGTTGCGCCCTAAAAACACACGTATTTTTGCGCGTGAGGGCTTTTTGATTGTGGCGCTTTCGTGGGTTATGCTGTCTGCATTCGGCGCACTTCCGTTTGTGTTTTCCGGCTATATCCCCAATTACATCAACGCGTTTTTCGAGAGCGTCTCCGGCTTTACAACAACGGGAGCTTCCATACTCACCGAGATAGAGAGCCTGCCGCACGGCATACTTTTTTGGCGTAGCTTTACCCACTGGATTGGCGGTATGGGCGTTCTTGTGTTTATCATGGCGATTATGCCGCTGTCCGGCGGTCGCAGTATGCATGTTATGCGCGCTGAGGTGCCGGGACCCGTCGTATCCAAGCTCGTCCCGCAGATACGCAACACCGCACTGATACTATACGGCATATACATCGTACTGACCATCATCGAAACGGTGTTACTGCTCGTAAGCGGACTGCCGCTGTTTGACAGCCTTGTCCACGCGTTTGGTACTGCCGGCACAGGTGGCTTTTCCAGCAAAAACCTCTCGATAGCCTCTTATAATAATCCGCAGGTGGAGTGGATTATCACGATATTTATGCTACTGTTCGGCATAAACTTCAACCTGTATTATCTGCTTATACTCGGACAGATTTCCAAGGCGCTGTGGAATGAAGAATTGCGCGTCTACATCGGTATTGTCATATTCAGCGTTGCTACCATTTCGCTCAATATTTATCATATGTACGAGAATATCGGCACAACGGTGCGTACCGCCGCATTTCAGGTGGCAACGGTCATGACGACAACCGGTTATGCCACCGCTGACTTTAATTTGTGGCCGGAGTTTTCAAAGTCACTGCTTGTGGTACTTATGTTTATCGGCGCAAGTGCAGGCTCTACCGGCGGTGGCCTTAAAATTTCACGTTGCATAATCCTTTTTAAAACGGGGGTTAACTGCCTGCGTAACCAACTTTTCCCACGCAGTGTAAACATCGTTCGACTGGACGGTCGCCGTGTCGAGGACAGCACCGTCACCGAGACTGGCAACTACTTGATACTGTATGCAATTATTACCTTTGTGTCATTTTTGATAGTGTCTGTCGACGGCTTTTCTTTTGAGACATCCTTTACCGCTATCGTTGCGTGTTTAAACAACATCGGCCCCGGTCTTGACATGGTCGGCCCTGTCGGCAACTACTCGGAGTTTTCCGCTTTGTCGAAAATAGTGCTTGCGCTGAACATGCTCATCGGACGTCTTGAAATATTCCCGATAATACTACTGTTCTCACCCTCCGCTTGGAGGAATTAGCCTGTTAGCCACCTAAAAAACCAAAAGGTTGTCACTCGTTACGAATGACAACCCCGGATTTGCACTTCGCAGTAACGGCTAGCAGCCGGAACTTGTGTCGTTGCTGGTTTTGTTGCTGGTTTTGTTGTTTGCCTTGTTAGAAGTGCGGTTGTTTGCGGCATTAGAAGAATTGCTGTTAGAGCTTTTGTTGTTAGTACTGTTGCAATTTTCCGTT
>CAYJFU010000011.1:25750-26104 GCA_964369445.1 uncultured Oscillospiraceae bacterium | reverse complement strand
GTGCCGTGAGAAGCTCTCTCATTGCGTGTGTCTTGTGCCGCAGAATTTGTGTGTTTATCCATTTTCTTACTCATTGTTAAACTCCTATGCTTGTTTGCTTGGGTAATGTTATTTTGCCCATGCCACAGAAGAATATACAGCAAATTGAATATTGTTGTAAAAAACACAATTTTATGTTAATATAATTAAATATGAGTTAAATGAATTTTATGTTTTAGGCATTGTTCATGTCATTTCCGGCCACCTTGGCGGGAAAAAGCGCACAAACAAAAAATAGTATAAATTATAAACCGATGGAGATTACGGATGGCAGGCCATTCAAAATGGAATAATATTAAAAGAAAGAAAGAAAAA
>CAYJFU010000011.1:5188-25740 GCA_964369445.1 uncultured Oscillospiraceae bacterium | reverse complement strand
CCAAAAGGCAAAGGTTTTTACAAAAATTGGCAGAGAGATTCAGGTTGTCGTGCGCGAGGGTGGCGCTGACCCGAAGTCAAACAGCCGTCTACGCGATGTCATAGCAAAGGCAAAGGCGCAAAACGTGCCAAATGACAATATAAACCGTCTCATTCAAAAGGCGGCCGGCAGTGATCGCGCCGATTATGAGGAGATAGTTTATGAGGGTTACGGTCCTTGCGGTCTTGCGTTTATTGTCACAACACTGACCGACAACCGCAACAGAACCGCTGCCAGTATGCGCCACTATTTTGACAAGTTCGGCGCAGGCCTTGGCACAAGCGGTTGCACCTCTTATCTTTTCACCAAAAAGGGAAAGCTTATCGTCGCTGTCGGGGAGGACAGGGAGGAACTGCTTTTAGAGGCACCGGCTGAGGACTATGACATATCCGACGATATGTCGCTCGTCATAACCGATCCGGCAGACTTTGGCGAGGCGGTCAGCTATTTTGAAAATCTGGGTGTGGAGATTGTCGATGCCGAGGTTAACTACATCCCCTCAACGACGGTGAGTGTCGAGGACGAAGATGACCTTAAAAAATTAAACGCGCTTACTGCGGCGCTGGAAGATGATGATGATGTGCAGGATTTCAGCACAAATTTATTGCTTTACTAACCAATCACCGTAAAATCCTGACGGCCTTTTGCCGTATTTTGGCGTTAAAGTACCGCGTTCAATGCGGGGGGCATTAAAGAAAACCTTTTCTTTATACTTTGGATAAAAATCCCCCATCAATCTTTGTCAATTGTTTGACTAGCAGAGCAATTTAACCGGGAGGTGAAATACCACTTTGAGATACACTAAACTATGCGTATTTTGCAAATCGAGAATAGATGAGTCCAAGACAGATTGCCCCTTTTGTGGCATGGAGCTTAAAAACACCAACCCCGATGGCAGTCTGCCGCTCGGGACGGTTTTAAAGCGCAAATATACCGTCGGCCGGTTTATGTCCATTGACGGCGAGGGCATAACATACCTTGCGCTTGCCAACGACACCGCCGAAGACGTAGTCATAAAGGAATTTTTGCCGGTGTCGCTGTGCGCGGCGCGCAAACCGGAGGGTGATGTTATCCCCCGCGCCGGTAAAGAGGTGCAATTTAAAACCACGCTAAACGACTTTGTCGACATGTACAAAGGACTTATGCGCGTTACGGCAAACCCCGGTCTTGTGCATGTCATTGATGTCATGTCGGAAAACCGCACCGCCTATGCCGTGACCGAGAACGTCATCGGCATGACATTGCGTGAATATCTTGAACAGCGCAGGGAAAAAATCCCCTTTGAAAAGGCTGAGGAGATGCTGGAACCTATCTTCTCGGCACTTGACAGCATCCACGAGCAAAAGATGTTGCACCGCGGCGTATCGCCCGACACAATTATCGTTAAGGACAACGGAAAACTCATTCTGTCGGGTTACGCAACGCTTGCGCTTCGCACCGTAAAAAGTGTGTTAAAACCGCAACTTTTCAGCGGCTACACTGCGCCGGAACAGTACGTCGTGACGGAGTTTCACGATACGGCAACCGATGTCTATGCACTTGCGGCGGTCATGTACCGTATGATAACCGGCATCGAGCCACAGGACGCAAAGGAACGCTTTACCGCAGATAACCTCAAGGTTGCACGCGGTCTTGCCGGCAACATACCAAACCTTGCAACCTCAGCGATACACCGCGCACTGCGACTTTCCATAGCTGAGCGCACCAAAACCGGCCTGCAGTTTTTGGAGGAGTTTGAAAGTCCTCCACCCAAAGAGCCGGAGCAAATTAAACATAACAAACGTGCTCATGTCACGCCTTTTGTCTACCTTATAGCCGGCATGGTGGTGGTGGCATCACTTGTCGTGTGGTACGCGTGGTCGATGCTCAGCGAAACCATCGCGCCAGCGGAAACCACCGATACAACGTCGTCCTCCTCCAGTGAAGTCATACAGCAAAATGTTGTGCCCTCACTTGTCGGTCGCAACTACACCGATGTGCAGGCTGATACCGACATAAACCAAAAGTTTTTGTTCGATGTGCAGGAACAGTATCACCCCGATTATCCGGCAGGTCAGATATACGCACAACAACCGCTTTCCGGCGAACCATATGTGCTCGGTGACAGCATTACCATCATCGTGAGCCTCGGCCCTGAAGAGGTCATTGTGCCGGCAAACATACTGGATTTACCTGTCGCTGAGGCGGTCGCGATACTTGAAGATTTGGGTCTTGCCGTCGAGACGTACGATATGGTCAACCCCGGCGACAGCGTTGTCGGCACGGTGGTACAGTCCGATCCGGCACCCGGCGACACAATGATCGTGGGCGGTGGCGACTCCATTCGGCTTTACGTTGCATTGCCGTTGCAGGGCGAGACGGAACCCGGCGAAGTGCCTTCCGACAGCACAGTCGACACATCTCAGAGCACCGTTGACAGCATAATATCCAGCAGTATACCTACGACATAAGGTATGGGATGTCAAAAATACTAAAAAAATATGGTAAAGGATTGCTGGCAGTAGCACTTTTGGTGGTTGCTGTCAGCATTGCCGTACTTATTTACTTTAATATCGAGCACGAACGTGAGCAAAACGCTCTAAATGCACCCAAAGAACCACCTGTTTTGGTAGAGGTTATCGCCGTCACCTCGACAGCGCAGGAGACCTCACATAACCATGTAGGGGTCGTACAACCACAGGAAACACTGCTTATAATGCCACCGGTCATAAGCACTGTTGAGGAGGTGTTTGTCGTTGAAGGCGATACCGTAACACCGGGGCAAACGGTGGTGCAGCTTGACACCGAGCTTGCAGACACGCAGGTGGCAAACGCAACCGATGGACTTACCGCATCGCAGAGCGTTTTGGCAGCTGCCAACGCGGAAAAGGCGGCGGCGCAGGCGGCATATGACGCGTCACAAAAGCGCCCCACACAGGAACAGATAGACCTTGCCAAGGCGGATATGGAACTGTCGCAGGCGGAAGCGTCGGCGGCGGCACAAACAACCGCGGCGGCACAGCTGACCCTCGACACGGCGCAGGCGGACGTGGCGGCAAAGCAGACGGCACTGGATGCGGCAACCGCCGAGACTGTGCGCATACAGGCAGAGCTTGACGCACTGCCTGACACCGACCCGAACTACGCGGCAAAGCAGGCACAACTCACCGCGGCACAGCAGGCACAAAACGAAGCGCAGACACAATTGCAGACAGCACAGCAGAATGCTGACATCGAGGGCAAACAGGCGGCACTACTCGCGGCACAGCGCGCCGAACTTACGGCGCAAACCGATGCCGCGGCAAGTCGCGCAACATACGAGACGTTAAGCGCCGCAAACACCACGGTGGACGCCGAGACGGCACTTGCACAGTTGCGCGCCGCCGATATAGCCGTGTCGCAGGCGCAGACATCAGCGGCAACAGCACAACAGACATACGATGAGGCGATAGCCTACCGCGCCGAGCACACCGTCACCGCACCGTTTGGCGGCGAGGTTGTTAGTGTCATGGCGGTGGAGGGCACATATGCCCTGCCGACAACTCCGCTTGTAGTTGTCGCTTCGGACATAAATGTCGTCACCTTTGGTCTTACGAGTGAGCAGTTGCAGACGGTCGAGGTGGGCGAAGCCGTCGAGATAGAGATAGGCGACGACACGACAATGAGCTATATAGAGACGATAAGCCCCGTGCCGGACGAGCAAAGCCGCACCTACACCGCAACGGCACCCATCACCGATATACAAAGCTCCATCGGTCAGGCGGCAAGAATAACACTGCACTCCGGCAAGCAAAACGGCATATGGTTGCCCATTAACGTCCTGCTAAGCGATGGTGAGGACTATGTGTTTATGGTGGAGGACGGGCGCGCAATTAAGCGCTCGGTCACTATAATGGATATCGCAAACGACCTTGTGAGGGTGGAAGGACTTGTTGCAGGCGAGTTTGTCATAAGCGAAAACATGAAGCTTGTCCGAAGTGGCGATGAAGTAGAGGTAGGTTAACCGGTGGAGAATATTATTAAGCGCCTGGTGAAAAACAGGATAATCGTCCTGTTTTTCTGTGTTGTTGTCGCTGTTTACGGTCTTTACAGCTACTATGTGATACCAAAACAGGAAAACCCCGATGTAACGGTACCCGTTGCGCTTATTCAAACCGTTTACCCCGGTGCGTCAGCGAGCGATGTCGACACATATATCACCTCAAAAATCGAGCGTGAGATAAGCGAGCTTGCTGATGTCGACACATTTAGTAGCTCCTCTTTCAACTCGGTGTCACTTATAACGGTGTACTTTGTCGACGACAAAACGATAGACGAGCTGACACCGGATCTGCGACAGGCGGTAGACGGCATAGTGCCGGATCTACCGGAGCAGGCGTCCGAGCCGGTCATTTACGACGACCTTGTGGAAAAAAACCAGTTTATATATGCGCTGTCCTCCGAGGTTTACAGCGTGGCGGAGCTGACGGAGTTTGCGCAGTCGATGAGCGACAGCCTTTTAGAGGTGGACGGTGTTGTTTCGGTGGATATCGGCGGCAGTCGTGACAGACAGGTTGTCGTACAGGCGGACTACGAGCGACTGGAGCTGTACAACATATCCATCGACACACTTTTGCAGATATTGCAGGCGCAAAACCTGAGTATCCCCTCGGGGTCGCTGGAGTATGAGAGCGGACGCATCGGTGTCGTAGCGCCCGGTGTGTTTGAAAGCCTTGAGGACATAGAAAACGTAATTATCGGCGGCGCATCGGAGGGGGTCGGCTTTGTACGTGTGTCCGATGTTGCGGACGTGTTTTTTGAGACGGTAAACAACTTTTACTACCTCGAAAACGGCAGTGAGGCGATACTGCTGACCGGCACGTTTGCCGAGGGCATAAACCCCATCAACATCGGCACCGAGCTTGTGCGTCAAAAGGATTTAGCGGTCGCAGAACTGCCGCAAGAGGTGCAGTTTACCGAGATTATGTACTCCCCCGGTGACGTGGAGCGGTCGGTCAACGACTTTATCGCAAGCCTGTTGCAGAGTGTACTGCTCATCGTGGTTGTCGTTATGATAGGCGTGCACCTTCGCAACGGCGTTATCGTCAGCGCCGCCATACCGCTTACGATACTGATAACATTTATCGTCATGAACATATTGCGCATCGAGTTCCACTTTATCTCGATAGCGGCGCTTATCATATCGCTGGGCATACTCGTTGACAATGCCATAGTCGTGTCGGAGGCTATTCAGCAAAACCTTAACGACGGCAAAGAGCGTCTTTGGGCGGTCATTGCAGGTGTGCGACAGACCGCCGTACCGATGTTCACCTCGACGGTGACGACGATTGTCAGTTTTAGCATCATCTACCTCGTGCCCGGCTCTATCGGCGCTGTGGCATCGACGATACCGACCGTCGTTATAACGTCACTTGTCGCCTCCTATGCCATAGCAATGTTCGTGACACCGGTGCTTGCCTACATTTTTTTCAGGCCGGAGTCGCAAAAGCGCGCCGAGGCTGTAAGTCCGCTTAAGCGGTTGTTTTTGTTGCTTTTAAAGCTGGCGCTACGCTTTAAGGCGGCGTGTTTGGTGCTTGCGATGTCGACACTTGTCATCGCTGCACTGCTGCTGTTAAATGTCGGCATAAAGTTTTTTCCGTTTGCGGATAAACCGGTCGTCTATGTCAACGTCACCGGCGAAGCGTACAGCATCGACCGCACGGGGGAACTTGTGCGTGAAGCCGGCGAACTGTTGGCAGAGCATCCGCTTGTGCAGTCGGTCACCTCGTCGGTGGGCAAGGGGTTACCGAGCTTTTTCCTCACCGCGCCGTCACTGCCGGAAGCGGATAACGTAGGGCAGTTGCTGTTACAACTTGACGAGGAGCAACTTGAACGATACGACGGCATAGAGGAGGCGGTGCGCGAACTTCAAACACTGCTGAGCGGTAACATAACCGGTGGACTGCTGACCGTCAAGCCGCTTGAGTATTCCATGCCGACTGACGCGCCGATAACCATGACGCTGACCTCCGACGACACGGCGGCACTCACCGAGGCGGCGGCGCTGTTGCGCGGTGCGCTGGAAAATACCCCCGGCACCGACGACGTGCGCGACGATGAGGTCGCCGCTGAGTTTCAATACGAAGTCGTACCCGACAGCGATATGCTTGCACTGTACGGACTGACAAAATACGACGTACTGCGCCAGATAAACTACAGCGTCATGGGCGCTAATGCATCAACGTTCCTGCGTGACGGACAGGAATATGACATTGTCGTGCGTTCCGACGCGAACACGCTGGACAAACTTAAACAACTGCCGCTTAAATCGACGGTGGGCGACATAAACACCACCCTTGACGAGGTGGCGGAGTTTAAGCTTTCCGGCTCGGTTCAGGAGGTGCGCAAGTACAACGGCGACAGGTACATCAACGTGCTGTCCGGCGTTTTGCCGGGTTACAGTGCCGGCACACTGGAGGGCGCGGCACTGGATCAGGTTGCCGACGACATCGAAGCGCTCGGTGTACAGGTGCTGTCGCGCGGTGAGTTCAGCAACATGATGGATCTTATCGGCAACCTCGGAGTAACGGCAAGCGGTGCTATCGTCGTCATCTACCTCGTGTTACTTCTACAATTTAACAGCTTTAAAAAGCCGTTTGTCATACTTGCAAGCATACCGCTTTCGCTTATCGGCTGTCTGTTCGGGCTGTTCGCACTTGGCATGGACATACAGGCTATGTCGATACTCGGGCTTGTGACGCTCATCGGCATCGTGGTCAACAACGGCATTATCCTTGTCGAGTTTATGGAAAATAACCGCGCAGAGGGCATGGCGGTGGAGCAGGCGTGTATCGAAGCGGTAAATCAACGCTACCGCCCCATCATGATGTCCAGCGTGACCACCTGCATAGGCCTTGTGCCCCTCATCGTGGCAGGCGACCCCATGACCGCGCCGATGGCATCGGTACTGCTGTTCGGACTGCTGTTTTCCACCGTGCTGACGATGGTGGTTGTGCCGGTCTTGTACACTTTCACACAGCGCGGCAAGGTGTAAGCACTTAACTTTGAGAAAAATTTGACAATGTCAGTGTCTTATGTTGCCAAGCGCATGGTTATGTGGTAAAATTATAACAACAAAAATGTGCAAAAATAAAGGGGAGAAAAATGAAAGCAGTTATAACGGTTATCGGCAAAGACCGCGTGGGTATACTCTCGCCGGTCAGTGCGTGTTGCACCGAGGTCAACGCAAACATATTAGACGTCAGCCAGACCATCATGGAGGAGTATTTTGTCATGGTGATGATGGTGGAGGTAGCGGAGTTAAAATGTAGTTTTGTGGAATTTTCCGACAAGCTTACACAACTTCAACCGCAACTGGGCATGAACATTAACATCATGCATGAGGATATATTCAACTCCATGCACAGGATATAGGTGAGTAATGAAGATAAACGAAATACTTGAAACGATAAGAATGATTGAGGAGGAGCACCTCGACATACGCACCGTGACGATGGGCATATCGCTGTTGAGCTGTGCCGATACCGACATAGAAAAAAGTTGCGAAAAGGTGTACGACAAGATATGCAAAAATGCTGAGCGCCTTGTGTCGGAGTGCGGCATCATTGAGCGCACATACGGCATACCCATAATAAACAAGCGCATTTCAGTGACACCTATCGCCATGCTTGTTGCAGCGAGTGGCGGCGATCCTGTACTGTATGCCAAGGCGCTTGAGCGTGCGGCAGGTACAGTGGGTGTTAACTTTATCGGCGGCTATACCGCACTGGTGCAAAAGGGTTTTTCTGCCGGCGATGAACAGCTGATACGCTCGATACCGCGTGCACTTGCCGAGACGGAGCACCTGTGTTCCAGTGTCAACATAGGTTGCACCAAAAGCGGCATCAACATGGACGCTGTCAAGTTGATGGGAGAGACCATCTGCGAGAGCGCTCGACTGACCGCCGACAACAACTGCATAGGGCCTGCAAAGCTCGTTGTGTTCTGCAACGCGCCGGAGGACAATCCGTTTATGGCAGGCGCGTTCCACGGTGTGGGCGAGCCGGACTGCGTGATAAATGTCGGCGTTTCGGGGCCGGGTGTTGTGCGGTGCGCACTGTCAAAACTCGGCAAAGATGCCGATCTGTCGGAGGTTGCCGACTTGATAAAGCGCACCTCATTTAAAATAACGCGTATGGGTCAGCTTGTCGGTATGCAGGCGAGCAAGGCGCTCGGTGTGCCGTTTGGCATCGTCGACCTGTCACTTGCGCCCACACCGGCTGTCGGTGACTCAGTGGCATACATTCTTGAGGAGATGGGACTTGAGATGTGTGGCTGTCACGGCACGACCGCGGCGCTTGCACTGCTTAACGATGCTGTCAAAAAGGGCGGTGTAATGGCGTCCTCGCACGTGGGCGGTCTTTCCGGCGCGTTTATCCCGGTGTCGGAGGACGCAGGCATGATAAAAGCGGCGGCATGTGGCAACCTGTCACTGTCCAAACTGGAGGCGATGACAGCGGTGTGTTCCGTCGGTCTTGACATGGTCGTAGTGCCCGGCGATACCTCCGCAGACATCATATCCGCCATTATAGCTGACGAGGCGGCAATCGGCCTTATCAATAGCAAAACAACAGCGGTGAGAATCATTCCCGCCATCGGCAAAACCGTCGGTGATGAGCTTTCTTTCGGCGGCCTGCTCGGCACAGGCCCTGTAATGGAAGTCAACACCAAAAGTCCGGCGAGGTTTATAAGTCGCGGTGGAAGAATACCGGCACCGCTTCAGAGTTTGAAGAATTAGATAGTGTTATTTAAAATATTTCCAATTTTTATAAATCAAGTAGGGAAGAATTATAATCCTAAAGATAACTTGAAGAGTTGTCCATCTAAATTTTATCGGTAAAATTACAATTCTAAATTTTTGGTAATAATAATACTTACGTTCAGTTGTAACGACATTTTTCATTTCTCCACATTCCTCACATAAATCTAGATAATCTGATATTATGTACTTTTTGGGAAGGTCGTTTGTTTCATTAATTTTATTCAAACAGTCCAAACAAAATTCGGCCACAGCAATCACCTGTATAATGTTCTGTATTGCGAAACATTGTACAGGTGATTTGCAATAAAATCAATACAACTGTTCAAAATAAAGAACATGAGGTATTGAAATGGTAAAAATTCGACCCGATAGAAATATTGGCGGCAATATCCAACAAGCACGAAAAGGTAAAGGCTACACACAGGATCAGACAATTGCAAAATTACAACTTATGGGTATAGACATATCCCGAAGTAGCTATGCAAAGATAGAAACCGACCGGTTAAATATACGCGTGTCGGAACTGATTGCACTCAGCAAAATACTAGAAGTTGACTTCAATTTCTTTTTTAAAGATCTGCAAATCCACGCACCAAAACACACCGTTTGACATAAACACACTAACATGTTATAATGCCCTTTGCACCAATTTAAAACTGAGGAAGCAATGCAGTCTAATGCGCTTGCAAATGATTTTAACGGCAGACAGCTGATAAAATACACGATACCTACTATAATAATGATGCTATTTATGTCCACCTACACCATTGTGGACGGTATTTTTGTCGCGAACTTTGTCAACGAGGATGCCCTGTCCGCTGTTAACATCGTTTTTCCCATTATAATATTGGCAGGTGCTGTCGGCATGATGCTTGCAATAGGTGCAAATGCTGTCGTTTCTAAGGTCATGGGTGAGGGGCACGAAGAGCAGGCGCGCGGCTTTTTTACATTTGTCTACCTTATAGGCGGTCTATTTGGCATTGTATCCACAGCCTTGATATTGCCGTTTGCCGACGTTATATTGCCGCTGCTGGGCACAAATGACGTACTTGACCCCTATGCCGAAAGTTACTTTTACGCAGTCATTCCTTTTATGTCCATGCTGTTTTTGCAGGTGTTCACGCAGGTGTTTTTTATAACGGCAGGTGTGCCGCAGATCGGCTTTTTCGCCTGTTTTGCCGGCGGAATGACGAATATAGCGCTGGACTTTGTGTTTATCGCACTGCTGGATTTGGGCATAGTCGGTGCAGGCATTGCCACAGGACTGGGTGCCACAGTGCCGGCGGTATTCGGCATCGTATACTTTGCCGTTATGCGTCGGTGCACACTGCACTTTGTGCGACCGCTTGTCGATTTAAAGCGTCTTGCCAGTAGCATGTATAACGGCATGAGCGAGTTTGTTACCAACATTGCCGCGTCGATAACCATGTTTATGTTTAACGTAATACTAATGCGCATTGCCGGCGAGGCAGGTGTTGCCGCCATTACGGTGATAATGTACATTCAAATGATACAGATGGCTATATATACCGGCTACTCAATAGGCGTATCCCCTGTTATCGGGTACAAGTTTGGACAACAAAATCGATCACAACTACACAAAATCAGCGTTTTCAGTTTAAAACTTGTAGCCGTCGCGTCGATAGCCACCACTGCACTGTCGCTTGTGTTTGCTGAGCTTGCGGTGGGAGTGTTTATATCGCCGGACAGTCCGACATTCGACATGGCGGTGCAGGGGTTTAGAATATTTTCCGTAGCTTACATTTTTATGGGCTTTAATATTTACGGAAGTGCACTGTTTACGGCACTTTCAAACGGCAAGGTGTCGGCAATACTGTCCGTAACCCGCACGCTCGTGTTGTTGGTGACGCTACTGCTTCTATTGCCACAACTGTTTGGAATAATCGGTGTTTGGTTAGCCGTACCGGTTGCGGAATTACTCTCGGTAGGTATGTTTTACTATGCATTTAAAAAGAACAAGGAGTTTTACGGGTATTAAACTCCTTTAACTATAAAGCCGCTTCATCTTTCCTGCAGAAATTACGTCTATTTTGTGCCTTTTTTCAAGTTAAATGACTAAAAGAGCTGCTCGACTGAGCACTTTTGTCGATGCTATCTAAAGGAAATATTCCCGGAGACTCCCCTGCCGTTGGCGGTGTGAGTATCCGGGAATATGTTTATCTATCACTGTTGAGTTTACAACCTAAAAGCCCATGCCCTGTTTATACTCTTGATAGGTCGGCGGCAGCGGGTCACTTGCCTCGTTCCACCTTGCGCCGTCCAGACGTAGGAATATCGTTACGTCAAACTCCTCGCCATCGTAGTTATAATGGTAATCCAGCTCAATTACACCGTCCTGCAACTGTGTCGAGAAGTACGGCTCAGCGGTGGCGTCCAAAACTTCGTCAAATATAAATGCATCGCTCTCGCCTATGTCGGCGGCAAAACTGTCACCGTCTGCGTCGATATAGGCAGAAAATATTGCAAGTTCATTAAAATCGATGGTGTCGTAAATCTGCAAAAACATAAGATCCGTGGTGTCCTCGATAGCTATCTCCGCCCAAATATCCTGTAGCGGCGCTCTGGTGCGACTTCCACTGTAGTTATCAATCTGCATACTTCCGTACCACAGCGTATACGCTTCGATCACCGTCGCGTTTGGCACCTCCGTCATCTGGAACTGGTCGCCTCTACCCTCATCGTCGCCGCCGGTTATCGCGTCGCCAATGCCTGCCGCGCCTCCACCGACAGTACTGTTACCGCCTGTGCCGTTTTCGGACTGTATCTGATTATCGGGTAATGGTTCGTTTATCTCACCGTAAAAGCCACCCTCGCGCTCGAAGTTGATGTTAACACCGTAGTCCATCAGGTTGTATATAGTCAAAACACCGTTTGAAACCTCGCCGTTACCTTGAACGCCGTCAATGTCAAATATAAAACTGCTAGCCGCTGTGTAGTCGTACTCCCATGTGCCGTTGCCGCTGTCGTTGCCCACGCGCAAAACAGCGCGACCGTTATCCCTCAGCTCAAGGGTGACACCTCCCTCAAACAGCTCCTCCACAGTAACAGCGTTCCCGTCAAGCGTCGCTGAATCGGAATGCCATATTCCAACGTTTGGGTCTGTTAAACTTTCGGTGCTTCCTGACGCAAATATGCTGTATATAAAGTATATCGCAAGCCCGCCCATGACCAACATGCCGGCAAGCACCACCGCCACAATAATAAGTATAATGCCGGTATAGCTCTTTTTCTTAGGTTGCACCGTGCCTACGGTCGCCCCTGCAATGGGGTAACCTGCCTGTGGCGTGCCATAATGCGGTACCGACGGTGCGGCGTATGGTGACTGCGCACCTGTCTGTTGCTGTCCACCCGTAACATTTGGATTTACGTTGTACGGCGATGCCGGTGGTGTCTGCCTTGCCTGCGGTGCGCCGTAAATCGGTGTGTTCGGTGCACTGTAAGGCGGCTGTCCACCCGTAACACTCGGATTTGCATTGTACTGCGATGCCGGTGGTGTCTGCCTTGCCTGCGGTGCGCCGTAAATCGGTGTGTTCGGTGCACTGTAAGGCGGCTGTCCACCCGTAACACTCGGATTTGCATTGTACTGCGATGCCGGTGGTGTCTGCCCTGCCTGCGGTGCGCCGTAAATCGGTGTGCTCGGTGCACTGTAAGACGGCTGTCCACCCGTAACACTCGAATTTGCCGTGTACAGCGGTGTCGGCTGTGCCGGGGTCTCCTGCGGTTGTTCCACAGCATCGCTTTTTTGGACGTCTGCCGCACTGACATTTATTGGAGTATCTTGACTGCGGAGGTTTGGTGTGTCCTCCGTCTGTGTGTTAAGTGTGTTGTTCGGTTGCCCTGTGCTTGCAATCGCAAAACCGCAACCCTCACAAAACCTTGCGTTATCGCTGTGCTGTGCACCACAATTGGAACAAAATCCCATTTTGAGTCTCCTATTTGCTTAATTCAGCTATGTGCTAAAACAGTTTGACTAAAAACTAATTATCATGGTTAGTCTTTAACCCTTAGTCTTTTTCAATATCCCTCGCTAACTGCCGTTTCGCCTTCGGTGGGCGGTAGGTTACCGAAGGAAATTTTTCCTTTCAACTTATAAATCAGTACGCCTGCGCCTATCGCAAAAAGCACTATAAATACCTCGGCGCCCATTACACCGAGTGAGGTGAACTGTATCAGTGCCGAAAACACGTCAAGTGCGCTGTGGGCGAGCAGACAAAGCAGTGCGTACTGCCAAAGTTTGCCAACACTGTATCCGTAAAACACCAGTAACGTCAAGGCTATCTGAACCACTATGACAGCGATACGCTCCACACCGGCAAGCAAGAAGTAGTGGGCTGGCACGCTTAAAAGCGGCTCAATCAGCTCCGCCGAGGCGACATTTGCCATCACTAAAACATATGTCATGATGTTCGCTATATAAGTGATGCCGACAAGCGCTACACTTTCTATCACACCGTGACCCAAACCTGCCGCTATACCGCCGATATAAGATACTCTTTTGCGCACCACAAGCAGCACCCCCAGTCGACCGGCAAGCTCAAACACTGCGGCGGATATACCGAGCACAATGCTGTATGCAACGCTGTGTTGTGAGATAAATTCGACAAACTCGGGTATCATGCCGAGCATCGTTATTATCGGTATTCTTATTATCATCTGTGGCACGTAAAAACCAACCGCACCGAGCGCTATTATGCCTATCGTGCTTTTGTTGCGTACCGCAAACACCAGTGCCACAACGATGGGCAGGAAAAACGTCAATATCAGCGTTACCGCCATAAAGACAAGTGACATTATGCTCATACAAACTTCACTGCCGTGCCGTACGCCATAACCTCCGCCGCACCGGTCATTACCGACGCTGAGGAGTAGCGCATGGCAACGATGGCATCCGCGCCGAGGCTTGCCGCCTCCTCCGCCATACGCTTGGTGGCAAGCGCACGCGCCTCATTCATCATAGCGGTGTAGCCGTCTATCTCGCCGCCGACTATCGTCTTAAAGCTCGCGCCGATGTCACTGCCTATGTGCTTTGATTGCACTATAGAGCCTTTGACCACTCCACATACGCTTATGTTTTTGCCGGGGATTGTCTCTGTTGTGACTATTAACATGTAGCACCTCATTTTGTGTGTGATATTTAATATCAATTAGTGAAATAGGGTGTGGGCAATAGCATTGATTTGACTTTCTGCATTTCTTATAGTCATTCAACTATATCCGAGAAATATTCCCGATTGCTTACCCCTAAACAGTGGTGATGACCGTCCCACAATTACCCCTCAACGCATCGGCCGCGTGCTCCAGTGACGTTATTATCGCACGGCGACCATCGCCACCACTGACAAAGTTTATTGCCGCCTCTACCTTTGGCAACATACTTCCGCTTTCAAACTGCCCCTGCCGTGCAAACTCTTCAGCCTGATGCGCTGTCATACTTGCTATCGGGTAGCTGTCCGGTTGTTTGTAGTTTATTATAACCGATTCCACCGCCGTCAGAATTAGCAGGGTGTCGGCATCGCACATATCGGCAAGCTTTGCCGCAACCTTGTCCTTGTCCACCACCGCGCCCACACCGCGCATGTGATTTCCGTCTTTGACAACAGGTATACCTCCGCCGCCGCCTGCTATAACTATTATACCCTGCTGTGACAGCATCTTTACTGCCGTGCCCTCCACTATGTCCGCCGGCTCGGGCGAGGGCACCACGCGACGATAGCCGTCCCCCTGTTTGCGCATATCGTAACCCGTCCTGCGCAGTTTGTCGGCGTGTTGCTCATCATATACATATCCCACCGGCTTTGTGGGGTTTTCAAACGCTGTGTCCTGTGCATCAACCACAGTCTGGGTGATGAGGGTGCAAACCTCCTTGTTTATGCCGGAGTTTGCAAGTTCCTCACGCAGTGCGTTTTGAATATCATAACCAATGTATCCCTGACTCATCGCGACGCAGACCGACATCGGTATTTTGGGGATATGGTCGTCCTGCTGTGACGAGCGCTCCATCGCGTCATATATCATGCCCACCTGTGGGCCGTTGCCGTGCACGACTATCGGTGTGACACCGTGTATCACCATATCCGCCACCGCACGCGCCGCAAAACGCACATTGACCATCTGCTGTGCAAGCGTACTGC
The DNA here is from genome assembly GCA_964369445.1 of uncultured Oscillospiraceae bacterium. Taxonomy (GTDB): domain Bacteria; phylum Bacillota; class Clostridia; order Oscillospirales; family Ruminococcaceae; genus CAYJBH01. The sequence continues at coordinate 10,770 of CAYJFU010000011.1, read as the reverse complement.
CAAGTGCATTGCCGCCGAGCGCCACCACTACCGAACGCGCCATAATATCTACTCCACCGTTATCAAAATGGCTTCCATAAGCCGCAAACTGTTGCCGACATACTGCACTATCACCCTGTCGCCGACCTCTAGGTCGTCCGGCAACGTCGCACTTGTGACATCCAGCGCGTACAGCCTGTCGCTGTCGTCACGCACAACATACATGTCGCCCATGTATGCCACCTCGCCTGTCACGACACCGGAGCCGTCAAATTCAAGCGGTGTCGGCTCGGGCGGCTCTGCGCTTTGCTCGACGATTATCTCCATCGCCTGTGCCGACCCCGACGGTCGGTCAAGTGCCCACACGCTCACCGTGTCACCCGGGCGAACCAGTGCCGCCGCGCTTAAAAGTGCACCGTTTTTCAGCAGTTGCACATCACCCGAAGAGGTGCTGACAGACAGCGTGTCCGACGTTATGTGAAGTACACTGCCGTCGACGGTCATGGTGGTTGGGTTGACACCTTCGACATACAGCGCAAAGCACGGACGAGTGCTCGCGGACAGGGTGCGATACTCCACCGTGACGATGTCACCTATCTGCGGCACTGCGTTTTCATCGGTGTAAAAAGCGGTGGCATCGTTGTGCGAATATACAAATTTGTTGCTGTTTACGGTGCGAATAGTCAGCGTGCCCTGTTCAAAATGCGTCAAAACACCTACGATGCTTGCCACATCGCCGGCGGAATAAACCAAAATCGTTATGTTGTCGGCAAAAAGGTCGCCGCTCTGCTCAGCGGTATAATCAACCCGCACCAAGTCGCCCACCGACAGAATGTTGTTGGAATAGCTGTTGTCCGATTGACGGTTAAAGGTAAACTGCTCTCCGTCTGCTGTGCGGAGCATAAATTCCGCGCCGATGTAGTCGGTGACATGCCCTTCTATCGTGCCGCTTTCGACCTGCGCCGCAAGCTCGGTGACGACGGTGGTGGCGCTAAACTCCCCGGAAAGAGTGCCGACGTAACCTACTGCAAGCTTGTCGCCCACCCCGAACTCCGGCAGTGCAACCTGCGACACGTCAAAAGGAAAATATCCCCCATCTTGAGTGCTCACAATTAAAATGTCCTGTGCAATTTCGACAGCCTCGCCCCTTAAAACACCGCCGGAGCTCTGCAAGACCTCTATGATAGCCGCCGTGTCCTCGACAGCGGTAAGTTTAACGACATCGCCAATAGCAAGCGGCAATGTCGACAGTATGTCTGCGCTATGCAAGGAAAATGTTATTATGTCACTGCCGGACAGCACGCTTATGCTGTCCTGTGTAAGCTCGGTGATACTGCCGTTTATCTCAATGGACAGTTTATCCTCGTTGCGAGACGTAACCAGGTGTGCCACATCGCCGGTGGCGACCACATCGACAATGTCTCCGACGGCAACACTGCCAAAAACATCCGCCGCAGTAGCATCAAATTCCACGCTGCCGGTGGAGGTTTCAATTGCAAGCGACGGCATACCGTGTGTTACAACGCCCGTCAAAGTCTGTGTCGAAACCGCAACGGATTGTGCTGAATCATTTACGGCAACAGCACTGTTGTCCTCAGCACCGCAAGCGGCAAGTAAAAATATTGCCGCTACTAATATTAATAGTATTTTCAAAGCTATTTTATTCTTCATAACAATATTATATATTATTTTTAAAAAATACACAAGTGCTTGACGATAACAAATGAATTACAAACAAAAAATGCACAATTGAGTACATAATAGTCAGTTAAGTTGATAAAATCTGTGTATAGTTCACCCTATAAAAATGGTAAATATATGGTAATGTTTTCCTAATGTGTTGACATTGTGAATCTGAGCATCATACCGTCTGGTCGCGTGCAAAACACGTGGTGCTAAGAACTAATGGTAAATAGCTATTTTGAATTACAGTGCATAAAAACATCTGACCTTCGTGTGATTTGACAAAAATCCCCATCTATGCCGCTGACATTGATTACACATTTAAAACATGCCAATAATCACTGGGGCAAGTGCTGGTTGCGCTTGTGGTAAAAGACTTAGGACTAATGGCAAATAACTATCCAACGTCAACAACTAAAAACAGACGAAAAATGTTCCCCTAAGTTGTTGACATTGAAAGGCTATCTGATAATTTCATGGGAGTGTCAATGTTTAACTACAAAGGATTTTCAAAAGAAGCGGGCGATGTGGTTCTTTGCGCCGCAAGACATGCCGCACAACTTAAACACGAGACTGTCGGTACGGAACATCTGTTACTGGCTTTTGCCTCGGTGCAAAAAACAAGCGTGTACGAAATGCTCACTTCGCAGGGCGTGACGTATGAGATGCTTTTGACCGCAACAAGACAGCAGTGCCCTGAGGGTGAAAAACGGGTCAAGTTGTCGCACGACGACACGACGGTGCGATGCAAAAGTGTCTTGGAGCGCAGTGTCATATTTGCACAAAGCCAAGGCAAAAAGCTTGTGTCCGCGGCGGATGTAGGCTGTGCACTTTTTAGCGCCAAAGGGAGCACAGCACATGCGGTTTTGACACAGCTACGTGTAGATATGACACTGCTGTATGACCTTCTTGCCGGAAAATCCAACCCCTCAACCAAAGTGACACTGTTGCACCGATACGGTGAGGACATGACCCATAGAGCGCTGGTTAAAGGTTACGACCCTTGCATCGGGCGCGACAAAGAGATGGCGATGCTGTTGACGGTTTTGTGTCGCCGCCGCAAAAACAACGCCTGTCTTGTAGGGCCTGCCGGGGTGGGTAAAACTGCCCTCGCGGAAGAGTTAGCACTTTTGATAGCTACAGGGCAGGTGCCACCGCAGTTGCAGGGCAAAACCCTCATGTCCGTTTCACCCTCCTCCCTTGTGGCAGGCACCAAGTTCCGCGGTGACTTTGAGGAGCGACTTGCCACTATCATAGCGGATGTGACACGCAACAAAAATATCATCCTTTTTGTCGACGAACTGCACAGCCTACTCAGTGCCGGCGGTGCGGAGGGCGCTGTCGATGCGGCAAACATACTAAAACCGGCACTCGCACGCGGCGACCTACAGCTCATCGGTGCGACAACAGAGGACGAATACCGCAACTTCGTCGAAAAGGACAGCGCGTTTGAACGCCGCTTTGCACGCATAGCGGTAAACGAGCCCTCGCAGGAGGACACCCTCGCCATACTAAAAGGACTTTTAGGGCGGTATGAGGCTTTCCACGGTGTCAAGTTCAACGAGGAGGCGCTGATAACCGCAATTGACAGCTCGGTGCGCTATATAAACGGTAGGTATCTCCCTGATAAGGCTATTGACATACTGGACGAAGCGGCGGCAAGGCAAAACATTCTTGCAAAAACCGACGTTATAACAGGCGAGGACATAAAAAAGGTCATCGCTTTAAAGGTGGGCGGTGAAAACCTCTCGGAGCTGTCGCCGCTTCACGACAACCGCGGACTTATAGGTCAACAGAACGCGCTGACAAATCTGTATCGCGCCGCCAACAGGTTTATGCACGGGCTTGGTTCCGAGGGGCGGCCGACCTGCCTTTTGTGCGTCGGGCCGTCGGGGGTCGGCAAGTCCACTGCCGCGCTACAGCTTGCTAAACGCTATTTTTCCGGTGGGCGGCATCTGTTTTTGGATATGTCGCAATACCACGAGCCAAATTCCGCCACTCTGCTGATAGGCGCGCCACCCGGCTATGTCGGCTACGACCGCGGAGGCAAGCTGACGGAATATGTCCGCACCCACCCCGGGACGCTTGTCATATTTAAAAACCTCCACTCGGCTCACATCGAGGTGCAACAGCTCATCTTATCCGCCATCGACAGCGGTCGGCTGTGCGACAACAACGGACGTGATATTGATTTCAGCTCCATGCTGTTGTTGTTTACCCAAAACACAGCGAAAACCGCAACGCTCGGTTTTGGCGAGAGTAGTGCCCAGGACAACAAAAAAAATCCCCACGGCGAGCTTTATACACGCATGGAGGATATTATAACATTCGAGCAACTTACAGAGGATAGCTACGCCGACATTGCGCGCGCCAAGGCGGATGTGTTTGTGCGACGACTTGCTCGACAAGGGTTTATCTGCCATGTCAGCGACGGCATTTACAGCGACATTGCCCACGACCTTTGCCACGCAAAGCAGGGGGCAAAGCCCATACACCGTCTACTGCGCACCAAGGTACTGCATCCGCTGTGCGATGAGTTTTTTGCGAGCGGTGCCGGCGAATACAGGTTAAGTGTCGACGGAGTGTGTGCGAGAGTCGAGTCGTGTATCACGGCAGAAACATCAGCCGCTGAACAACCGTCACACCCAGCGATGCAAACGCCATGCCCACAATAACGCCGGCGATGACGTCACTGGGGTAGTGCACAAACAGATAAACGCGCGAAAAAGCAATGAGAGCGGCCAGCAACAGCGCCCACGGCGCAAGCTGCGGCGCTAAAAGCCATATCACGCCTGCCGCCGCAAACGCCGCCGAGCTGTGCGACGACGGAAAAGAGTTTCCACCGGGGCGTGTTATGCGCATGTGCTGTGTCGTGTCGTGGTCGCAGGGGCGCTTGCGTTTTGCAAGCTTTTTAACGAACAAAAGACAGAATATCGTGGAAAACGCAAGCGCCGCTATCATCGCTTCGCCGATGTAACCGCGCCCTGACAGTATAAAAACTATGGCAATTATCATCCACGCAAAGCCGTTGTCACCGAGATAGGTGCACCCTGCAAAAAACGTGTCGAGCACGCCGTTGCGATGGCTTTGTATCCAGTAAATTATCCTTTTGTCCAGCTTTTTTATTGTGTTCACGGTTACCTCTGTACTTTTTTATTGGGTTGCATAGCGGGCGGTGTGGCTGTCGCATTTGTGGAAATAATTGTCAGTATGCACGAAAAAATGATGTTCTTTTGATTGCTTTCCCCGCCTCCGGCGGGGGAAGCAATCAAAAGTGTAACAAAAATTATACAATTGCGGAATTGTGGCAGGCGATAAAACGCAATGTCATTTGGGTATACAGACTTTTTTTGACTAAAGACTAAGGATGAATGATGATGTTATCGCCTGCGGCGATGGATATTTATGACTTTTACTTGTTGGCATTTGCTAGAACAGTCTTTCACCGTTAGCCATTAGCCTTTAGCCGTCATTGAACGTCGCCCCTAGTACCTTGTGTTACCCAAAATCACCTACATACTCCACCTGCCCATCGTCATAGACAAACATGGCGCTCACCTCGTTTTGCAGTGCCGTCTGCACCGCTGTGTCCTGCGGCATGTTGAACAGCGCTGTGGAAAGCGCGTCCGCAACGCCGCTGTCCTTTGCCACCACAACGCAGGAGGCATAGTATGTCGACGGAAAAAGCGTGTCGCTGTCGATGATGTGGTGATATATTACCCCATCGTGCACAAAATAGCGCTGATAATCACCGCTGACCGTGACCGACATGCCGTCGTGCAGTTGTAGTTTGTGCAATATGTCGGTGCCGCGTGGGTTTTCAATCCCCACCGTCCAAGGCTCGCCGCCATTGTCACCGATAGCCACGACGTTGCCGCCCATCGACAGCAGAACGTTGTTGTAACCGCTTTGTTTCAGCT
>CAYJFU010000011.1:0-5178 GCA_964369445.1 uncultured Oscillospiraceae bacterium | reverse complement strand
CCTTCGCAACCGCTCCGACATCCAGTTGTAACATCGGGTCGGCAAAGTGCACCGTTTTGTCCTGCTCGTTTAGCACAAGCGTGCTTATATCGGTGTGTGTCGCCGCCTGCTTTAGCTGCTGTTCCGTTGGGAGGTAGCTCTCGGCCGGATCTGTTGCCGCCTGCTCTCGCGCCGCGTTCCAAAGTGCTGTCACCGCGCCAAACGCGACGTTGACCTCACCGTTTGTGCGCGTGTACATCTGTTTGCAAAACAGTAAAAAGTCGTACATATCCTGTGTCACCGCCACCGGCTGTTGCGTTGCCGTGCGGTTGAGCGTCGCGATGTTGACAACCCCCTCGTGCTCCTCAAAGCCGTCAAAAAGGTGGTCGTAATAGGTGGCGCGCTCGTTAAAGGTGTGTGTTAACTCGTCAAACTTTTGCTGTGTGTCCGCCACGGCTGTGACCGTTATGACGGTATCAAACAGGTTGAGCGTCGTGGTGCTGTAAGTCTGCTCCCGCGCAAAACAGCCGCTTAAACTCAAAAGCAGTGCCGCGCAGAGTAGTAGCGCAAGTCGCCTCACCCTACAACGATGTTGACAAGGCGACCTTTTACATAAAGTTCTTTTCTGACCGTTTTGCCCTGCAAACTGTCCGCGACAGCCTGCTTTGCAAGCGCAATTGCCTCGTCCTGCTCCGCGCCTGTCGATATGCTGATTCTCGCCTTTATCTTGCCGTTGACCTGAACCGCTATTTCGCAGGTGTCCTCGGTGCATTTTGCCTCGTCATACTGCGGCCACGGCTCGGCGGAAAGACCTGTGCCAAAACCGCACTTTTGCCACATCTCCTCCGCTATGTGCGGTGCAAACGGTGCCAAAAGCAGTATAAATGTGCGTATCTCGCCCTTTGTGATGTAGCCTGTCGCTGTTATGTCGTTTAAAAGACTCATCATGGCGGCAATGCCGGTGTTAGCCTTGAGGTTCTCGATATCCTCGCCGACCTTTTTTATCGTCCTGTTAAAGTTTACCGTCAACTCTTCACGGTAGCCGTCTCCGTCCTTTACGCAGTCAAGCAGTGCAAAAACCCTCTCCAAAAAGCGTTTGCAACCCTTGATGGAAGAACTGCTCCACGGTGCCGCCTTTTCAAAGTCACCGATAAACATCTCGTACAGGCGCATGGTGTCCGCGCCGTACTGATTTATAATGTCGTCGGGGTTGACAACGTTGCCGCGTGACTTGGACATCTTCTCTCCGCCCTCGCCGAGGATCATGCCGTGGCTTGTGCGCTTTGCATATGGCTCTGCGCAGGGCACAGCGTCGATGTCAAACAAAAACTTGTGCCAAAATCTGCTGTAGAGCAGATGCAGTGTGGTGTGCTCCATACCGCCGTTGTACCAGTCAACGGGCAACCAGTAGTCCAGCGCCTCCTTTGCGGCTATGCCGGTGTCGCAGTGCGGGTCGATGTAGCGCAGGAAATACCAACTACTACCTGCCCATTGCGGCATGGTGTCCGTCTCGCGCTGTGCCGCACCACCGCATTTGGGGCAGGTGGTGTTGACCCATTCGGTCAGGCTTGCAAGCGGCGACTCACCACCCTCGCCGGGCACAAATTCCTTTAGGTCCGGCAATGTCAGCGGCAGCTCCTCTTCGCTCAGCGGCACGTAGCCACAGCTGTCGCAGTGTACAATGGGGATAGGCTCACCCCAGTAGCGCTGACGTGAGAACACCCAGTCGCGCAGTTTAAAGTTGGTTTTCGGGGTAGCTTTACCCTCTTTTTTAAGCACCTCAACTATCTTCTCCTTTGCATCGGTGACGTTAAGACCATCAAGATAGCCGGAATTTATCATGGTGCCGTTTGCAATGTCAGTAAAGGCGCTCTCGCTGATGTCGCCGCCGGCAACCACCTCCACAATGGGTAGGTCAAAGGTCTTGGCGAACTCATAGTCGCGCTCATCATGCCCCGGAACCGCCATAATGGCGCCGGTGCCGTAGCCTGCAAGCACGTAGTCGGAGATAAATATCGGTATCTGCTTGCCGTTTGCCGGATTGATACCGCACACGCCGTCCAGACGAACGCCGGTTTTTTCCTTGGCAAGCTCGGTGCGCTCAAAGTCGCTCTTTGCGGCGGCCTTTGCCTGATACCGGGCAATGGCATCGTTGTTTTTAAGTGCATCTTTCCATTTCACAAGCAGTTCATGCTCCGGTGCAAGCACCATGTATGTAGCACCGAACAGCGTGTCGGGGCGCGTGGTGTACACCGTAATATCGTCCCCTGCTGTGGTGCCGAAAACTATCTCAGCGCCGGTGGAGCGTCCTATCCAGTTTAACTGTTGCGTCTTAACCCTGTCGATAAAGTTGACGGTGTCAAGGTCAAAGGCAAGGCGCTCGGCATACTGTGTTATGGCAAGCATCCACTGCGACTTCACCTTGCGCTCAACGGTACTGCTACAGCGCTCACACACACCGTTTACAACCTCTTCGTTTGCAAGCACTACCTTACAGCCGGTGCAGTAGTTGACCGCCATCTCCTTTTTATAGGCAAGCCCCTTTTTGTACAGCTGTAAAAATATCCACTGTGTCCAGCGATAATAGCTCGGGTCGGTCGTGTTTATCTCCCTATCCCAGTCAAAGGAAAGACCGAGACTTTTGAGCTGGCTTTTAAAGCGCGCGACGTTCTGCTGTGTGACTATCGAGGGGTGTATGTGGTTTTTCATCGCGAAGTTTTCCGTCGGCAGACCGAACGCATCCCAACCCATAGGGTAGAGCACATTGTAGCCTTTCGCCCTTTTTAGGCGCGCGACGGCATCCAGCGCAACATAACTGCGCGGATGTCCCACGTGCAGACCTGCACCGGACGGGTACGGAAACTCAACAAGCGTGTAATATTTAGGCAGAGTATAGTCGTTTTTTGCGGCAAACGGTTTTGTGTCATCCCAGTGTTTTTGCCATTTACTCTCGATATTTTTAAATTCGTATGCCATCAGGCGTCCTGCTCCTTCCATTGCTCTTCGTCTATCGTAGTTGCGTCCGCCCACAGTGTTTCAAGCTTGTAAAACTCACGTGCCTCGGGGTGGAATATGTGCACAATAACACCTAAGTAGTCCAGAAGTATCCAGTTGCGACTGTCATACCCCTCGATGCGTGCCGGCGGTGTGCCCTGCTGTTTCAGCTTAAACTCCAGCTCATCGGACAGAGCGCGCACCTGCGTTGTACTGTTACCTGTCGCTATGACAAAGTAGTCACACAGCACGCTGACACCCTCCGTTTTAAGCACCTTTACGTTGCCTGCCTTTTTGTTGTCCAGTATGTTTGCGGCCGCTACCGCAAGTTCATGTGATGTCATGTTGCACTCTCCTATCCGGCAAGTATGCCGTTCATGCTCTGCACAAGCGGCTCGGTTGACTCGTATGTTTTTTGATATTCTATAAGACCCAGCTCCTCTGCCGGCACCGGCTCGGAGTACGTCCTAAAGTATTGATTTAATATATCCGCTGTCGTGTCAAGGTGACCTGTGTAGCAGGATATGTTGTTGCCGGTGACCGGCGAAACGTAGTTAAAACCCTCGCCCGGCATCTTTGCTATAATGACGTTTGCCGGGTCAAGCTCGACAAACTCCCTCGCAAGCACACCCAGCGTGACCAGATCCATGTCGGTGTTGATAAAGGTCACAAAGTACGGCATAAGCTTGATGATGTCACCGATGGGGTAGGACATAAATTTTGTGAAGATGGCGCCGTAAAAGTACTGCTGTACCGACAGCCTGTCTATATCGCCCTGTGGATAGTTACGCGCACGCACGACAAGCTCCGCACCGTCGCCGTTAAGCAGAACCGTCTCACCGGCAGAGTGAACAAGTGTACCCTCCGGTGTGCGTATGTCGACGGGAATATACATCTCGACACCATCAACGGCATTGACGATATCCTTAAAGTTGTCCATATTTATCGTGCCGTAGTAGTCAATGGGCAGTGCGAACATCTCGTTGACCGCCTGTGCGAGCGCCGCCATGCGCTCCTCCTCTTCCGCCATCGGGTAGATAGCGTTGATTTTAAAGGTGTTGCCGGTGTTGTACTCGGTGCCGACAAACGTGTCGCGCGGTATCTGCAATATCGACATTTTGTCGCCCTTCATGTCATAATGGATGTACATTATAACATCGGTGAGACCCTTTGACGGGTCGACACCCCTGTCGCCCTGACCCTCCGCGTCGGTGTAGTCGATGCCGGCTACAAGTATGTTGATAACATCGCCCCTTATCGCCCTGTCGGTGGCAAACTCCGCCGGTAGTGTGCCTGCCGCACCGGTGGTCACCGTCGCGTCAAAGTAGGCATAAATGCCTGCCGCCGAGGTGAGCGCAATGGCAAAAAGCACGACAAAACTGACGATAGTGCGCCGAAAAAGCGCGTTGCGATGCCCTCGTTTTTGCTTTTCATATATGTCACGCGCACGTACGTTTTTATTTGACTTATCCTTAACTGTCATGAACACCTTTCAAAAATTCTATAGCTTTTAAACTGTCCTCGTCCACCGCCTCGCCGTCCTCTCTCAACATGTCGACATTGGTGATAAGGCACTGCAACAAGCAAGCCTTTATATCGGTAAACGCAAGTCGGCGCAACCGCTCGACCCCGTCAAAAGTCCTGTCCTCGCTGACCATGTCCGCAACAAAAATTAGCATTTCAAGCATTGACATGTCCGCACGTCCTGTGCTGTGGTAGCGTATTGCGTTAATTATATCTTGGTTCAGTATGTTAAGCTCTGTCTCGGCATATTCCGCCGCGACGTAGCCGTGCCAAACATTGCGTGGCTTTTTGTGCCACATCGGTATTATACCATTTTTTTCGGCGCTCTGCAACAGCTTTTCAAACGGTGCTTCTTTCTGGCTGTCGTGAAGCAGTGCTGCCGCACGCGCACTATACATATCTACATCGTATCGCTCAGCAAGGGCGCGCGCCATCTTTTCAACCGCAAGGGTGTGGTTAAACCGCTTTTGCGACAGCCTACCTTTGACAAAGGTGGCAAGCTCGGACAATTTTGGCGGTGCATAAAGGTTGTGTTCCTTTATTATATCTGCAACTTTTGGCGGTATTTCACTGTCGTACACCTTGCCGTACTGAATGTTGCGCCTTATCTGCGTTGAGGACTGCACAATGGGGTCATAGGTCAGCGTTTTGATATCCGCACCTAGCAATCTCAGCTTTTTT
>CAYJFU010000010.1:32451-41691 GCA_964369445.1 uncultured Oscillospiraceae bacterium | reverse complement strand
CAGAGGACAGATTGACAATGGAAATTGCACGTATGATGCGTGAGGACTTCCTACAGCAAAACGCATTCTCCGACACCGACGCTTTTGCATCGAGCGAAAAGCAGGCGGCACTGGTTGACTTAATCCTCAGCTTTGACGTGTCTGCAAGGGGCGCACTTGCCGCAGGTGTTGATATCGAAGATATTATTAACGTACCGTCAAGAGACTACATCGGACGTTCAAAGGACATACATGAAGAGGAATTTGTCGCAGAATTTGCAAAAATTAAGGACGGATTTAGCGGTGAAATCGCGGCTCTCATAGAAAAAGAGGGAAAGGAACAGGACTGATATGATAAAAGAGTATCGTACTATTGGTGAGGTTGCCGGCCCTCTTATGCTGGTGCGTGACGTTGAAGGCGTAACGTTCGGCGAGCTTGGCGAAATTGAATTGCAAAACGGCGAAATCCGTCGTTGTCGCGTACTGGAAATTGAGGGAAGTGAGGCGCTTGTTCAGCTATTTGAGAGCAGTGCCGGCATTAACCTTAAGGATTCCAAAGTTCGCTTTTTAGGTCACGGACTGGAGCTTGGCGTTTCCGGCGACATGCTCGGACGCGTGTTTGACGGTCTGGGCAAGCCAAAAGACGGCGGCCCCGAGATTCTACCGGAAAAAAAGCTTGACATCAACGGTCAGCCGATGAACCCGGCGGCTCGTGACTATCCCAACCAGTTTATCCAGACAGGCATTTCCGCAATCGACGGTCTTAACACCCTCGTACGTGGACAAAAACTGCCTATCTTCTCCGGTAGTGGTCTGCCCCATGCACAGCTCGCCGCACAGATTGCGCGTCAGGCTAAGGTGCTCGGCGACGATGGCAACTTTGCCGTTGTGTTCGCCGCTGTAGGTATTACATTTGAAGAGGCGGACTTCTTCGTTAACGACTTTGCGATGACAGGCGCTCTTTCACGCGCCGTGCTGTTCCTAAATCTCGCTAACGACCCCGCTATTGAGCGTATCTCCACACCGCGTATGGCACTTACCACCGCGGAGTATCTCGCTTTTGAAAAGGACATGCACGTCCTTGTTATCATAACCGACATCACCAACTACGCCGAGGCTCTGCGTGAGGTTTCCGCCGCACGTAAAGAGGTTCCGGGTCGTCGTGGTTATCCCGGTTATCTGTACACCGACCTTGCGACGATGTACGAACGCGCCGGTCGCCTTGTCGGCAAAGAGGGTTCCATCACCATGATCCCGATCCTCTCCATGCCGGAAGACGACAAAACCCATCCCATCCCCGACCTTACAGGCTACATCACCGAGGGTCAGATTATCATATCGCGTGAGCTTTACCGCAAAGGCTTAAAGCCGCCTATCGACGTTTTGCCGTCGCTGTCGCGTCTGAAAGACAAGGGTATCGGTGAGGGCAAAACCCGTGAGGATCACGCCAACACCATGAACCAGCTGTTCGCCGCCTATGCGCGCGGTAAGGACGCTAAAGAGCTTATGACAATTTTGGGTGAGGCCGCACTGACCGACGTTGACAAAAAGTTTGCAAAATTTGCGGACGAGTTTGAGAAATTGTACGTCAGTCAAGGTTATGACGTCAACCGCAGTATCGAAGAGACACTGGAAATCGGTTGGAAATTGCTCACGATATTGCCCAAAAATGAACTCAAACGTATTAAGCAGGAGTATATTGACAAATACTATCCTACAGTTGAGCAGGAATAAGGAGTTGCCGTGGCACGACTTAATGTAAACCCAACGAGAATGGAGCTTTCGCGCTTGAAAAACAGCCTAAAGACCGCAACGCGCGGTCACAAGCTGTTAAAGGACAAGCGCGACGAGCTGATGAAACAATTTTTAGAGATTGTGCGCAAAAATAAAGAACTGCGCAGCAAGGTGGAGGCATCGCTTGAAGCCGCCTCTGCCGGCTTTGCCGCCGCCTCCGGCAACATGAGCAGCGAGAGTTTGGAACAGGCGCTTTTGTACCCAAAGCAGAGCGTGTCGGTAGCGGTGTCCTACCGCAACATAATGTCCGTCAACGTGCCGCTGTTCGAGACAAAGGCAAAGAGCGACAAGCCGGGCGAAATTTACCCGTATGCGTTTGCCAACACCTCGGGTGAACTTGACGATGCTGTGCTGTCACTGTCCGAGACGATGGTGGACATGATTGAGCTTGCCGAGATTGAAAAGGCGGTAGAGCTACTTTCCATCGAGATTGAAAAGACACGCCGTCGCGTCAACGCACTTGAGTACGTGACGATACCGCGCTACATCGAGACGATACGCTACATCACGATGAAGCTGGACGAAAACGAGCGCGGAAACTTGACGCGTCTGATGAAGGTCAAGGACATGATGGTCGAAGAGGCTATGGAAAAAGCACGCCGCCGCCGTGAGGAAATGGCATCCTAGTGCCTGCATTGCTTTCCTATGGCTAATATAATCAATACCAATAACTTAGGGGCAACATTACCGTTTACTTCCCCGCTGTCAGCGGGGCAAGTAAACGATAAAAATCTTCGCCTACTACAAGTTGCCTGATAAGTAAAATTTAATTTTATTCCGCACAATTGTTGTGGTGCTGTCTAATGTACAAAAAGTGCGGTGACACTATCACTTGTTTGTGCGGTTTTGTTTTGCAATCAGCGTATCTCCCCTGTCCTGCCGATAAGATATTTACTAAAGGTGCAGATAGCGTTAATTTGACTTTTTACCTTTTTTGTCCCCCGCCATCAGTAGAGAAATAAAAAACACAAGTAACCGTTAAATCAACTTTCTGTGTCCACTTCCCTTGTGAATTTGAAACATATTAATTTCACAAAGTAGTTTTATAATTAAACAAAGCATAGCAATACAAAAAGCAATTATTAAGAATAGTAAAACTTCAAACGTGAAAGGGCAGTAACATGAAAATCCAGATAGCAGTCGACAGTTCCTCCGATCTTGTCAACGACAGCATAAAGATACCGGGGGTTGAGTTTGCGGTGGTGCCGCTGACCATCAACGTTGACGGTACAACCTATGTCGACGACGAGACGATGAACACCGAGAAGATGCTACAACACCTTTCACAGACGAAGGGAAAAACAAACTCTTCTTGTCCGTCAGTACAGGACTGGGCAGATGTATTCAGCCGCGCCGATGTCACCTTTGCGGTTTGCTTGTCCTCCAAGCTGTCCGGCACTTATAACAGTGCGGTGCAGGCCGCCGACCTCGTCATGACGGAGCAACCCGGTAAAAAGGTAATTGTGTTTGACAGCCAGTTGACAGCAGGGACTTTGTCGCTCACCGTTGACAACCTCACTAAACTGATAGCACAGGCACTGCCAATAGATACAATAATGCAAAAAACCACCGAGTTTCTCAACAAACAACGCTTGCTTTTTTCGCTGTCCAACTTTGACACGCTTGTCAAGACGGGACGCATGAACAAGCTTGTCGGCGTTGCGGTTTCGGCACTGGGCATACGTGCGATAGCGCGCGGTTTAAATGGCGAGATAAAGGTTATCGACAAGGTTCGCGGCGAGGTTGGCGCAATCGAGCGTATGGTAAAGCAGATGGAAAAAATCAAGCCGGAGTTCCCCGACCTGCCCGACGCAAAGGTTATAATAAGTCATTGCCTTAACGAAAAGGGCGCCGAGCAGATGAAAACATTGATAATGCAAACCTATAAAAACGTGACAAGCGTCAAGATATCAGATACAAGAGGGCTTTGCTCGTTTTATGCAAACAAAGGCGGTCTTATACTTTCATTTTAAAGAGTGATATGTTTAAAGCAAACAAAATCGCGCCGAGCGCCGAGGAAGCACAGCAACAGCTGACTAAAAAAGGTTTCCTCGCCGAGCAGCTTGGCACTTTTACAGCGCTTAACATCTGTGCCGGTGTTTATCTCGCCGGTTTATTGCAGTTACTTGGGTTCTCCACAACCTCAAACGGCATTGTGCTCGCTATTCCTGTTTTGGGCGCGCTGTTTCAGATTGTGGGGCCTTTTGTTATTGCGAAAATAAAAAATGAGCGTCGATTTTTAATCCTAGGTTCGATAACAGGAAAGCTATGTCTTGCCCTTGTGTTTTTTGTACCGCTTGTACTCGGGACCGGTCCGGCCGCGATGGTTACAACGGTGACAGTATATACATTTGGGCATATCATGCTTGCAATGATAACGCCTGCCATGAACAACTGGCTGATGGTTGTGACACCACCAAGAGAGCGCAACTCCTTTTTTACCCTGCGTGAACGCGTGGGGCTTGGCTCGCTTGCTGTTGTGTCACTGCTTGGCTCGGCACTGCTTGACTACTTTGCCACGCCGCAGACCGAGCGCTACGGTTTTGCCGTTATTGGAGGCATACTGATCTCCATTACCACATTCAATGCGCATTGGCTTTTAAAGTTGTCCATGCCACCGCTGAAAAAAGAGGGTGTGCGCCTTAAAGCACTCTTTGGCGCGTTTAATAACCGCTCAACGCGGCTTGTACTGCTTATGATGTGTATGTGGCAGTTTGCGGCGCAGTTTTGGATACCTCACAACTCCATTTACATAATTGAGCACCTACAGGTTAACTACTCACTTTTGGGCATAATCACTGTTGTCACAAGCGTGCAAAAAATACTGCTGACCGTCGTGTGGCACCGTTTTATCAGCCGCACTAACTTTGAGGTAGCCATGTTTACCGCCGCACTCATCTACGCAAGTTGTGTTTTTTATTGGCTTATCGCAACACCACAAAACGGCGCTGTTGTGGTTGTGTTGCACCATTTGACAAGTTCTGTTGCGTGGGCGATTATTGGCGTTGCGCTATTTAACGTCCAATACGACAACCTCGGAGGCGAAAACAAGGTGCTCCACATGGGTCTTATCGGTGGTGTATCAGGTGTGGCAGGCTTTTTCTTTTCACTGCTTGGCGGTTTTGTCGCCGAAACTGTCGACGCTGTTGGCGGACTGTTCACTTTGAACGGTCAGCAGGTCATCATTATTATAGGAAAATCCGTCGCGGTAGCAATGGCGGTGCTTATATACTTCAAACTCATTCCAAAAGGGCAACGCCCGACCTTTAAAGTCTATAGGGAGTTTATCGGCTCGGTGGATATTAGATTTAAACGTCCACGGTTTAGGAGATGACGATGGGGTGCACGCGGTTGATCCCGCAACAAATCTATCAACAACAACTCATATGCACCCACATAAAATGAAGCATAATTTGCACGGGAGGGGCTTTGCTTCTCCCATTTTGCGATATAAACAAACCCAATGGATTTCTGTGTACAACAATGGGGAGTGGACTAAATAGTTGACTTAGCGATAATGATGTAAATATTTGACTTTTTAAAAAGATTATTGTATAATATAGTAGAATATATGCTTATGTGTTCCGGGCTGTGGAAATAAAGTCAAATTGAACAATTTAAGGCGTATTAAACCACTGCGCAAGTGGACATAAAAAAATAAAGCCATACCCATCTTTTTTAAATATATTGCAATTTTGGAGGTTATGTTGTTTTTTAATAGAAAACGCAACAATTACCGCGCCGCCTACCGCAGTGGCGCACACGACAAAAGAAGAGCAAAACACCGCTCGGCGGCACACGGGGCAAAGTTTATCGTCGCCGATGCACAGACAGCGGTTAAACCTAAAAACCGTGCCAAAGTACCGATTATAATACTGATTTCGGTGCTGTGTGCACTGGCGATTGCCGGCGGTGTGTATCTCGCATACCTGTTTTTGGGTCAGCAAACCACATTGCCGTCCGTTACGACTCTTGCACCACAACCGCCACAGACGATAGAGCCGCTCGGCGCAACCCCAATGATATATTACGAGCCGCTTTCGCTGACCGACATGACAAACACCGACCAAGGTGCCATTGCGCTTTCCGTTGCATCGGCTTTTGATATATTGGAAGTCAGGGTTGTCGATGCCGAGGGCGCCTTAGTAGAGGGTGTTGACTTTACATTTACCTTAACCGACCCCGATGGTGAAAGCGAGCAGTATGACATAGAGGGTACAGGCAGTTTTGAGGTCACCGAGCTGGAAAAAGAGGGGCGCTACATCGTAACACTGCACCCCGATGCAAACTATCCGACCCTTGCACCGCAGGTTATAGATTTAAAACCAAATGCGGTTATAGAGCCTTTAACGGAAGAAGACCTCAAGGACAAGATTAAAGACGAAAGTGAGATAGAGGTGTCCAAAGAGGATGCCGAGATGAACCCGACACCACAACCGGACACCACCCCTGCCGCGCCGGAGCCGGCACCCGAACCCGTGCCGGAAGCCCCTCAAAACACGATAGAGCCGGTTTATGAGGAAAAAACTGTCTATAAAGTAGCGCCCAGTTACGTTAACGGATTTACACATGAGGGCGTTGAGTACATATTTGTCGTCGACGAAAACGGCATTATCACAGGTCTTAACAAACTGCCGGCAGGTACGCTCCAGCCGCTGTCGTCTTTTGGACTTGCAGGTGCGTTGCAGTTGTTAACCGATGGCACGACTTCGTTAACAACTGACAGTTCCCAAACAACACCTGCAACCGACAGCACACCATCATCGGAGAGTACTCCACCAACGGACAGTACACCCTCGTCGGACAGTAGCACCTCGTCGAGCACCCCGCCACCAAGTAGCTCCTCGCCGGAAAGCACAACATCGTCAAGTAGCGCACCGTCCAGCAGCTCAAGCGCACCGTCGTCAAGCAGTACCACACCACCGGACTCAAGCAGTACGGTAGTTCCGGAATCTAGCTCAACCCCAACCCCGGCGGTTGAACCGGTGCAGATTTTTGACGGTGCAGGGGTGATATTTCCACAATTTTTACCATATGTAGTGGCGGAGGTTGTCAAAACCGAGGTCGGGCAAAAATACATAGGCTGGCACACAATTGACGGCCAACAGTTCTATTTTGATGAAAATGGTAACAAGGTCACCGGCTATGTTACTATCGGTGGCGTAAACTACTACTTTAACGCAAACGGCGCACTTGACAGCACCGTTGATGGCATTGACGTGTCAAAATGGCAACCCAATGTCGACTGGAACGCAGTAAAAAACAGCGGTATCGACTATGTAATCATACGTGCCGGCTACCGCGGCTACTCGACAGGAGCACTGGTGGAGGACCCGTATTACCGCTCGCACATAAACGGTGCGATAGCGGCAGGGCTTGACGTCGGCGTCTACTTCTTTACACAGGCGATCACGGTACAGGAGGCTGTTGAGGAGGCAAGTTTCGCGCTACAGCTCACGCAAGGCTACAACCTAAAATACGGTATAACCTTTGACACCGAGTACCAGAGCGGAGGCCGCGCCAACAACATAAGTGCCTCGTTGCGCACACAGATAACCAACGCATTTTGCGACACGGTACGCGCCGGCGGCAAAACGCCGATGGTCTACGCGAGCAAATCGTGGTTTTTGAGCAACCTTGACTATCACGCCATCTCACACAACCGCATATGGCTTGCGCACTACACCGACCAAACGGACTTCCCCTACCGCTACGACATGTGGCAGTACACAAGTCAGGGTAGCGTGCCGGGCGTGCCGGGCAACTGCGACAAAAACTACAGCTACCTGGGCATTTAGAATGGACAGGACACGGTTTTTAAATAAAGCTCTGTGCAGTGGGTTTACCGTAAACCACTGCTTTGATGCACTTCTGCGCTATTCGGCGCTGATGATAGAGTACAACAAAAAAATAAATCTCACGCGCATACTTGACACGGAGGATATCGAGGACAAGCACTTTATCGACTGCTTAACGGTTGTGTATGACGAGCGAATGACAGGGAAAGTGTGCGATGTGGGAAGCGGTGCAGGTTTTCCGGGGCTTGTGGCGGCGATAGCGCGCCCCGAGTTACAGGTGACGTTGTTGGAACCGACGGGCAAGCGCTGTGTGTTTTTGAGCGAAGTCGCCAAAGAGTTACAGTTGAGCAACATAACTGTCCTAAACGGACGCGCTGAAGACATAGCGCACAACCCACAGTATCGCGAGAGCTTTGACACCGTGACAGCGAGGGCGGTGGCGGCATTGCCAACACTATTGGAATACTGCCTGCCGCTGTGCAAAACGGGCGGTCACGTGCTGGCGATGAAAGGCACCACCGAGAGCACGGCGGACGGACGGCGCGCCGCAAAGATACTTGGCGCTGATGCCGGCAAAACGGTGCAGTACACACTGCCGCGCGGCGATGAGCGCGCACTGTTTGTCTATGAAAAGGTGAGCAAAACCCCCAAAGAGTATCCGCGCAACGGTGGAAGAATTTCCAAAGCGCCACTGGGTTAGCAAAAATACTTAAATAGTTAATTAGGGGGGTGTCACATTTGTGGAAATCATTGTCAGTTTACACAAAGAAATAATGTCCTTTTAATTGTTGCCCCCGCCGGAGGCGGGGGCAACAATTAAAGTGTAACAAAATATCTTTAGTGCGATAACCCCTTAAGTAAACAATAAACATTAGTGCGATCAAGGCATATGCGTATATCTAATGCCAAATGTTCAAGCAGTTCTCCCACCACATAGTCATTCAGTTTGAAAACTAACACGTCTTGTTGACATAAATTCGGATACCTTTGCACAGGTCAATCGGAATACATAAAGATAACTGAGGTTGATCTTTTGGTATCGGCTTGCACAGACTTAAAGCCTAGCAGATTTGCGGTTTTGACAGTGTTTTTCGATAATAAATAGGTAAAGCAAAGATAAAGTAAGGTATTGCTACGGGAAAAATTAACAATCCGGTGGATTGTTAAAGGGACGGCGAGCAGTGATGTATCCACCACCCTTAACAGTCGAATTATCATCTGACAATCCTGTATTGCTTTAAGCGGATGGACTATATTTCCCCGTAAAACGCAACAAGCAGGTCGACAACGCGCCCGTAACTTTTAAGCCCGTCATCCTGATCATAACTCTGTAAAAAGCCCTCGTAGACGGTATTGGCAACCTCTGCGGCAGGGCTTTCGTATTGCTGCCAATAATAGCTGTTGTAGGCAAGGTCGATAAGTGCCTCCTCCGGCACCGACTGCATCACTTCGGTATACAAATCATAATCCGCTGTAAAAAGCGCGTTGGACAGGTACACAAATCCAAAAAGCCACCCCGAATACGTGTAGGACGGTATACCGCTCAGCTCACAGGCGCGCACCGCCAAAAAGTTGCAGTCCTGTTCCGGCGCAACCCCGCGCAGGTGTGCAAGTTCGTGCGCTATCGTCGCCGGCATGAGACTGCCGGGCATGTCGTCGTTGACCTTTG
>CAYJFU010000010.1:28669-32436 GCA_964369445.1 uncultured Oscillospiraceae bacterium | reverse complement strand
CGGTGTAATTTATTTCGCTCATAAACCATGAAAAAGCCATCTGTTTTGCCGGAATGTCCGGCCATTCAAGGTAAGGATACATCTGCTGTGTCGGCTGATAAAGTGTGGCGCTCTGTACAAATAGATCCTGTTTAGGCACGTCAAACAGACCGTTTTCGTCACGGGGGACGCTGTTCGCTGTCTCGTTAAGGCGCTGTGCAAAGTAGACAGTTGTGTCGTAAAGTTGCTCCACCGACACCGGCTCTGCCACGACATCCATATGCGACAGCGGACTTGTAGCGTAATAATTTATGCCCCAAAGTAGCGTTATGCCACCGTAAACGGCAAGCACCGACGCGACAATCCCAAGCAGGCGGTGCAGAAACATTGCGATCGATTTGTGCTTTATGACCGAAACAATTGAAAAAATAATAAGAGCCACAAAGTAGACACCGGCAGCGATATAAACCCACTCGGCAACAGAAAACGGCACAAAGGATGTCAGCGTTCCGACAACCTTTTTATATGGGTTTGTGATATACTGCACAAAAAAGTCCACCGCTGCCGTACTCGCACTCAACAGGTTGAGCAACACACAAAAAAGCACAAGCACCGCCGTTATGATTAACATACGGCGGTGTTTGCGATTCTGGAAAAAGCTCTTTACTCTATTATAGTTATTCAACTTAAAAACCACCACACCTTCCGGGCAAAAATTCCGCATATCTTCGTTGTCGTATCAGTAATGCACAAAGTATATTTTGGTTTTGCCGACGGCAGAATTAAAAGTCCGGTGGACTGTAAAAGGAACAGTGCGTAGCACACAAATCCTCAGCCGTGATAGGCAAAATTTCTGCTGGGCAATCTTGTGTCGTATTTAAGTTGAACAACTGTTAAATGTGTAGTTTCTGCCGTTTTAAAGGACAATCTACGGTTTATTCCGGCTTTGCGACAACGATGTCCTGCAACTGACGTTCGAAGTTGTTGCGTATTAAGCGGACATACTCCTTGCGCAGTGCGTCCTGCTCGGCAAGTTCCTCGGTGCTGAGTTGAGTGGTGCGCGCCTTTCGCGCAAGTTCGTTTATTCTGTCTATCTTGATTTTATCCATTATTTAACATACAGTTCATAGACTGTCTCGTGTTTGTACGGTTTTTCAGGTGAGATAGTTATGTCACAGAAACCCTCAAACGGGCGTGCGCCGGGGCAAAACTGCGTTTCTAGGCAAAGTGCACAATGTTCTTTGTACTGCGCCTCGTCCTTGCCGACTACCGGCTTTAACATGTTGCTTGTGTAAAGTTGGATTGCCGGTTTTGTCGTGTAAACTTTTAATCCGATGCCACTTTTGGGGCTGTAAAGCTCGGTTATCGGTGTTGTTCCGCCGTTGGGGTCGTTGATGATAAAGTTGTTGTCATAACCGCCGTACATTGCTACCTGCGGATGCTCGCCGTTTATGTCCTGGCCGATGGGCTTTGCAACCCTAAAGTCGTGCGGTGTACCCTCAACGTCCAATATTATGCCTGTCGGTGTGCCCATCTGCTCGTTTTCGGTAAAGCGGTCGGCATCTATTCTCAACACATGGTCGTAAATATCGCCGGCATTATGGCCGTTAAGGTTAAAGTAGCTGTGATTTGTGAGGTTTATGATGCTCTTTTTGTCGCAGGTGGCATTATAGCGCATGATAATCTTGTTGTCCTCGGTCAGTTCGTAATAGACGGTGCAGTCCAGCGTGCCGGGGAAACCACAGGTGCCATCAGGATCGGTAAAGGTGAAAGTAAGGCTGTTGTCCTGCGCTTCAACGTCCAAAATCCTAAAGCTGTAGCCTTTAAAACCGCCGTGCAATGAGTGTGGGGGCATATTGACGTCAACGTTGTATGTAACGCCGTCAATTTCAAAGGTGCTGTCGATGATGCGGTTTGCGACGCGTCCGACAAAGGCGCCAAAATAGGTGGTGTTGTCGGCATACTCCTCAACGGTCTTGTATGCAAGCACGATGTCGGTGGATTTGCCGTCCTTATCGGCAATAAAAAGGTGAGTGATTGCCGCACCGAGGTCGATAACGGACATAGATGTTCCGCTGTCGTTTGTGAGGGTGTAGCTGTGCACTGGTGCACCGTTTAACTCACCAAACAGCGCTTTTTTAAATGGTTTCATGCTAACTTCTCCTTATGCTTTGTAGGCAGAGGCTCATGGTGTATGCTCTGCCGGGCTTCAATTTGTACTTGTCCTTAACCATTCCCACACCGGGCATGTCGCCGCCGACACCACACTGACCAACATCTAAATTGACCGTTGCGCGTTTGCCCTTTTGCAAAAACGCACTGTGTGTGGCAGTCTTAAGCGCCTGCTTTGTGTATGGATGAACCGATGCGGATATGCCGCTTGTCAGCGTTTTTATATAAAGTGAGTGGTGCTCGCCGTAGAGCATTAACCACTGCACATCGGTGCGGTTGCCGTTTTCTTGCGGGTAGAGGTAGTTGTGGCACAGGCTTTTTATGCTCCCCTGCATGACGGTCGGCACGCAAGAGGACAACCTGTCAACATAGTTCTCATGCGGTCCTTTGCCGAACATCGCAAGGTGTGATATAAGCTCGCAGGTCTCGAATGTTATGCCAAAGCGCTCGCCATCCAGTGTGGGCACAACAGTAAAATCCACGCAAAACTCGCCCTTAAAGGAGATATAGTAACGTACCTCCATGCGCTTGATACCCGGCGCAACAAAGGTGCAGACAATCTTGTCGTGTTCCTCTTTTACACCACCCAGTCGCAATTGCTCCTCAGCCTTTTGCCAAAAACCGATGTTCATGCGCTTTTTCATTATGTCAGGCAGTATTTCGCACCTGTCATTGTCGATCGGCACACGGCTTATCTGCGGTTTAATGGGGGATGTCAACAGTTCGGTGCCCTCCGCTTCGATGCTTGTGACATACCCTGTCGTCGCGTCAATGTGCACCACCAAATCGCCGCCGCGCATCTCAAAACCGCTTGCCGAGGTTATAACGGTCGGGGACGGTGTAGGGATGGCAACCTGCTCGGTACGCAACCGCTCGTGACAGCTGCACAGCGTCGTGTCATCGCTTGACCATCGGTGCTTTTGCATGTCGCGGAAAAACACAACCAAATCGGCGGTTTTGTTTGCGTCACCTCGCTTGCAGGGAATCTGTAACGTCGCGCCACCACCGGGCGGTATCGGTTGCAATGGCAGCTCGCCACGCTGTGTCGGAAAGCCGTTTTCGCGGTACTCCCACACGGCGACAGCGTTTTCAAAGGTCGTAAACCGCCGTTCGCTCTTGACCGTCAACACGCCGTCCTTTAACAGCATTTTAACGGGCGAATAGCACTGTTTGACCTCATGCGCGGCAGGGTTGCACGACCTGTCGGCGCTGAATATGCCGTTAAAGCAGAAATTTTTATCGTTCGGCAGGTCATTAAAATCGCCGCCGTAGCAGTATTTTTGACCGTCATAAATTGCCATGTCGGCAAAATCCCAGATAAAACCGCCGCTGAGTATGTCGTATTTGCGGAATGCATCGGTGTAATCTTTAAAGTTGCCAAGAGAATTACCCATTGCGTGCGCGTACTCGCACAGGATAAAGGGAACCTCACGATACCTGGCTGAAAGCGTCTGCTTGACATAGTGCAGTTTTTTTGTGGAACAGCCAATCCAAAACGCACGCCCTAGACCGTGTTTTACCACCGACTCCAGCGGGGTGTACATCTGGCTGAACACATCACTCGCCTCGAGGTTTATATCCCCCTCGTAGTGAACGGGGCGCGTGTTGTCCAGCTC
>CAYJFU010000010.1:26095-28659 GCA_964369445.1 uncultured Oscillospiraceae bacterium | reverse complement strand
CAACGCTGATACATTCTTTTGAATACCGACGAAAAATCCGACTCGTTGCCAAGCGACCAAAACACGACAGACGGGTGATTTTTAAGGCGCGTCACCATAGCACTCAGCCGCGACAGGCAGTGCTTTTCAAACACCTTCGCATGTGAGCGCAGTATGCCGGGCAGTCCGTGGGTTTCAAGGTTGGTCTCGCTCATGACGAGTATACCCAGTTCATCGCACAGCTCGTAAAAATAGTCGCTGTTTGGGTAGTGCGCCGTGCGGACGGCGTTGATGTTGTGTCGTTTTAGCAGGAATAAATCCTGCTTTGTCACCTGTTTTGGCACCGCATGACCGTAAGCCGGATGCCATTCATGGCGGTTGACACCGAATATCTTCACCGGTTTTCCATTTAACAGCAGGCAGGGTGGGGTGTCTTCGGTTCCCTTTTGCACCTTTATCTCACGAAAACCGACCTTGCAGGCGCGCATGTCAAGCATGTTGCCGAAGTTGTCCTGCAAAAATACCACCAATCGGTAAAGATTGGGTGCCTCGTCGCTCCACAGCGCCGGCGTTATGATGTCAGAGGTGAGGGTGACAGTGTCGTTTAGCTGAGGCGCACTTGCAACCGCCTGACCCTTTGTGATTATTTTACCATTGTTGTCGTAAAGTATCGCCCAAAGTTCCACCGCGTCGATGGCGGCAAGCAGCTTTATGTTTGCCTTAACGACAAAAGCGGCGGAGGTGTAGTCGGACGATAGTAACGTTTGAACGCTGTAATCGTCGATGCGATAGATAGGCTCGCCGCACAGATAAACAGAACGGAATATGCCGGACACGCGCCACATGTCCTGATCCTCAAGGTAACTGCCAAAACTGTAGCGGTAGACGATGACAGTGACGTGATTTACGCCGACATTGACAAATTCCGTGATGCCAAAGCGGTGCGCGTCAAACGAGGACTGACAGTAACCGACATAGTTGCCGTTGACATAGACCTCGCCGCAAGAGTTTATGCCGTCAAAGCGCAGGAACAGCTCGCGCTCGAGCATGGAGGTGGTGACCTCAAAGGTGCGGTGATAAACTCCTACGCTGTTAAGCTCCTCGTCGATGTGAGGGATCTGACGCGTATCAACGGGGTGCGGATACCCTATGTTGGAATAAATGGGCACGTCAAAGGGCACATGTCCCTCTGTCATACGGTACAGTTGCCAGTTTGACGGCACAGATAAACGGACGGCATCGGTAAATTCCGTCACCGTCTCGATCCCCTCGGGCAGTTTCGTCACACTACTGTAGTACAAAAAATCCCACTGTCCGTCAAGGCAGGTATAGTGCTCGCTTATCCTGTCTGCTCGTGCATCGGATATCCTGTCATAACCAAAGCCGACCGCGGTCACGGTCTCACAGCCTTGGTTTGCAAAGCTCTTATCGGTAAAGAGCGGTTGCGGCATCGTCGTCCTCCGATTAAACGTGTGTGTTGTGAATTTGTTTCGGTTAGTGCAAAGTCGATTTTTCAACACCCTTTGGTTACTTTCCCCTGCTCCGGACGGAGGGATGCAACCGAAAATGTAATGTATAGATGCTTTAAACGACAGCTTTTCAATAGGGTGTGTTGAAAAAAAGATTTGTGTAAACAAGAGTGGGGTTTTTGTCAGCTTCAACTAAAAGTGCAAGCAATAATCTGTGTATTAATGAGGTGTTTGTGATAGATGATAAAAATTTTGCTGAAGCTTTTAGCATAGCCGACATTATCAATGTAACCCAATAACCCTTGCGCGGATAACTCCATTTATAGCGACTATGTCATTGAGCACCTGCTGTGGTACACTATTTGCAATATCCAGTACGGTGTAAGCAATGTCACCGCGACTTTTGTTGACAAGGTTGTCAATGTTGAGGTTAGCGTTGCTAAGACAGCCGGTAATGGCGTTGATAACACCGCTGTGGTTCTCATTTATAACGCAAATCCTGCTACCGCTAAAGCTGTCAAGCCGTACACTCGGCATGTTGACGCTGTTAATTATCTCACCCTTTGTCAGGTAAGCAGCGGTCTGTGAGACTGCCATAACGGCACAATTTTCCTCGCTCTCGGGGGAGGAGGCGCCCAGATGCGGTATTGCAAGTACACCCGGCACGTCAATGAGCTCCTGCGTCGGGAAGTCGGTTATATAGCCACATAGCTTGCCCTCGGCAAGTGCGCTGAGTACGTCTTTTGTCACGACAAGGTCGCCACGTGCAAAGTTGAGTATGCGTGCGCCGTCCTTCATGTTTGACAGGACGCTCTCGTTGACAAAGCCCTTTGTCTTGTCATTGACCGGCAGGTGCAAGGATATAAAATCGCACTGCGCCGTCAAATCGGACAGGTTGACACAGTGTTTAACACCGCGTGACAGGTTCCAAGCAGCTTGAACCGATATGTACGGATCGTAGCCATAAACCTCAAGTCCGAGGTGCATTGCCGCGTTGGCGACGAGCACGCCGATAGCGCCAAGTCCGATAACACCAAGCTTTTTGCCGGCTATTTCGGGGCCAACAAACTGCGACTTGCCCTTTTCGACAAGTGAGGGCACGCTGTCACCCTCGTT
>CAYJFU010000010.1:3918-26085 GCA_964369445.1 uncultured Oscillospiraceae bacterium | reverse complement strand
TTTTTGCCCACTGTACACCGTCACAAAGGTTGCGGCAGGAGGCGATAAGTCCGGCTATCGTAAGCTCCTTGACGGCGTTTGCGTTCGCGCCGGGGGTGTTAAAGGCAACGATGCCTTTTTTTGTGCACTCCGCGACGGGAATGTTGTTATAACCGGCACCCGCCCTTGCGATGCAAAGCAACTCTTCGCTCAACTCTTCGGTGGCGATAACGCTACTGCGTACAAGTATTGCGTGCGGGTCCTGTGTGTCCTCCGACACGTTAAAAAGTGGTGACGTCAAGCGGCTTAAACCCTTTTCACTGATGCTGTTTCTTGTTTTTATTTTATACATTTTTTTCAAAATCACTCATAAACTGTGTTAGCTTAACAATGCCCTCTTTTGGCATGGCGTTGTAGATAGAGGCGCGCATACCACCGACAAGGCGGTGACCTTTAAGATTTGCAAAACCTGCGGCGGCCGCTTCCTTGCAAAAACGCGCGTCGGCATCCTTGTCGCCGGTGGTGAAGGTAACATTCATCATACTGCGGCAGGAGGGGTCGACACCGTTGCTAAACAGTGAGCTACCGTCGATGTAATCGTAAAGCACGGCGGCCTTTTCTGCGTTCAGTTTTGCCATGTTTTCAAGTCCGCCCACGGTGTTTTGCACCCAGTTCGCCACAAGACCTGCCACGTAGATGGCAAATGTCGGCGGCGTGTTGTGCATACTGTCGGACTTGACGTATGTATTATAGTTGGACATCAGCGGCAGTGCACTGTCTGAGCGCTCCAGTAAATCCTTGCGGATGATCACAAGCGCAAAACCGGCAGGTCCCATGTTTTTCTGTGCGCCGGCATAAATCATGCCGTAGCGCGACACGTCGACAGGCTCGCTCATGATGCAACTGCTCATGTCGGCAACTATCGGCACATCGCCGCACTCCGGCAGGTCGTGAAAACGCGTGCCGAATATCGTGTTGTTGTAGCACAGGTGCAGATAGTCACTGCCCTCGCGCGGTTTCATATCCGCAAGGTTGGGCAGTTTTGAAAAGTTACAGCCCTCGCCGGTTGCAACGACATGTGCATCGGTGATGTTTTTGGCCGCCTTTGCCGCCTTACCGCTAAACTCGCCGGTGACGATGTAGTCAGCTTTGCCGTTCTTTTTTAGGTTCTGCGCCAGCATGTCAAACTGCATCGACGCGCCACCCTGTATAAAAAGTATTTCATAGTTGTCCGGCACACTCAAAACGTCCTTGATGCTCTGCTTAGCGCCTTTAAAAATGGCATCATAAGCCGGACTGCGGTGGCTCATCTCCATAACCGACTGGCCGCTGTCGCCGTAACATAGCAATTCGCTGTTTATCTGCTCCAGTACCGGCAGTGGAAGTTGCGACGGACCTGCGGAAAAATTATAAACTCTTTGCATAAAATTCCTTTATAGTGAAATTATCCGGCGGTATTTCGTTTTGGTATACTTCCTCCGCTATAGGCGGGGAAAGTATACCAAACACATTCATTAAAGGATAAGCGACTTGCCTGTCATGTCGGACGGTTGCTCTATACCCATTATTTCCAGCATTGTCGGGGCAATGTCTGCAAGACAGCCACCGGCGCGCAGTGTGCATTTTTTGCCGATTATAGAAAGTGGTACGGGGTTTGTCGTGTGCGCGGTAAATACCGAGCCATCGTCTTCCACCATCCTGTCGGCGTTGCCGTGGTCTGCTGTGAGGATTGTAACACCGCCCATTTCGTTGACGGCATCAACCACCTTGCCCACGCACTCG
Source organism: uncultured Oscillospiraceae bacterium (assembly GCA_964369445.1). GTDB lineage: Bacteria > Bacillota > Clostridia > Oscillospirales > Ruminococcaceae > CAYJBH01. The sequence continues at coordinate 24,324 of CAYJFU010000010.1, read as the reverse complement.
TTGACAGCCTTGACAGCCTTGACAGCCGCGTCAAATACACCGGTGTGCCCGACCATGTCGCAGTTGGCAAAGTTGAGTATGATAACGTCGTACTTGCCGCTTTTTATCCTGTTAACCGCCTCGTCGGCGACCTCAAAAGCGGACATTTCCGGTTGTAGGTCGTATGTCGCGACCTTGGGGGAGTTGATTAGCACCCTGTCCTCGCCCTCGTATTCCTTTTCGACACCGCCGTTAAAGAAGAAGGTCACGTGCGCGTACTTTTCCGTCTCGGCGATGCGCAATTGCTTTTTGCCGAGGTTGGATAGATACTCGCCGAGGGTGTTTGTCAGCGCAACCGGCTTGAAAGCCACGTCGACGTTCGGCATTGTGGCATCGTACTGCGTCATGCAGACGTAGTGCAGTGGGAAACGTCCGTTTTTGCGCTCAAAGCCGTCAAAGTTGTCGTCGACAAATGTGCGTGTAATCTCACGTGCTCTGTCGGGACGGAAGTTAAAGAACACAACGCTGTCGTTTGCCTTGATGGTGCCGTCCTTGTCCGCCACAAACGGTACGATAAACTCGTCGGTGACGTTGTCGGCATAGCTTTTTTCCACTGCGGCGGCGGCATCGGCGCAAAACTCGCCCTCGCCGTACACCATTGTCGCGTATGCTTTTTCCACACGCTCCCAGCGGTTATCTCTATCCATAGCGTAGTAGCGCCCCATAACGGTGGCTATGCTACCGCCTATTGTGTCCATTTGCTGTTGTAACTCACGCAAAAACTGTGCGCCGGATGTCGGGGAGACATCGCGACCGTCCATAAGTGCATGGACGTAGACGTTTTTGACACCGCGCTCCTTTGCAAGTTTAATCAGCGCGTAGATGTGCGTGTTGTGCGAGTGCACACCACCGTCGGACATAAGACCGATAAGGTGCATGGCGTTACCGCTTGCCGCGGCGGCATCAGCCGCCTTGCACAGCGCTTCGTTTTGGAAAAAATCGCCGTCAGCAATGGACTTTGTGATTCTCGTCAGCTCCTGATAGACCACACGGCCTGCGCCTATATTTGTGTGACCGACCTCGCTGTTGCCCATCTGCCCCTCCGGCAGGCCCACCGCCATGCCCGACGCCTCAATGAGCGTCGTCGGACAGCTGTGAAATATATCGTCAAGCCTTTTCGGCTCGGCGGCGATGATGGCGTTGCCCTCGTACTGGCGACCGTCACCAAAGCCGTCCATGATACAAAGAAGAACAGGTTTCATTAGCTGCCCGCCTTAACGATAACGCTGAAGTCCTCGGCTTTGAGGGATGCACCGCCGATAAGACCACCGTCGATGTCCTCCATGCCCAGAAGTTCTGCGGCATTTTTCGGGTTCATGGAACCGCCGTACTGAATGGTGAGTGCGTCGGCAACTGCGCCGTCATACAGCTTTGCGACAACGCCACGGATGTAGCCGCAAACGTCCTGTGCCTGCTGTGATGTGGCTGTTACGCCTGTGCCGATAGCCCAAACCGGCTCGTAAGCTACGATGATGCTTTTCATCTGATCTGCGGTTATGCCGGCAAGCGCCTTTTTAACCTGTATACCGATAAGCTCTTCGGTGATGCCTGCCTCGCGCTCCTCTAACAGCTCGCCTACGCAAACTATAGCAATGAGACCTGCGTTAACAGCAGCGGTTGTTCTCTTGTTAACCGTCTCGTCTGTCTCGCCGAAGTACTGGCGACGCTCGCTATGACCGATAACAACGTGTGTCACGCCAATTTCATTTAACATTTCAGCGCTTATTTCGCCAGTGTATGCACCGTTTGCCTCGAAGTGAACGTTCTGTGCACCGACACAGATATTTGTGCCCTCGCACGCGGCGGTTGCTGTCGGCAGGTCGACATAAGGTGTGCAGATAACAACGTCACAACCTGCACCGGCTACAACGGGCTTTAACTCTTCTATAAGTGCGGCGGCCTGTTTCGGTGTTTTGTTCATCTTCCAGTTGCCGGCGATAACTACTTTTCTCTTTGCTTTGTTCATGATTTTCTCCTTTAAATTTTGTTTTAGATGTTATTTTTATAGTCAATTAACTTGAAAAGCATCACAGCATTGTCCTTGTAAAATACTGCCGATTTAGGCGTTGGATACGGTGCTACGATCTGCTCCGTTGACAAGCCACCGTGTGAAATACGATTGACATGGACACAGATATTCATAATTTATGGTGGCAAGCCGTGTTGTGTTTCAAGTTAGCTATATGTACGCTTAAAAATGCATACGTCCGCATTTGCTTTTAGGCAAATGCAGACATGTTTTCCGCGGTAGAGCCACGCATACCGTGACCCCACTGCGGAACTATGCAATTTTTACTTATCGTTTAGGCAGGAAATACCCGGCAGGTCTTTGCCCTCGAGGAACTCAAGGCTTGCGCCGCCGCCTGTGCTGATGTGTGTCATTTTGTCGGCAAAACCGAGCACCTCGACTGCCGCCGCGGAGTCACCACCGCCGATGATGGAAACGGAGCCGCTCTCAGCGACTGCCTTTGCGACCGCAGTTGTGCCGCCGGCAAAGTTTTTCCACTCAAACACACCCATCGGGCCGTTCCAGATAACTGTGCCTGCGCCTTTGATAGCGTCGGCATACAGCTTTTGTGTTTCGGGACCGATGTCCAGTGCAAGGTAGCCGTCTTTTATTTCTTTGCCCACAACCTCAAAGTCGCAGTCCTCTGCAAAGGAGCTACCGATGACGTTGTCGACGGGAAGTAGGAAGTTAACGCCTTTTTTCTTAGCGTCCGTCATCATGCTGAGCGCAAGCTCCATCTTGTCGTCCTCGCACAGCGATGAACCGATGTTGATGCCCTGTGCTTTAAAGAAGGTGTAGGCCATACCGCCACCGATGATGAGCGTGTCCACCTTGTCAAGCAGGTTTTCGATAACCTTTATCTTGTCGCTGACCTTTGCGCCGCCGAGAATAGCGACAAACGGACGCTTGGGATCTTCCAGAGCGCCGCCCATTATCTTGAGCTCGCGGCCGATGAGGTAACCGCAGACAGCCGGCAGATAGTCCGCAACACCTGCTGTGGAGGCGTGCGCACGGTGAGCTGTGCCGAACGCATCGTTGACGAAAATATCACCGAAAGCGGCAAGCTTTTTGCAGAATTCGGGATCGTTTTTCTCTTCTTCTTTGTGGTAGCGCAGGTTTTCAAGCAGGCAGATTTCGCCGTCGGACAATGCGGCAACCTTTGCGGCGGCATCTTCGCCGACTACATCGGTGGCCATTGCTACGGGGCAACCGAGCAGCTCGGATATGCGCTTTGCAACCGGTGCAAGCGAAAATTTCGGGTTAACTTCACCTTTTGGGCGACCCATGTGGGAGCAGAGCACAACCTTAGCGCCCTTTTCTTTGAGATATTTAACGGTGTCAAGCGCCGCCACAATCCTCTTGTCGTCGGTGATAGCGCCGTCTTTCATCGGCACATTAAAATCACAACGCACAAGGCAACGCTTACCCTGTACGTCGATGTCTTCAACTGTTTTTTTGTTTGTGATGTTCATGTTTTAAACCTCCAAAATACTGTTGATTGTTAATTTTTTGTCTTTCTTAAAAATTGTACCACACATGCGCCGTTTTTTCAAGTGGAAATGATATGGGTGCGGTAAAATTATTGGCTTTTTATACTTTTGATTACTAACCTCACCTTTAATAAAGAGATAGCAATCAAAAACGTGGCAAAGCTATTCCGGATTGCCAAAAAAACCATGCAAACCCCTAAAAATGCAAAATTCGGCGACATGCGCGGCGAATTTTGTCTTCGACAAATGGCTTCGCAAAGCCATTTGTGGGGGTGAGACCGAGAGGGGGCAAGTGACCCCTCTCGGAGGCTGTTGACTTTTCGACAGCCTGACTATTCCGTTACAAGTTTTCCGACAACGACATAGCGGTTGTCATAGCTGTCAACGGCATCGACACAGGTGGAAAGCACCAGATACTTGTCATCGGTGCCCATTTCGGTAATGTCAACTGTTTCACCCGGCAGTGCAGTGGTTGCGATGTGGTCGATAAACCCTTGCATACCCTCAGGGGTGCTGTAGTCCTTTTCGTAAAGCAGGTTGTAATTGTCGTTGGTAAACGCAGCTACTATTTGGTACTTGTAGTTTTCCTGCGGTGTGTACAGGTACATGTCGGGGTTTTCGTCGAAGTATTCGTCATCTTTATAGCGGTGCAGTTGCGAGAACATCTCGTCGTTGTTGCCATAGTGGCCGTAGAGCACCGTGACGGGACCTGTCAGATTGTCACCGTTGAACATGTCAGCAAAGACGGTGCCAAAGACATCGGTGCCACCCTCAAAGTCGGTGTTTAGGTATTTTACATTGTCGATGCCGCGCACAACGGGCAGATCAATGGCAGTGCCGGGTACGTTAATGTAACCAAGCGTGTCAGTATTGGTAGAGGACAACTCGTCAAAATCTATATCCTCACGTATCGGTATAAATGACTCTCCGACGACAAGATCCGGCAGTTCCGAAGTCGCCTGCGGTGCCTCTGGTGCTTGTTCGGTTGCAGGTGCAGTGTTGTCGCTCGGCGAGGTTGCAAAAAGGACGATAACCGTCACAAGAATAATGACAATGGTGGCACAAGCCGCTATAAATGTAAGTCTTTTGATCTGCATAAACGTTCCTTTTTCTAAGTTGTTTTGCCGTGTATGTGGGTAGGGTATGGGCAATAAGCTTCTTCCTTAAGCTGTTCTCTGTAAAAAAGTCAATGCGATATCCCCAGTTAAAATAATATCACAACAATTGTGAAAAAACAAGGGGGAAATAGGCTGTAGTTTCTCAAACAAATGAATACATGTATAAAAAGACTGTTGTTACAAATAATTAAAACATAGGCTAGTGCAAAATGCACTTGCGACTAATGGCTAAAAACTAACGGTGGAATACTCATTTTGTTTTTGACTAAAACAATGCACTTTAAAATACAAAAAATATCAAGCTGGAGCACTGCAAATTTAAAATAGTCATTTACTAGTCAACCTTAGTCCTTAAGTCTCAAGAGCTTAACGCGTGGCTGAAATAAATCATAAACAAGGTATTGAAATAATTTTACAATGGAGGTATAATAAAAAATGGGACGTTTTACCCTACCGCGTGACATTTACTACGGCACAGGCAGTGTTGAGGAGCTTCGCAACCTAAGCGGTCAAAAGGCAATGATAGTCACCGGCGGTTCAAGCATGCGCAAACTGGGTTTTTTGGAACTGGTATGCGACATACTGGAAAATGCAGGCTTTGAGACACGCATTTACGACAACGTTGAACCCGACCCCGGTGTCGAAACGGTGCAAAAAGGTGCACAGGCGATGCGCGACTTCGGCCCCGACTGGATTGTTTCCATAGGCGGCGGCAGTGCCATCGATGCGGCAAAGGCAATGTGGGTGTTTTATGAATACCCTGACGTGAAATTTGAACAGCTCTGTGTGCCGTTCTCCTTTCCGACGTTGCGCCAAAAGGCAAGGTTTTGCGCTATTCCGTCTACCTCGGGCACCGCAACGGAGGTGACAGCTTTCAGCGTCATCACCGACTACAACACCGGCATAAAGTATCCGCTTGCGGACTTTAACATCACGCCGGACGTTGCGATTTTGGACGCTCAACTTGCGCTTTCCATGCCCAAAACGCTGACCGCTTACACCGGCATGGATGCGTTTACTCATGCCGCAGAAGCATATGTCTCGACGGCGGCAAGCGATTTTACCGACCCGCTTGCGCTCAAAGCGCTTTGCATGGTGCGAGAGTTTATTATGCCCAGCCTTGACGGCGATGCGCACGCGCGCGAAAAGATGCACACGGCACAGTGCCTAGCCGGTATGGCGTTTTCCAACGCACTGCTCGGCATAGTGCACAGCATGGCGCACAAGACCGGCGCGGCCTTTGAAAATGGACATGTGGTACACGGTTGCGCAAACGCAATTTACCTGCCGTATGTCGTAGCCTACAACGCCAAGGACGACAGGGCAAAGTCACGCTATGCAGACATTGCACGGGCGATGCAACTGCCAGGCGGCACCGACGGAGACCTTGTGCAGTCGCTTATCGAGGAGATCAACCGCATAAATAAAAGCCTCGGTATCCCCTCTTGCTTAAAGGACTACGACGAGGGCATGGTGTCGGAACAGGAGTTTTTGGAAAAACTGCCCACCGTAGCGCTACTGGCTATCGGCGATGCCTGCACCGGCTCTAATCCGCGCAAGATAACCCACGGCGAGATGCAACAGCTGCTAAAGGCATGCTATTACGGTACTCAGGTAAACTTTTAAAATTTGCTTATAGCTTTTTAGCAGTGGGGATGTATGTTTGTTCGTTTCCACTGCAATACATTAAAGAACCGTCGAAAAGGTCAGCTGTGCAAACAGCAGCGGCAAAAGCGTCATTATAAACTGCACTAAAGCTCGACAACGCAAAAAGTAGTGATTTAACTTTTTGTGTAACGTGACGAAAATCTTCATCTTGTTTTTGTGGAACACCGGCCTTTTAACATCCCCACGCAAATTAAGTAAGTAATAAAGTGTAACCTTGCACTTATATAACCCATTACCAACGAAAGGAATTTTATGTACAAAATTGTTGAAAAAACCGCGCTCAACCCGACCGTCACTAAGATGGTTATACATGCGCCGGCAATAGCAAAGAAAGCTCAGCCGGGGCAGTTTTTAATGATAAGGGCGACCCACGATGCCGAGCGCATACCGCTGACCGTGTCGGATTTTGACCGCGAAAAGGGTACCGTTACGATAATATTTCAGATAGTCGGTGGAAGTACAATCGAGCTTAACCGCCTGAACGTCGGTGACGGCCTTGAAGATTTCGCAGGTCCTTTAGGTGTGGCGACACATATCGACGGGCTTAAAAAGGTTGCCGTTGTCGGTGGCGGTGTCGGTTGCGCCATAGCATACCCCGTGGCAAAGGCGCTTAAACAGGCAGGCGCAGAGGTGCACAGCATTGTCGGTTTTAGAAGCAAAGATCTTGTCATACTGGAGCAGGAGTTCGCGGCGGTGTCGGACAAGATGTGCATTATGACCGATGACGGAAGTTACGGCGAAAAAGGTCTTGTAACGACGGCGCTGGAACAGCTTATAAACGATGGCAACAAGTACGACAAGGTTATCGCGATAGGCCCGCTTATCATGATGAAGTTTGTATGTCAGCTGACTAAAAAGTACGATGTCAGCACCCTTGTGTCGATGAACCCCGTCATGATTGACGGCACCGGCATGTGCGGTGGATGTCGCCTGACCGTCGGTGGTGAGATGAAGTTTGCCTGCGTCGACGGGCCGGACTTTGACGGTCACCTTGTCGACTTTGACGAGGCTATGGCACGCAGTACCATGTACCGCGACTTTGAGCAGAAGAGAAAAGACGACTGTCACCTGTTTGACAAGGAGGTAAAATAGATGGCTTACAAAAAGAACATGTCACCGACACGCGTGCCGATGCCAAATCAGGATGCAAACGAGCGGCGCTCAAACTTTAAAGAGGTGGCTCTGGGTTACACCCGCGAGATGGCGGTGGAGGAAGCACAGCGCTGTCTGGGGTGTCCCAAAAAACCTTGCGTGGGCGGATGTCCTGTTGAAATCGACATTCCGGGGTTTATCGGGCGCATAGCAGAGAACGACATTGAGGGCGCGTATGACGTGCTTTCCGCCGAAACGGCACTTCCGGCAGTCTGCGGTCGTGTATGCCCGCAGGAGACGCAGTGCGAGGGCGTTTGCGTGCGCGGCATAAAGGGCGAGCCGGTCGCAATCGGCAGACTGGAGCGTTATGTGGCGGACTACATGCGTGAGAACAACCCCAAAAGTGCCAAAAAACCGAAGTCCAACGGCACAAAGGTCGCGATAATCGGCGCAGGCCCCAGCGGACTGACAGCGGCAGGAGAGCTTGCAAAGCTCGGTTACGAGGTGACGGTTTACGAGGCGTTTCACCTGTCCGGCGGTGTACTTACCTACGGCATACCGGAATTTAGGTTGCCAAAAAGCATTGTCGAGAGCGAGATAAACGGTCTGCGTGAGCTAGGCGTTAAAATCGAGACAAATATGGTTATCGGCAAGATACACACCATTGACGAGCTGATGGAGGAGATGGACTACAAAGCGGTTTACATTGCCTCCGGCGCAGGACTGCCCAAGTTTATGGGTATCCCCGGTGAGGTGCTCAAAGGCGTGTACAGCGCCAACGAGTATCTGACGCGCATCAACCTGATGAAAGCCTATCAGCCGGGTAGCAAGACACCGATACAACAGAGCCGTGCAGTGGCGGTTGTCGGTGGCGGCAACGTGGCAATGGACGCGGCGCGCTGTGCCAAGCGAATGGGTGCAGAGGATGTTTACATCGTCTATCGTCGCGGTATGGCGGAACTTCCGGCGCGTGCGGAAGAGGTAGAGCATGCCGAGGAGGAGGGAATTATCTTCAAGACGCTGACCAATCCGGTGGAGGTGCTGGGTGACGAGCAGGGTTTCGTAAAGGGATTGCGCTGTGTCGAGATGGAACTGGGTGAGCCGGATGAGAGCGGTCGTCGTCGCCCCGTCGTCAAACAGGGCAGTGAGCATGTTCTGGATGTGGACACAATGATAATGTCCATCGGTACAAGCCCCAATCCGCTGATACGTTCCACAACCCCCGGTCTTGAAACCAACAAATGGGGTTGCATCGTGACCGACGGCGACGACGGTAAGACAAGCCGCGACGGCGTTTATGCCGGCGGCGACACCGTAACAGGTGCCGCAACGGTTATACTTGCAATGGGCGCCGGCAAGCAGGCGGCAAGAGCAATGGACAAGTTCTTGACGGGAAAATAACGCATCTTCTTGTTTCAGTTTTGGCTTACCCCTTTCGCCGGTGGCAAGGGGGTGAGCCAAAATTTATTATACTGTAAAATTACTCCACACACCGTACACTTCGGCTGTGAGAATTTCGTTTTACTTCGGTGACATCACTCGGAATACACCAAGCGGTATTGGTTTTTTGTCTTGCTGAAAAATTTTAACGACATTGTCTTCGTGAAGTTTTAAAGAGGTTTGACCATAAAGTCGGTTAACTAAAAAACCATCGCGCCGTGTCGGCATAAATTTGCCTACCTTCCCCGTATCAATCACAGTACGTCCTGCATGTTTCGGTTTGGCCAACGGAAAAATTAACTATTTGGTGGTATGTCAAAGAAACACCGTGTTCCCTCCGTTGATATGCATAAATTCTACCGGAAACCCTGCATCATTTTTCAGGTTGCTTGACTATATTTTCGTGGTAATGTGACAGTCCTATATTGTCAAACCTCAAACAACATGCTATAATAACATAATGAAAAAATTATTGCTTGTGATACTTTTGACCTGTGCACTGTTGTTTTCAGGGTGTGTGGAGGTGAACGCGGAGCTTGAAATCCCCGATCAACCATACACTGCTGCAAGGCAACAGACGGTGGTGTTGCGTCTTGGCAGTGCCGCTACCGCACAAAGTCCTGCCGGCGCGTTTTTAGAGGACTTTGCGTTTAGGGTGCATGAGCTCAGCTTTGGTGCAATAGAGGTGCTTGTTTACCACGAGGGCACGACCGGCACTGAACCGCAACTTGCCCAAAAATTGGCGGACGGTGACCTTGATATTGCGCTACTTGCGCTAGAAGAAGGCGAAATGGAAGATACGGTTTTTTCGTTGCCATACGTATTTGATGACGAGTCAATTTTCGACATGATGAGCATCATACACAGCGATTTTTTGCCGCAGAACGGTTTTTATTACGACAGGCGGCTTTCGCTTGTAAACTGCGGTGTTTACAACCTAAACACACCCGAGCGGTACAGCGGTGAGCAGGTTTTGCACTACCAGGGACTGCTGGAAACTTCCGATGATGTAGAGCCGGAACCGCCTGAGTCGCAAGAAACTGTTACAGCGCGTGAGGTTACCTATTACCAATCGGAATACGAACACAGCTACATCGCGCAGACAAAGCACAGGTATGATATAAAGCTTTTGCAGCTGTCCGGCGACACGGTTTTAAACCTTACACAGCCACAGCTTGAAATACTGCACAATGCGGCGCAGGAGGCATTTGAGCAGTCCTTGCAGGTGTTTTCAACCGCGCGCTACGACTCGGCTTTTGATGGCCCTGAGACCTATGTGCCAATAGGGTTACAACAGCTTAAGTCTGAGCTGTCACCGCAGGAGGTGCAAACCCTGCCGGAAAATGTGCGCCGATTTATCAACGCGATATCTTAAGATCTAATTTATAAATAAGTTCAAAAATTTAAGGGGATACTTATGACGACATCATTAGCCGTGGAATCTGTTGAAAACCCTCATTCAGATTATTACGAAATCAAATTAGCTTGTGGCGGGATGACCTGGAAAGCAGGTGAGCATGGGTTGTTTGAGCTGCCGGGAAAAGCGGTAACAGGCAGAACGGCACGTATTTTCAGTATAGCCTCGGTTCCGGAGGAGGGGTGCGTTATGATTGGGACGCGCACCGGCAAAGAGCCAAGCAGTTTTAAAAGCAACCTTATCGCAATGAAAAAAGGCGAGATTGTAACTGTCACGGAGCCGTTTGGCGAGTTTGTACTTAAGGATGAAACGACCCCTGTCATACTTTTTGCAAGCGGTGTGGGCGTCACACCTATCAGAGCACTGCTCAAAGAGACTCAAAACAACCAAAATCGTACGGTGGAAGTGGTGTATGCATCTCCGGAGTTTTATCTGTACGATAAAAAGATCACGGAAATAGCAGACAACAACCCCAAAATATCACTATACAAGACCACGTCACGCGATGAGACCACCGACAAGGTGAAAGCGCTTGCGGCACAATACAAAAACACCGCCTACTACTACATTTCGGGCGCGCCAATCGTAATAACCTCAACAAGTGAGATGTTGCAGGGTGTGGGAATTACCGAAAACAGGATAATTTCCGATTCCTTTATGGGGTATGAATAAGTAAGTGCAAAACGACTTGCGACTAACCACTAATGGTTGTAGCATATTTTTTCTGAGAAATGATTTGCTGTAAATTGCAGAAAAATGTCAAGTCATTGCACTATTTATCCAATTAAATAAAAAAGCTACTTTCCGGTATGTTTCCATTGTCGTAGGCGGTGAGATCGTACCGGAAAGTTAACCTTAACGCGGAACTTTCAAAAAAATCATTGACAAACGTTTTTATCTCTGCTATAATAATCAAGCGACAAAATTTGACGTTGTTTTGTGAGATACTAGCTCAGTCGGCAGAGCACCTGCCTTTTAAGCAGGGTGTCCGGAGTTCGAATCTCCGGTATCTCACCATTTTGGCGGTATAGCTCAGATGGTCAGAGCGCTCGGTTCATACCCGAAAGGTCGCCGGTTCAATTCCTGCTACCGCTACCATGCCTTGTGGCATGAACGGCCCGTTGGTCAAGAGGTTAAGACACCGCCCTTTCACGGCGGAATCACGAGTTCGATTCTCGTACGGGTCACCAAAGTTGCGCTATATCCATTTTTTGGGTATAGCGCTGTTATTTTTTAACATACTATTATATGTATAGACATTACAAAACTCGTGAGGTTTATGGGGTTGTCGTACTTAGATCAAAGTGAAACAGAGTTTTGCGGAGCCCACAATATACTCACCACCACCCACACCTTATAATTTAAGGAGTTTTATTTATGCACAAAAAAGTTGTCGCACTTGCCCTTGTGTTTTTAATACTTTGTGCCTGCGGTACAACACCTCCCGGCGCGACGGAGGTAGAAGAGGCCATTGAGGTTGAGATACTGGTGCCCGAAATTGTGGTTGCCGTGCCCCAACTTCCGACTACAATAGAGCCACTTTCCACCGGCATTGAAGCGGTTAACCCCATCTACACCGCACTGTATGAGGGGCTTTTGACCTACAAAACCGACACCGGCGAAATTATACCCGGTCTGTGCGAGAGCTATACCGTCAGTGAGGACGGATGTACCTATACCTTTACACTGCGGCAAAACGCGCTGTTTTCAAATGGCGAAACGATAACGGCTAGCAACTACGTCGAGACGTTTTTGCACCTTATTGAGGACGAGAGTTCGCTGCTTCAACCGCTTTTGCTCGACATGATTGTCGGTGCGGCGGAATATATGCGCCCTGCAGAGGGAGAACAGGCCACACCGCGGCAGTCGGTCGCCGTGTTTGCGCCGGTATCGACAGAATTTGAGGTGGAGCTAACACAGCCCTACCCCGAGTTTGCAACCATGATGACATTGACGGCATTTTCGCCGACATATATAACGCCCGACGGTGAACAACCGCCGCAAATCCCTGTCACATGCGGTCCATTTGCCGTTGAAACGTTATCGGATCAAGAGGCGGTTGTCGTCGCAACAGATTATTACTATGACAGCCATATGCTTTTTGTCGATGCCATTGCATTCCGCAGGACAGGCGACGACACGTCAGAACAGTTTTCGCAGAGTATTGTCGACATCGTCATGCAGCCGGGTGAAGAGCTGTTACAGAGCCACACCGCACTTGCCGTTGACACCGTTTCATTTGAGACCGCAACACTTGCGCTTAACAATGACGCGTCCTATACCAACCGCGTGCTTGTGAGAGAGGGTTTTACCGAGACACTGGACAGAAACGCCCTTACTGCGGCGCTTACCATCTTTGATGCGGTGCCTGCAACAGGTTTGACACCGCCCGGATTTATAACGGATCAAAAGGACTTTTCCCACACGCCCGAGCGCGATGCGTTTCCGCTCAGCGGTGATATGACCGGCGCTTTGCAGGCGTTGGATGCGGCAAATTACGAGAACGGCGGTGGTATGAGTTTACGCTGTGTACTGCTGGAGGGTGACCCTTACAACGAGGCATACGAACTGGCGATAGCGCAGTTGACGGAAAAACTGAATGTCCGTATCTCGGTGGACATACTGCCACAGGTGGAGTATGACGAGCGCATCGCAAAGGGCGATTATCATATCGCGTCGACAACCTTTGGTGGCGGCATCGTGCACCCATATGCGCTGTTACACGACATGACATCCTTTAACATAAGTAATACCGCCTACTATTCTGATGTGCAGTTCGATGCACTGGTGGCGCAGGCAGGTGCCTCGGTGCACCGCACACGCACGGTGGAGATATTGCAGAATGCCGAGGTGTTGCTGTACGACGACACTCCGCTGTTGACGTTGTTCCACCCAACCTACAGCACGCTTGTGCACGGGGATGTGCTTGGATACTTTTTGAGTCCGAGCGGCAACCTCTACCTAAAAAATGCTTTTACAAATTTAGTTTAGCTGTTCACTGTCAACGATTTAGGGGAAAATATCTGCCCGTTCAAACCGTTGGCTTTGATTACGCATGGAGGTAAAATGTACTATTGCTATGTTGTCTATTGCAGTGACAAGACGTTATATACAGGGTACACCGACGATATTGCTCGCAGGGTTGCCGTTCACAATAGCGGGAAAGGCGCAAAGTACACTATGCCGCGCCGGCCGGTACGGTTGCTGTTTTCCAAAGGCTTTGAGGGCAAACGTGAGGCGCTGTCCTATGAGGCAGGTTTAAAAAAACGGCCGCGAACAGCAAAACTAAGAGAGATAATCGAGAATGGACAGTGTGTCATACGACCTGCCAGGCAGCAGGAGTTGCAAGAGGTCGTCGACATACTGCGCACCGGTAAGCAGGCGCTGTGCGAGGCCGGTGTCGACCAATGGCAGGGCGACTACCCCGATGTAGATGTCGTAAGCGAGGACATAACTCTGGGGCAATGCTATGTCATATGCTTTTGCGAGGTGATTGTCGGTACGTTTGTGTTCACTACCCTGCCCGACCCGTCCTATGAGGGCAGTGAGGTGTTTGAAAAGCTTTCGCAGTACGGTTCACTGCATCGCATTGCGGTTTTACCGGACTTTAAAGGTTTGGGCATTGCAAGACGTGCTGTCAGGTTTTGTGTGGGCGAGTGCAATCGCCTACAACTGGACACATTGCGCTGTGACACGCATGAGCAAAATGCATCCATGCGCCGCATGCTCACAAAAAGCGGATTTAACGAGCTGGGGCACATCATACTTGTAAGTGGCGAGCCGCGTATAGCGTTTGAACAAAAATTAGAGTGGTAATGGCACAATTTTGGGTGCATCCAGTGGTTTGAATGACTACAAACTACCTACAAGACACAAAAATAAGTAAAAAAACTGCAAAAAATACAGAATAGCTTGCTTTTTTTGTCAATACTATGTTAAAATAGTTACACATTATAGGGGGTTATTATGGTAGAGTGTATGGCTAAGTGCAAAAAATTTTTGACGTCCTCCGTTGCATTACCGATAGCAGCCGCAGCTACTGTGGCATCGGTGGCAACAAGCGGTATTACAGAATGTAAAAAAATCACCGAGAAATTTCAACCAAATAAGGGGATAACAATGAAAAAATCAACAATTGTGACAATTATTGTCCTGCTTGCCGCTGTGGCAGGTGCACTTGCGGCGGCATATTTTTATCTGGCGCGCAGGGAAAGAGAACTCAACGAGTACGAAGAGCTACTGTTCAGCGAGGACTGCTCCGGCGACTGCGGTTGCGACGACGTAGCGTATGAAGATACTCTCGATGCTATAGAGGAGTAATGAGCCACGATACAATAGTAGCCATTTCAACAGCGCCGGGTGCGGCCGCCGTCGGGATCGTAAGGGTTTCGGGGGAGGACGCGCACGGCGTTGTTTCCGGTTTTTTTCGCGCATATGGCAACAAGCAAGCTGAGGGGTTTAAAGCCCTGCTCGGCGAAATAACAGACGGCGACAGGGTTATTGACGAAGCGATAGCCTTGTATTTTTTTGCGCCCTGCTCCTACACCGGTGAGCATGTTGTCGAACTTCAGTGCCACGGCAACGACATGCTGTTGCAACAGGTCATGGAACTTGCGGTACGACACGGCGCACGCCCTGCCGGTGCCGGAGAGTTTACTAAGCGTGCGTTTTTGAACGGTAAGCTGTCACTTGCTAAGGCAGAAGCGGTGTCGGCGCTTATCGAGGGCGAGGGGAGGCGCGGACTTGCCGCGGCGGCGGACGCGCTCAGCGGTGTGCTCGGGCGCAGACTGCAACACTACCGCGAACAGATATGTGAGCTGTCGGCGGATATAGCGGCGGCATGTGACTACCCCGACGATGTCGACATACTCCCGGAAGGGTTTTTGCAGCGTTTACATACATTGCAAAGTGACCTGTCATCGCTATACCAAGATAGCGCCGCCGGGCTAAATACCGACAGGGGGATAAAAACCGTCATAGCCGGTCGCCCCAACGTCGGCAAGAGCACGATATTGAACCTGCTGTGCGGTTTTGACAGGGCGATAGTCAGCGACGTGGCAGGTACAACACGCGACATTGTCGAACAGCGTGTCGACATCGACGGCGCAGTGTTGCTGTTATCCGATACCGCCGGCATACACGAGACGGACGATGAAGTGGAGAAAGAGGGCATAAGGCGCAGTAAAACCGCACTGCAAGAGGCGGGACTTATCCTTGCGGTTTTTGACGCACAGGCAGAGCCGGACATCGAGCTTTGTGAACAACTTTGCGACATACACGCGCCGATACTTGCCGTGATAAACAAGATAGATAAAGGCAACAAGACCACAGCAGAGAGTCTTGCGCGCTACTTTGACAACATAGTGTCGATTAGTGCAACATCATCCGAGGCGACAAGCTCCGTGAAAGATGCCATAAAATCAGGCTGTATCGACATACCGTCAGACGATGCAATGTTACTTGCCACCCACCGTCAGGCAGGGTGTTGCAAAAATGCCGCCACCGCCCTACAAGAGGCGGGTGCGGCATTGCAAAACGGCATGTATGACGTGTGCGGTATCTACGTTGATGAGGCACACAGCGCACTGTGCGAGTTGATGTTACTGGATGCCACCGAGGAGACGGTAGGCAGTATATTCTCACGGTTTTGTATTGGGAAATAGGGCGTGAAAGATTTTTTTGGTGTTACAGACGATAGCTTGTGAAACGTGATGTTATCTCTTTATACCAACGGCGGCAATGCGATGAAGTTTAATCTTTATGCTGTGTCACCGCGCCCGTGCGGTAGGCATATAACAACATCTTTAAATCCTTAATCTTTTTTGAGATAACAGCGCCGTTGTCAGTGTCAGAAATTTTTAAGCGGTGGTCGTAATTTTCGACCACTATATTTTTTGAGTGCATGTCATCGTTGTGCTTTATGACCGCCTCGACGCCCTTAAATGGCTGATGTTCCGACAAGAGTAGTTGGTAGCTGTTGGAGATGAGCGTATAGCCGGATATACCGGTCACTTTTTGGTATGCTCTGGCGATACCGCCGTCGATGATGAGCAGTTTGCCACCGGCTTTTATCGGTGATTCGCCTTTTACGATTTTGACCGGCACATGCCCGTTGACGATGTGGGAACACTTTGCCGTTATGCCAAACTCACGCAGAATGAGTTCGGCGGTGGGGCGGTGCTTTATATGTTCGTAATAATAGTCTTTTGGTTCTTCATGTGTGGTGGTATCGCTGACAAAGGCGCGCTCAAAGGTCGTCATCTTCTTTTTGCCGTTGAGCGGTGAGTTGTTACCGCACCACAAGTACCACATAAAGTCCAGTCCGAACTCCTTTGCTTCGCCGATGCCGTAGCCACCTATGCGGCACAGCCTGTCGCACTCGTCGGTGAGCGCCTTGCCGCTGTACTCCACCCCGTCGATGAAAAGCGAGTCAAACGCGCCCTCTTCGCGCATGGGGATACAACCGTGATACATGAGATTGTTGTTAAAAATGCCGTAGATGCCACCTTTTTGATAAAGATAATCTACATGTTTGCGTAAAAGTTTGCTGTGCAAAAATGACTGGCGCAACTGCTCCACCACCAGCTGTTCCTCCGGCGTAAGGGTGTAGGGATGTTCGGGGTCGACGGTCGGGAAGTTGGTGTCGTTAAGCTCGTATGTCTGCCCCTCGATAACGACGGTGCCGTTTTGGTGGTCGATTGCGCCGAGCAGTAACCTGTCCTGCATTTTAAACTCGGGACGCGACAGTATAATCTGCCCCTCAAGTTTCATCTGTATGACGGTGATCGCCTTGTGAACCTTTGTGGCATAGGCGAAGTTTATCTGTGCTTCAAGGTCAGGGGCG
Organism: uncultured Oscillospiraceae bacterium; assembly: GCA_964369445.1. Taxonomy (GTDB): domain Bacteria; phylum Bacillota; class Clostridia; order Oscillospirales; family Ruminococcaceae; genus CAYJBH01. The sequence goes on along the minus strand of CAYJFU010000010.1, from coordinate 7,208 downwards.
TCGTCGGTCAGCGCTTTTGGCTTGAAAAATGTGCAGGGGTCATCACGGTAACACTCCATTGCAAATAGTGCAAGCGGACGAATATTTATGCCGTAACCGTCCTCAAGGCTGTTAAAGTTGTTGTAACGTATGCTGTTGCGCACGACGTTTGCAATTGATGCCGCGTGCCCTTGCGATGCCGCCATCCACACGACGTCGTGGTTGCCCCACTGAAAGTCGACGTTGCGGTGGTTGCACAGATCCTCCATTATAAGGTGTGCGCCGGTACCGCGGTCGAATATATCGCCGATGATATGAAGTCTGTCGATGACAAGGCGATGCAACAGCGCCGACAGCTCCACGATAAAGTTATCAGCACTGTCGGTCTCAATTATCATGTCAAGAATATTGTTGAAGTACTCCTGTTTGTTCACCTCAAAGTTATCGGTGTACATCAGCTCTTCAATGATGTAGCGAAACTCCTCCGGCAGTGCCTTGCGCACCTTAGAGCGTGTGTATTTTGACGTTACGACGCGGCATACACGCACAAGGTTGACAAGTGTCGCGCGATACCACGCGTTGTCGCACAACTTGCGCCGTTTGCAGTCCGCAAGCTTCTGTTCTGGGTAGTAGATAAGCGTTGCAAGGTCGTTTTTTGCCTGCTCGTCTATCTCGTCGCCGAAGCAGCGGTCTATCTTGCGCTTGACCGAACCGCTTGCGTTTTTTAATATGTGGGTGAACACATCATACTCGCCGTGCAGGTCGGTAATAAAGTGCTCGGTACCCTTTGGCAGATTTAGTATCGCCGTAAGGTTGATTATCTCGGTGGAGGCCTCCTGTATTGTGGAGTAGCTGTCGGAAAGCAGTTCCAGATACTTTTTGTTCGCCATAACCGTGTCCTTGTTCATATATTCACCTGTAATGTTGTGAAAAATATTTGTGCACCTACCCTGCCACCGGCGAGGGGAGGTGCACAAGAAACTATCCGCCCGCTGGCATTGTTGATATTGTTTATTACATTATAACATAAAGATATGTTTGATTGCAAGCAGAATTGGTTTTCTGCGTTTCTTTAGAAAAAGTCTTTCACCATTAGTCTGTAGCCTTTACGCCCCACCCGTCCATATTCGATTTTAAAAACGCACCGAGCATCTTTTGCCGGAACGCTCTGTCTTGACGCACGCGCTCGGTGACAAATTCCTTTGTCGATTGGCGGTTGGTTGTGCCGTCGACAGGACAGGTGCTTTTTATGATGGGTGGATTTTGTCGACGTATCGCTGATACAATTTCGTGCTCTTGCGCGAACACAAGTGGTCTAATAAGGTGTAAATCCTTGCGCGACAGGTAGCTTTTCGGAGAAAAACAGCCGATACGCCCCTCAGTAAACAGGTTCATGTAGAATGTTTCGATGGCGTCATCGAGGTGGTGCCCGAGTGCGACTTTGTTGCAACCCAGCTCCTTTGCGGCATCGTGCAGTGCGCCTCGACGGAGCACCGCGCACAGCGAACAGGGGTGCCGCTCCTTGCGTTCGTCAAACACAATGGTGCCGATATCGGTTCGCTTAACCACATGCTTGACGTTCATGTCCTCAAAGTAACGCGTTAGCGGCGAGTAGTCGGTTACGACCTTGCCAAAACATGGGTCAAGCGTGACCGCCTTGACCTCAAACGACACACCGAGATAGCGGCGCAGTGCGGCAAGGACCGCAACAAGCACAACGCTGTCCTTGCCGCCGGACACACCCACACAGACATTATCACCATCCTCTATCATGTTAAAATGCGCTATCGCCTTGCGCGCCAAACCCTCCAACCGTCTGATAACGAACACCTCCATTTTTTTGTTCTGTTTTTAACTACACAAAGTAATCCTCTGTCAACGACTTGGATAATGTCGACAGAAGTAAAATTGAGCCGACATCATCTAGGAAAACATCTTCGGTTACCTCTTCTCTTGCCGTTTGTTCGGGGAAGTAAACGAGAAAATATGCGTATACATAAATGTTGACCTTGAATAACTATAACAGGTGTTGAACAAAATTGCCACCGACAAAATATAGTGAAATATCGCGAAAATCATTGAAAATCAAAGATAAAATCCTCATTCATTGAAAAATAGCAAAAAAGCGATTGACAAAAGTAGCGCAGACGTTTATAATATGAAAAGAGTTTGTGACAAAATGTGAATTTTGCGCAAAAAGAAAAGCATATGAGGATTAAAAAGCATGAAAACAACACTTGCAAAGCCCAGTGAAGTACAGCGCCGCTGGTACGTCATTGATGCTGAAAACAAGCCGCTCGGTCGTGTTGCTGCCAAGGCCGCACTGCTCCTGCGCGGTAAGCACAAAGTCTCTTTCACACCTAACGTAGACTGCGGCGATTTTGTCGTCATCGTCAACTGCGACAAAGCAGTTTTGACCGGCAAAAAGCTGGAGCAAAAATACTACAGACACCATTCCGGTTGGGTAGGCGGCCTCAAAGAGGTTCAGTACAAGACACTTATGGCAACAAAGTCAGACAAAGCCATGTATCTTGCCGTTAAGGGCATGCTGCCGTCCAACACTCTCGGTGCACAGGCGCTTCGTCGTCTGCGCGTCAACAAGGGTGGCGAGCACAGCAACTCTGCACAACAACCCGTTTCCATCAGTCTGTAAAGGAGAGTAACAATTATGTACGAAACTAAAGCTTATTTTTACGGCACCGGTCGCCGCAAAAGCAGTGTCGCACGCGTTCGCCTTTACAGCGGCACAGGCAAAATCAAAATCAACGACAGAGATATCGACGATTACTTCGGTCTTGAAACACTGAAACTTATCGTTCGTCAGCCGCTTGTTCTCACCGGCCTTGTCGAAAACTACGATATTATGGTTACCGTCGCAGGTGGCGGTGTGTCCGGACAGGCAGGCGCTATCCGCCACGGTCTGTCACGCGCATTGCTCCAGGCAGACGATTCGCTCAGAACCTCGCTGAAAAAAGCAGGATTTCTCACTCGTGACCCGAGAATGAAAGAGCGTAAGAAATACGGCCTCAAAGCCGCTCGTCGCGCTCCGCAGTTTAGTAAACGTTAATCATACTATATTGTATCAAAAGAACCTCACTTATGTGGGGTTCTTTACATTTCGCGAAACTGCGGAGGTCCTCACAGCATAGCTGTTGCGGTGCAGGCTAAAAACATGCCACCGGCATGTTTTCGTAACGCCCGACACAGTTTAGTAAACGTTAATCTTACGATATTGTATTATAAAGAACCTCACTTTTGTGGGGTTCTTTACATTTCGCGAAACTGCGGAGGTCCTCACAGCATAGCTGTTG
>CAYJFU010000010.1:0-3818 GCA_964369445.1 uncultured Oscillospiraceae bacterium | reverse complement strand
ATATTGTATTATAAAGAACCTCACTTTTGTGGGGTTCTTTACATTTCGCGAAACTAACATTTAGGGTAATTTTCAGTTTGACAAATAGCAGCTCATGTATTAAAATGTATAATGTATGTAAAAACGGCAAGTCAACACGAAAACGGAGATTTTATGGCTATAAGAATAGTTACTGACAGCACCTGCGATATACTACCCGAACAACTGAAACAAATGGGGGTTACAGTATTACCGTTACGCCTCAACTTTGGCGAGGAGGAACTGCAAGACGCGGTTGATATAACTAAAAAAGAGTTTTTTGACAGGCTTGCGGTGTCGGACACACTACCTAAAACGTCGCAGGCGAACCCCGGAGATTTTATCGAGGTGATAAAGCCGTTGCTGGATAGTGGCGATACCGTTATCGGTACGTTTATTTCCTCCGGCATAAGCGGATCTTATCAGTCGGCACTTATGGCGGCAAAGACACTGAACTGTGATAGGTTGCACATTGTAGACAGCAATACAACCACCATCGGGTTGGGATTGATTATAAGGCGCATCGTCGCCATGCGCGACAGCGGTGCAACAGCCGCCGAAATATGCACCGAGATAGAGTACATGGCCAAAAACATCTACATAGTGGCAGGTATACAGACGCTTAAATATCTAAAATTGGGTGGCAGAATTTCCGCCGCGACCGCTGTTGTGGGCGGTGTGTTGGGAATATCTCCGATAATTGAGATGCGCGGCGGTGTCATTAACACAATAGACAAGACGCGCGGACGCAAAAATGTCTACGAAAAAATAAGAAAATATCTGATTGAAACAGGTTACGACGATCGCTATCAGATGGGCTTCACTCATGCCGACGCACCGCAATATGTCGACGAACTACAGCAGTACTTTGCGGAAAAAGGTGTGAAATACGACAGCTTTACCGATGAGCTGGGCGCTGTTATCGGCGTGCATATCGGACATGGCGCTATCGGCATAGCGTTTATAAAAAAATAAGGGTTTGTCAGTCGACATACCTTGCCGACTGCAAATAATTAAACCATGAAAAAGACAATTATTGCTCTCCCAATTAAATTGTGGAAAATCTTGACGGAAATTTTGCCATATTTCTTTGTCAAAGCACCGTTTTCAATGCAAAAAGCATTGAAAAGAACCTTTTCCTTGAACTACGGACAAAATTACTCGCCAATCTTTTGTCCACAATTTAATTGGAGGAGCAACAGCAAAACTTGCCACGATGTCAAAGCCGGCGCTAAAAATAACGCACAGATATATAAAATATTTGTGCGTGCGCTTGCACTGACTATCAGCCTTGTTTTTTGTGCTGTCTCTCTTTCGGCCTGCTCAAATGGCGGCTCAATCATCACAACCACCGAAACCGTGACGATAGCCGTACCGTATACGGAAAGGCTGTTTGGCATCAACGACGAACACTATAAAGAGTGGCTACGTGAGCAGACAGGCCTGCATATCGAGTTTGAATTTCTGCCCGAAGCGTTCACCGAGGAGTACCTGCGCATGGTGCTGAGCGACGATGACAGCGATATTGATGCCGTGTTCTTTTCGGACGAACAGCGACCGAGTGAAAGCGTTATTGAGGAACTGGGGCGTAGTGGGTTGGTCGTTCCGCTGGAGGACTATATCGACGACAGCACTTATCTGTCACTGGCTTTTACGCAGTATGCCGATGAAAACCTAAAGCAGAGCATAACCGCGTCGGACGGGCGCATATACTTTATGCCGTCATTTGACAGCACCGATACCGCAAAGATGTTCCAGACGCTGTGGATAAATGTAGGCTGGCTTGAGCAGCTCGGCTTACAGCTTCCGCGCACGACGATGGATTTTGCGCAGGTATTGCGCGCGTTTAAAGAAAACTATCCGAGCGCCGTACCACTTATAGGGAGCGCCGAAAGTGAAAATACCTTTGCCGTCAACTTTTTGATGAACGCGTTTACCGTCTGCGCACCGAACAGCTACTATCTTGCCGTACAAGGGGAGGAGGTCTTTTACCCGCCCATGACCGAGCAGTGGCGGTTAGGTCTGCAGTACATCCACGCGCTCTTTAAGGACGGTTTATTTGTCGAGCAAAACTTCACCTATTCGCAACAACAGTTGCAAAGTCTTTGCAACGACCCGGCCGATGTTGTCGGCGCTTTTACATCAAAGGGCATGTCCGACACCCTATTTGAAGAATCGCCGGAACTGCTCAGCAGATATATGGCGGTAACTCCGCTTACAGGGGCTACAAGTGACGGTTTTTTTGTAACATCGCCGGTGGCGCCCCGCCCGGGGGGGATTATTACAAACAGTGCGCAGGACAAACAGGCGGTGTTTGAGCTAATGGACTTGATGTGCTCCGAGCAGGCGTTTTTGCACGGGCACTATGGGGAGCCGGGTGTCGATTATACATACTCGGCGCCGGGGGAAATCAGCACAAGCGGTGAGCCGGCCGTGATCACCATTACATCACAGGACAGCATTTCGCGTGAGATGGATAGTTCCGGTGCGGTGGGCCCGTATATAACGCGCGCCGAGTACGCCGATTTTGTCGCGTGGAAAGGCTATCAGATAAACCAAAGTGTCTACCTTGAAACGCGCGCTTTTGAGCTTTATTCGCAGTTTGACGGCGGACAAATACCCGATGCGTTGCTGTTTTCCTACAGCACTCGGCAGAACGAACAGGCGCTGATTGAGGCGGCGCAGTACACGCGTGAGAGCATGACAGACTTTATAACCGGCGCAAAAGACCCCCACAACGACGAGCACTGGGCGCAGTATCTGCAAGGTTTTGAGCCGTTTGAGCTCGAAAGTGTTATGGGTGAGCTTGCGACAAACCTGCAGGAGGTGCAATGAAAACAGCTTTAAAACTAACGGTTTCGATAGTGCTGTGTGCGCTTATCCTGCTCGGGTGTAGCCAAGACAACTCCGACGCGCTGAAGTCGTGGTACGAGCAAGCGGATTTTCAGGACACCTTGACGGCCGAGCAGCTGTTTGAAGCCGCAAAACAGGAGGACACGCTTGTCATTTACAGCACGACGACGCGCATATACGACGTAAAGGACAGCTTTGAAACGCAGTACCCAAGTCTTACGGTGGAGGTGTACGACACGAGGGCGCAGGATATTGTTGTGTCACTTCGCGAGGCATATGCCGTCGGCGAGACGCTGTGTGACGTGGTCATCTGCTCTGACGACACGGCGGAGCTCTCAAACGAGTTTGTGCCGCTTTACAAACTTAACAAATATGTACCGCATGACATCGAACCGATGATGGCACCCGAGGCAAACACCGAACTGCTGTACTTTGTCGGCGAGACGGAACAGCTGTTCTATAACAGCAGAGTGTATGACAGCTGTCCTGTACAAAACTGGTGGGAGCTGACCGAACCTCAGTGGTACGGCAAGGTGCATATGAACAGCCCGTTGCGCTCGCATCCGGCGTATGCGCTGGTTCACGGCGTTATAGCGCGCAGTGACGACATGGCAAAAGCGTATGAGGAACTGTATGGTGAGCCGCTCTCAGTACCACAGGGAAGTAGTGCGGGCGAAGTGTTTTGGCAGCGGCTGGTTGCAAACGGAGTGCAGTTTTCCACCACCTCAAACGAGCTTGTCGAGATTGTCGGCAACCCTAACGACGACGACCCACCGCTTGCGTTTATGATATCCAGTAAAATAAGGCGGCAGAGTATAGGGCTTGATGTCGAGGCGGCATACGGCATCTCGCCGTCCGACGGTGTCTACTCACCGAACAGCATTTCCATTGCCGGCGGTGCGCCCAACATAAACTCGGCAAAGCTGATTATACGTTGGCTTCTCGGC
>CAYJFU010000009.1:22950-44515 GCA_964369445.1 uncultured Oscillospiraceae bacterium | reverse complement strand
AATAATCGTGATGATAAACATGCTCAAAACGTTGGAAGATAGCTGTGAAACATATGTTGGACGACGAGGCACCCCTCGAACTCAAGTCGGTAGAGATAGGTTATCGGTTGTAAATGGCATTTGGACAATGGCAGATAATGATGTCAGAGACCTGCCCAATATCATCAGCACGCTCAACAGCACACACAACGGTGATGGGCTTTCTTGGGATGAGATTTTTGCACAGTCTCGACCGCTTAGTCTAAGACTTGCGGATGGGGTTAATTATGATGAAATAACTAAACACGGTGCAAAATCCAGTGTACTGTTACAACTTGAACAAGGTCAAACACAGGACGGCAGTGCCGGATTTTTTAAATTTGACAGCGGCTTTTCATTTGAACGACCGGATGAAGACGATTTGTTAGAACCCCGAAAGATAACTAATAGGCGTATAAACACTGCAATTGCTGCAGCAATGACAATGGAGCGTATTACTAGCAGTGATGACAAAGCAATGGTAATGCATCATGTTTCCGAGATTGTTGCAAGCCATGGTGAATTTACTAGCGCTCAACTTATTGATGAGTATTTGGATTCGGATACGGTATACTTTCGTAATCGTGGTGAATATGAAATGGCAGAACAAGTACTTACTCGTTTTGGAGCAATTCTTGAGTCTTACAAAGTGGTTCACAATCAAATGGGTATTGCCGGTGTTGATTTCCGGGATTTAATTGAACAGGACAACGAAGTCGATGTATCATATAAACTGCTACAACGCAACGAGGCAACCAGTCGAATTGCCGCACTGCTCGGCATTGGTGACATCGTTGTTTCATCAAGGCGTGCAGACTTAAACGTCGATGAGGGTGAAAAAATAGAAGGCATGATGATGTCCAAAGCGGAGGGTATATCTTTCCTTGATGCCGTAGATCAGTCCAGGAGAACTGTTGCCACACATGCTGTGACAGACGGTACCGGAAGCCTTAGACCTATGGCGACAGGCAAGTTTTTCCGTCAACTTGCGGCACTCGATGTACTGGATATGATAACAGGACAGGTTGACCGAAACTACGGCAACAGCCATGCGACCCTCAACGAGGAGGGGCAACTTGACACAATAACCTCTTTTGACAGCGACTACTCCTTTGGTGGACGTGGAGGTCAAATTAGAGAAAGTATTTACACCACCGACAAAGTAGCACGGGATGGTGCCGGCAATGTCACCGGGTTTACCGATACTATGCAACATCTTGACCTGGAGCTTGCACAAAACATTTTAGGCTTATCTCAAAGTGACATTTATACAGCATTGGGCGATTTGATTGAGGAAAAATATATCGAACAGTGCTGGTTGAGGATTGAGTCGCTGCAACAGGCAATACGCAAAGAACAAGAAAAAGAGCAAGATCGTGAAAACCCATTTTTTGTGCAAGATGAAGCGGGTTGGAACAGTCGGGTCGCAGATGATTTAGCAGCCACGAAGATGCCTGGTGAGTTTGATAACCAAGTGGTCTCACCCAGAAAAACCCGATACAGACAAGTAAGAATGGATACAGGTGAAGGTTCTGCTGCCCCGCTTGATTATATGGACGTAGGGGTTGTCGGTGCAGTTTATTCAAAGGTACTATACGGCACGGCAGCACAGAGGGCTCGGACAGTAGAGGAGTTGATAACCAACCTTTTATCCAGATGTGGTGAACACCGCGATAGTCCGGAGGTTGTGTCAATGATAAGGATGATACAGAATTGTGTTGACACAGGAAATACCATGGCACTTGCAAGCTATGATACAATGCCCGACGATGTAAAGAGCGCTGTCAAAGCCGGACTGACTGTCGGGGTGTCCAATGAGGCGATAAGAGAATTTGGCAAAACGAAATACTTTTACGACGGTGCATTTAATTATTTGATGGCAGCAGCCCCTGAAGATAGATACCCACCGGAAATAATTCACCGTTTTGCAAGCGCCTATTCGATTTGCTGCATGAGGAGTGAGCGTAGCGAAATCCCCTTTAACAAAGACATGCGCCAAATGCTTGACATGGGATTGGGGGCACTTGAAGCTCTTGCCGCCTCACCGTCAACAGATGCACTGCCATCGACGTAATTTCACGCAAAAATTATCCGCATCATTGTAGATAGTGTTGACACAAGTGTTCAGCCGGCAGATTTTGGCGATTTTTCCGCCATTCTTCGTTGTCAAAACCCATATTCCACAAAGGGATGTATCGTTTTTCCGCCTCGCCTTGCGAAAAAATCACTCAAAATCTGCTCATTTCAACTCGTGTCCACACTATCTAAGTAAAAACTTACCGTTTTATCCACCCGCCACAACCGGCAGGGGGATAAAACGGTAAAATATTCGTTACTTATAGTCAATTAACTTAATGTCATTGTGGGCTTTCTGCATTCACCCCATAATCTTCCCATACTGTCCGAAATCCTGTTTCATCATCGTCTTTCCAAGCTTGCGGTTTTCCTCTCGCACGCTTGTCAAGACGTGTTTCATTGTTATTGCGCCGCCCTCTTTGGCTGCCAAAAATGCCGCATGGAGCCGCCGGCAAACTCGTATTTAAATGCCAAAAAGTCATAGTCGATGTCGTCGATGGGGGTTTTGTCGGAAAAGACCGATTGCCACAGCGTGCGGCGTGTCTCCTCACCCGGGAATTGAAACTCCACAAGGTACCTTATACGTCTCATAACCGCATCGTCGATGTTTTGGCGGTAGTTGGATGCGAGTATAACTATACCGTCATACTGCTCAAGCCGTTGCAGTATGTAGGATACCTGCGTGTTGGCAAACTTGTCCTTTGCCTCGTTCACGTCGGAGCGTTTGCCGAACACGCTATCTGCCTCGTCAAAAAACAGTATGGTGTTGGTGTTTTGCGCCCTGTCGAATATGCGCTCTAGGTGCTTTTCCGTCTCCCCGATGTACTTGTCCACTATCTGAGAAAGGTCAACTTGATAGATAGGTATACCGAGCATGTTGGATATAACATGCACCGCCATCGTCTTGCCGGTACCGGGCGCGCCGACAAACAGCGCCGAGACGCTCTTGCCATAGGTGAACTTGCTCTCCAAATCCCACTCATCGTACACCTTGTGGCGGTAGAGTACGTGCGCACAGATGTTGTGGATTGTATCCTTTGTCGTGTCGGGTAGTTTGAGGTCATCAAGGGTAAAACGGCTGTTCACTGCGTGGAAATCGCCCTGCGCCGGCGGTAAAACAAGGTTGCAAGCGTCCGCAACAGCCTTTTCGTCGACGGCGGCAACCTTTTCACGCATGACAAGCTGATCCATCACCTTTTTTATGCGGTGCGCTGTCATTTTGAACTTGTTACTTATGACGACCCAGTCGATGCTGTCAAGACCGTATTGCCGTCCGTAACCTTCCCACAATGCGGTGCGCTCGTTACGATCCGGCTCGGGCACGGGTAACATTTTTATCGGCGAGTTGCACTGCGGTACAATGTGCACTTCACTGCCGGTGACAAAACACATAGTGGTTTTTATCTGCTCTAACGGTTTTACAACGTTCTTTAAAAAGTTGCCGATGCCAACATCGTTCTCACTTTCGATGTTGAAAAAGCAGATTACGTAATCATGCAAAAGCGCCTCACGCCTGATGCGGTAGACGAGGTTTGCAAGTTTTTCCTCAGCCGTTTCCATAAGCGCCTTAGTGTCGACCAACATTACCGGCTTTTTTAGGTTGTGACACGCGTGCTTTAACAGCAACTTGCGACCGCAACCCTCACCGCCGAGCAGTTGCACCATGTTAAATTCACACAGAGCGTACTCTATGTCATGCAACATTGCTTGGTTGATGAAAAGTTGCTGAAGTAGTTGCTTTGGCAAACATTTTTCCGTCATGTATTTTAGCGTGTCATCGCCGCAACTCTGCCCAGTTATGTAGTCAAACAGCACATCGTCCGCCGAAAGTGTCTGGCGGAGATGCGGTGCGCTAGCGCCGGTTACAAGCAAAAGCAGTTTTGCCTGTTCAAGCTCGTCGCGGTAATTGTACTTACCGGCAGTTTGCTCAAAAAGCTGTTCACAAATTTCTAAAGTCGGCGGTGTGCCGAACACCGAAGCAATCCGCTGAGAAAAGTCCGGCTGATAAAGGCAGACAAGGCAAAGCTCCAGCAGTCGCCGCGCGAGCGTAGCATCCCCCAAAATCTTAAAAAGCTTTGCAAGCGGTTGCAGGTCTTTGTCTTGTTTAAGCTCCTTTTCAAACTGCTTGCGGTTGTAGTCCGAGCTGTCTTTAAGGTAGGAAAACTCCGGAAAAAAGCGATCTTTGCCGGTGATATTGTTGTCGGTGGCACTGCTCAAAAGCGGCTCCACCTCTTCCAAAATCAACGCTGTAAGCTTTTCAAATGCCTTGTTCATAAAAACACCTCTGTTTTCTCCATCAAATGCCAACAACATGGGTAGTGTAGTCATGAGTGTTAAGCTGGACGATTTTGGCGATTTTCCTGCCTATCTTCGCTGTCAAAACTCACATCCCACAAAGTGGTGTGTCGTTTTCCCGCCCTGCCTGACGAAAAAACACTCAAAATCTGCTCATTTCAACTCGTTATGACACTATCGTAAGCGCACTAATATTTTTCACTTCCACCCCCCGGAGGCGGTAGATAGGGGGGTATATTTCCTTAAGCAAGCCGATGTTGACGATGTTTTCACATCAACACTTTGCTATCAGCGACAGGTAAAACTGCACTATCTTTGTTAATTGGCTTACGGTTATGTGCTCATTGTGTCCGTGTATCGTATCCAATTGCTCGGCGGTCATCTCGATGACGGAGAACCGATAAACGCTGTCGCATATCTCGGCATAATGCCGTGAGTCGCTTGCCGCGTACATAAGGTATGGCGAGGTCGCCGCGTCCGGCCAACATTCTGTTATGCTCTCGGTCACCCTGTCCCAACCGGCACCGCTCGCCTTGGAGGTTTTACAGGGATTCCCGCCGTTTATCAAGCTCAGCTCGATGTCGTCATCATTTATCGTATTTTTTAGGTGAGCCATAACACTGTCCACAGTCTCACCGCTAATTATGCGTATGTTAGCACCCACCGATGCCACCGGCGGTATGACATTGTTTGCGCTACTGCCTTGCATAACGGTAAAAGCGCAGGTGGTGCGCAACAAAGCATTGAACTGCCCACCGCTTTTGCTCGCAAGCTTGTCCAGTAGTGGCGAAAACAGCCACAAGTTCGCAAATATCATGCGATAGGCAAAGTTTGAGTGGCGCCCAAGCGTGTCAAACATGGCGGCGGTCGCCTCGCTGAGCGTGAACGGAAACGGGTGTGTATCGACAGCAGTCACCGCCTTTGCAAGCGTCGCTATCGGTGTTTTGCGCGGTGGCGACGATGCGTGCCCCCCCTTTGACTTGACCGTAAGCCTTACGTTCATCTGCCCCTTTTCGGTGATGCCGACAAACGCTATCTTTTTTGTTACCCCCGGGAATTTGCCTTGCACAACAGCGCCGCCCTCGTCCAGTACAAGCGCCGGTTTTATGTTTTGCTGCTTGAAGTATTCCACGACGGTGGGCTGACCGCTACCGGCTATCTCCTCATCGCCGGAAAAGGCAAGATATATATCATTTTCCGGCACAAAACCATCACCGATAAGCTTTTCTGCCGCCTCCATAACACCACACAGCGTCGCCTTGGTATCAAGTGTGCCGCGCCCCCATATCACACCGCTGTGCATGTCACCTGCGAACGGCTCCTTGTCCCACTGGGCGCGATCAACCGGCACGACGTCGTAGTGGGACATCAGCACGGTGGGTTTTTGGTCACTTTTGCCGCGCCAGCGGTACAGCACTGCCGTCGTGTCAAAGCGCTTACGCTCGCAGTGCGCCGTAACGTTGGGGTAACGCTCCTTTAAAAGCGCCCTAAATTTCACAAACTCCGCATCGTCACGCTCGGCATCGTCGGGTGAGGAAATGGTTTTACAGCGTATCATGTCGCAGAAATTGTCACAAATCTTTTGCTCGTCAATGTTATAGATGTTTTCCGCTTGGACTGTGGTTTTGACCGGCACAAACATAACAGTACGAATAAGTATCACCGTTAACAGTGTTATAATCAGTGTCAATATTACATAAAGTATAATCATCTAGCCTCCGACGGTTTGTTTATTGGGTCAATTTTTTTGTATACTAACCCCCGATGGACGGTGAAAGTATACGAGAATGACGAAAAAATTGCTAAATCGGCCGCCTTATCACTAATGACGACACTATAAAAAATTTTACAGCAAACCCTTTTTGTACATGATGCGTGCCGCAGAAATGGCTATGACCGATCCGACCGGCACAAACACCGAGACAGAGCCCGCAAGCGATGGCACAGCGACAAAGAGTACGACCATAAATATCATCGGTGCTAGTGCAATCTTCCAACTCTTAGACACAAACACAACGGCAAGTCCGCCGAAAAGCGAGGGTAAAATGTTGTCAAATGCAGGCTTTAATGCCGGTGATTGCAGTATTGGTTCCAGCTGCGCGAGCATAAGCACACCAAGTGCTAACACCAGTGTCGTGGTTATGGAGGACACACCGATAGCAATGGTGGATATGACATCCCCCTGGGGTGTGCCGGACTTGACCTTTGCGGCCTCCATAGCACTTAGTGAGGCGGGTAGTTTAAGGTTGGTGAGGTTACCGGTGACAAAGCCGAGGTAGGAGCCGGACGCGCCCAGCATCGGCACGTAGGTGATCACCTCAATGACGGCGACCGTCCAAAAGATGGGGGCTACGCCCAAAAGACCCGACAGCACTGCCGTTATTGGCGGCCATGCGTCGTAGCGAATACAGATATACGTCGGAACGGCGAGCAGAAGTATTAGTGCTGATATCATCCACAGCCGTCCGTATAGGTGCGTGTTAGTTTCGTAGGTTTTTGTATTCATTGTTGTTTCTCCTAAAAGCATGCACGAAAACAAAGGATTTTTAAAAACACGAGCTTGATTTTTGCCAGATTAAACAGGAATCTCAGACAATACTTTGTGTGTAACGAGGATTATTGTGACATACAACAGAAATTGTGCCACAGCTATTTGCAAAGCCGACTCTTTCGGTACGCCCTTATACAATTGCATTGACTGCAGCATTAATGGGTAGCGCTAAAAACATCGAACCGAGCATACTTATCGGCATTGCAAAATCCTTAAGCCATTTAACATTAAACTTTTTGTAAAGTGCCCCGCAGATAAGCATTAACACAGAGGAGGTAAGCATTACGAAAACGGGAATCCAGCCGACCAGCCCTGTGCTTATGTCGGCAAAAATCATGCCTAAAAAAGCTGAAATCATGCCCAAAAACAGTGCATCCATGAATATGGTGCCCCATTTTCCGTCCTTGTTTTTCAGTTTGATGATCCCGCTCTCGATCTTTTTTCCAAACAGGGGCACAAGTATCGGCCCCGGGATAATGCCGAGAGTCATGACCCATGCTATAACGGCAAAGACAAGCGGATCGCTTACCGTCTCGCTCATATCGACTGCCATTGAAGAGGCGGCGGCAGAGGCGGCCGGAAGTTCGTAGGTTATCGCACCAATGACCGACAGCCGTAACCACGGCAGTGCAAATCCCAAAAATTTTGACAACGAAAATATACCCAACAAGATGGATATGGCAGGGGCAATGCTGAAAACAGCACTTGAAAGCACGGTGCGCCGCATGGTGTCGCTTGTGATGCCAAGTGCCAAACCGCGTCGCCATGCCCTTACGGTGAAGAACAACGACTGTGCTAAAACGAAGGCGATAACAATGCCGACAAGTACAAATAAGTCGGGGTTGTTCGGTGAAAACTGCATAATTGCTCCTTTTGTTAAATCGTCAGGCAAGTGTAATACACTTGCGACTAATAGCTAAAACTAATGGCAAAAGACTTCTGTTGGTTGCAAGTAATAATTTGCATAAGGTTGTAAAAAACACCAAGTTATTGCATTGCAAATTAAAAATAGTCCTTTACTATTCACCTTTTAGTCCTTAGTCCCACGTGTTTTGTACATGGCTATAAACCATAGATTATTGGCAATGGGTTAATTATATCACATTTTGCACTTAATTTCCTGCTTTTTTCAAAAAAAATGATATTTGACTTTATAATATATGCATGTTAAAATAAAGTAGGCAATAAACGACCTTGTTTGCTTAATGTGAAAATTTCGCTTTAAGCTCTTCCCACGCTTTCGGCATTTGTTAAGACAAAAAGTTGTGTGTGTTTTCAAGCGGATCGTGATATTTCATGTGTTTTAGCTAATAGGGTCCCATTAACTTCAAGGAGATAAAAATATTATGGCTGAATTCAAATTTGAAATTAAAGAAAATCTTGGCGTGCTGTCCGAGGCGGCAAACGGTTGGACAAGAGAAATTAACCTTGTCAGTTGGAATGAGCGCGAGCCGAAGTTTGATATACGTGACTGGTCCCCTGACCATACCAAAATGGGCAAAGGCATATCGCTGACCCCCGACGAGGTTGCGGTACTCAAAGAGCTTATAGCGGACATGGAGGTATAATGTCACAGCAGTACAGGCAGGAGTTTGAGGACATCTACAAAGCCAACATAACGCGTGAAGGTAGCGGTGCGCTCTTTGAGTGGCTGGTAAACAACACGGATTTTTTTACAGCGCCTGCATCGACGCGGTATCACGGCGCTTGCGAATCCGGGCTTGTCATGCACAGCATCAACGTCTATCGCTGCCTGCATGACCTGCAGGAGGGCGAGAGCAACGAATCCATCGCCGTCTGTGGACTTTTGCATGACATCTGCAAGGTTAACTTCTACAAACAGAGCACGCGAAACGTCAAAAATGACGCAACCGGTCAGTGGGAAAAGGTGCCATACTATTCCGTCGAGGATCAATTCCCTTTTGGGCACGGTGAAAAAAGCGTTTGGCTTATCGAGCGGCACATGAAGCTCAGCCCTGCGGAGGCGATGTCAATACGTTGGCACATGGGCGGCTTTGATGACGCGGTGCGCGGCGGCAGTTTTGCCTCGGGGGAGGCATACCACCGCTATCCGCTAGCTGTTAAAACCCATCTTGCCGACATGCGTGCTACTTATCTTTTGGAGCTTGGGACTTCAAAGGTCAATAGGTAATATCTCGCCAACCTCATTTGAACACACCAATTAGGTTACATGCCCCTTTTCAGATGGCTCGACCTTTTCGCAAGCTAAAACTAACCCCCTTGCCATACAGGCAAGGGGGTTAGTTTTAGCTTAAAGTAAGTTTGTTGCCGTTTAATACCCACCGTTATTGAGTGTAAATTCTGACAGCAGGTCGCGCAATATTTGTGACTGACTGGACAGCTCTTCGCTTGTGGCGGCGCTCTCCTCTGCTGTGGCAGAGTTAGTCTGAACAACGGAGGAAATCTGGTCGATGCCTTCCATAACATGACCGGCACCCTCGGACTGCGATGCCGATGCAACCGCTATACTTTCAACCAGAATGCTCAACTCGTTGGCACTTTCAAGAGCAACGTTGATGGAATTAGAGGTACTGCTGACGATTTTGTTACCTGCCTCAACCGCTTGCACGGTCTCTTCGATAAGGCTTGCTGTATCCTTTGCCGACTGTGCGGACTTGGTGGCAAGACTGCGTACCTCATCGGCAACAACCGCAAACCCTTTACCTGCCGCGCCCGCTCTTGCTGCTTCAACAGCCGCATTGAGTGAGAGAATATTTGTCTGGAACGCAATATCATCGATGGTCTTGATGATATTGTTAATCATCATGGATTTTTCGCTAATGTTGCCCATTGCGGACACCATTTCCTGCATCTGCTCATTGCTCATGGACAGTGCCTGTTGCGATTTCTCATTTGCTGCCTTGGCAGTCTGAGAATCTGACGCTGTCTCGCCGATTTTCAACGTAATTTCCTTTATGGTTGAAGACAGTGTTTCAATGGCGCTTGTCTGCTCAATGGCGCCCTGTGCCAGTGACTGAGCACCCAGCGCAACCTGATTGTTGCCGGAACTTACTTGGTTGGATACATCGTTGATCCTGTTCATGGTTGAAGAAAGCTTTGCAACTATTGTGTCCATCGATACCGTCAAAGAGCTGAAATCACCGACATAGTACTCACGAGCCTTGCTCTCAACGGTAAAGTTGCCGTTTGCAATTTCGGACAGTGTGTAGTTTAGGTCGTTAATCATGACCGATACAGAGTTGACAATAGAGCTTGTGGCATTTGCAAGTATACCGGTCTCGTCCTGTGAGCGGATATCCGGCATCGGCGAGGTCAAGTCACCGGTGGCAACTGCATTAAGCCTTTCTGCGCATTTTGTTATCGGTTTTGCAATGTTCTGAGCTACAACTATTATCACTATAGCGGAAACTATTATAATAATTGCGCTTAAAATCAGTATCAATACTATTGAGGTTATCATCTGCGCTAAAAAGTTGGATGTCGGTGTCATAACATAAATACCCCATCCGTTGGAGTCATCCACCGGCGTGTACGCTATAAACTGGTCGACACCGTCCCAAGCTACGGTCTCAAAACCTTCTCCGCCTGCCATAAGCAGTTGTTCAACATCAGCGAGCACCTGCACCGACGGGTCGCTTTTGGCAGCCTCCGTTGCGCTGTATGCATCAAACACATACTGTATCTCATTGTAAGCTATCGTTATGCCTTTGCTGTTTATAACTGTAGTCGTGCTACCCTCGCCCAGTTCAACTCTGGAAACAAGTTCCGAGAATATAGCAGGATTGACAGCAAAAAGTGCAACACCTTCAAAGGAGCCGTTACGCATTATAGGAGCTGTAACCGCCATTGTAAGCTGACCGGTTTGGGGACTCATTAAAGGGTCTGCAATATAGGCTTCACCCGTCGACTGCGGTACAGTGAACAAGGTCTCGCTTACAAAGTTTGCACCGGCACCGGCTATAAGAGCATTTCCGTTTTTGTCGAGAATATCTATCGACTCAAAGCCGTGCACTGCTTTGAGTTCCTCGCTATATGCTTCCATCTCAGCCAACACTTGTTGGCGTGTTCTGCCGTCGGCATTCTCTTTGCCCTGATCAGGCACTTCCTGTGATAGCACAGGGTCTACAGCAAACTGGCTCGCTATGCTTTTGTATGCGCCAAGTTGCGTTTCAACCATATCTGCTGTGCCGTCAATGGTTGCCTTCATGGATTCTTCAAGTGCAAACATAGTGCTGTTATAGGTGCTCAACACGGAAGTAAAGCTAACAACCAATATGCTGACTAGCAAAAGTGACATCGCAAGCGCCAGGATTTTGAATTTAATGGACTTCATATAAATTCTCCCTTTTCTTCCCTCAAACGTGTTTCCGTATGTTTACAATTATAACACTTAAATTGCGGTTTTACAACATTTTTTTCATAAAGTTGCTAAATTTCTTACAGAAATAGCTTTTACCCAGCAAATACCCATGGCAATTGTTCCAAACGCAGTATTATACAAAAAAAAGTTATTGTGAATTCTCCTCGTCACGGCGTCTTAGCACTCGTCTAAAGCTAAAGAAAAAGATGGTGGCGGTGCATATAGTTGCGAGGATATCAGCAATAGGTTCTGCCATAAAAACGGCCATCGCCTTGTCCTCAAAGAAGTTCGGCAGTATAAAGATAAGCGGTATCAAAAGCACTACTTTGCGTATAAGCGCGGCGGCGGCGGACTCTTTGGCGCATCCGATAGCAAGCGAGGTCATCTGACAGGAAATCTGCACACCGAATAATATTGTGCCGAACATATAAATGCGCAGTGCCGTTTTGGTATATTCTATCAGTGCCGCATCGTCGGTAAATATAACAGCAAAAAGCTGTGGCACGGTCATCATAAGCAACCACATGGTAACGGAGAATATTACACAGACCGTCAGAAGTACTTTAAAGGTTTTTCGCACCCTGTCAGTGTTGCCGGCACCTAAGTTATAACCCGAAATCGGCTGTGCGCCTTGCCCCAGACCCTGTAGTGGTAGCATGACCAGCTGCATGGCGGAGGCACAGACAGTCATGGCACCCACTGCGATGTCCCCACCGTAGCGCAGTAGCGACGAGTTAAAGCTGATTATCGTTATGCTCTCGGTTATCTGCATGATAAACGGTGAAAACCCAAGTGCCGCGCAGGACATTATAACACTCATGTCTGGGCGCATGTATTTGCGTTTTATTTTCAAGTTGCTGTTGCCGCTTAACAAAAACCCTACGACAAAAACCGCCGAAAGTCCTTGAGATATCACCGTTGCAAGTGCCGCGCCCTCAACCCCCATGTCAAGTACAAATATAAAGATGGGATCGAGTATTATGTTTGTCACCGCGCCGATGAGTATCGTGAGCATACTGGTGCGTGTAAAACCTTGCGCCGTTATAAAGGAGTTAAGTCCGAGCGCAAGTTGGACAAAAACGGTGCCAAGCGCATAAATGTTAAGGTAGTCCGTCGCGTAACCGATAGTTTCGCCGCTTGCACCAAACAGCAGTAGTAACCGCTCGCTGAACAGCAGTGTCACCGTCGTCACCACCGCGGCAATGATAAGTAACGAGGAAAAACTGTTGCCGAGCACCTTTTCCGCCGAACGCTTATCTCCTCTACCCAGAAAAATAGAGGCGCGCGGCGCACCACCGTACCCGAATAGTGACGCGAACGCCGTTATTATAATAATGATGGGGAAGCAAACACCCACGCCTGTCAGTGCAAGCGCTCCAACTCCCTCAATGCGGCCGATGTACATCCTGTCTACAAGGTTATAAAGCATGTTTATAAGCTGTGCGGTTATGGTAGGAATGGACATCTTGAAAAACAAACCCACAAGTGGTGCTGTTGCCAGAAAGTTGCTGTCGTTTTTTTTGGTGATTGAACTCAAATTTTTATTCCTTTCGTATTGGCACTTGCGGTTATTGGAAATACATATTACTTTTTCTGCCCCAGCATCTGCTTGTACTTGTAAGCAAACAGTATGGCAGTGAACAGTGTTGCCGTTATATCGGTGAACGGTTCTGCTAAAAACACAGCCATATCCTTATCTTCATCGGCAAAAAAATTGGGCAAAATAAAAATAAGCGGTATTAGCACGGCAAATTTGCGAAAGAATGCACCTATAGCGGATTCTTTGGCACAACCGATAGCCAAAAACGACATTTGACAAGCTACATGTATTCCTGTCACCAGTGTCCCTGCCATGTAAACGCGTAAAGCGGTGCGCGTATATTGTGCCAGCGCCGGATCATCGGTGAACATGAAGATAAATGCCTGCGGCACAACCATTATGCTTAGCCACATTGCAACAGAAAACGCTAAACATGTGACAACAAGTATTTTAAATGTTTGTCGAACCCTGTCAAGGTTGCCTGCGCCAAGGTTGTAACCGCTTATTGGTTGCGCACCCTGTGCCAGACCGTGAAGCGGAAGAACAATCAACTGCATGGCTGAATTGCATATAGTCATTGCGCCGACGGCGATATCACCGCCGTACTTCAGCAATGAATAGTTGAAGCTTATAATACACAAGCTCTCGGTTACGCGCATAGCAAAGGGTGAAAAACCGAGCGAAACGCAAGACATAACCACCTTCAGTTTAGGGCGCATATACCGCAGTTTTATCTTTAAATCGGAGTGGCGGCTCAACAAAAACCCCACTACAAACAACGCTGACAGACCTTGCGAAATGATTGTTGCAAGCGCCGCACCGCCAACCCCCATATCAAGTACAAAGATAAACAGTGGGTCAAGCGCTATGTTGACAACCGCACCTATTAAAATCGTTACCATACTGACGCGTGCAAACCCTTGTGCCGATATAAAATAGTTTAAGCCCATCGATAGTTGCACAAAAAGCGTACCGATCGCGTAGATGTTGAGGTATTCTTTTGCGTAACCTATCGTGTCGGCGCTTGCACCGAACAGCAGTAGCAACTCTTCGGAAAAGACAAGCGTCACCGCTGTCAATACGACCGAGGCGATAACCAAGGTCGAAAAGCAGTTGCCGAGCACCTGCTCCGCCGAGGGTTTTTCCCCTTTGCCGAGATAGATGGATACCAGCGGTGCACCGCCAAAACCCAAAAGCGACGAAAATGAGGTTATAATTAATATTATCGACAGGCAGACGCCCACACCGGTAAGCGCAAGCGCTCCGACCTCAGGTATTCTCCCTATAAACATCCTGTCCACTATGTTGTACAGCATGTTTATCATCTGTGCGGTGATGGTTGGTATCGACAACTTGAAAAACAGCGGCAACAGTGGCGCAGTCGCAAGAAAACTGCTGTCCTTGGTTGAGGTTTCACTTAACATTTTATACCCTTTGTAGCGTATTAATAAAAAAACTAAAACGTGTAAGAGTTAATCAATGCCAACAAGTAAACGCTTACGCATGGCTTTTCGTTTACTCCCCCTGCCGCCGGTGGTGGGAGTAAACGGAGTGTTTACCTAATTTGCTGATATTGAGTGGCTAAAGCACATCTGTTTTTAATTGTAACGCAAACGGGTAAAAAAAACAACTGTTGATATAGATGTTTTTGAAAATTAGAAAAGCACATAATTTACAAATCTTTTTTATTGCAAAATGTTTGCAAACTGCTATAATGTAAATAATGTTGACGCAAATTGAACTGAGCAAATTTTGTACACAACGCTTTAAATACTGAACGGAGGTATTATGGACATACCAAAAATCGGGTTCGGAACGTTCGGTTCCGATAGGTACGATGCAGAGCAGGTAAAGTGTGCTGTCAATCGTGCTGTCGACATCGGCTTTCGCATGTTTGACTGTGCATCGGTCTACGGCAACGAGCATGAGATAGGTGAAGTGTTTTCAAAAGCTGTTGCACAGGGACGCTTCACCCGAGAGGAGCTTTTTATCACCTCAAAGGTATGGAACGACATGCACGGTGAGGGCGAGGTTATAACCTCGTGCAAAAAATCGCTTGCGGATCTGCGCCTTGACTACATCGACCTTTATTTCGTGCACTGGCCTTTCCCCAACTATCACGCACCCGGCTGTGACGGCGATGCACGCAACCCCGAGGCTCGACCGTTTTTTGCCGAGGAATTTATGGTGGTGTGGCGGCAGATGGAACAGCTAAAAAAGCAGGGGTTAGCCCGACATATAGGCATGTCAAACATGACAATCCCAAAATTTCAAGCGGTGTTGCCACTGTGTGAAATACAACCGTATGCTCACGAGATGGAGATGCACCCGGCATTTCAAAACACTGCATTGTTCGACTATTGCACCGAAAAAAGCATAAAGTCAATAGGTTACTGCCCGCTCGGCTCCCCAAACCGTCCAAATCGCGACAAAACACCGGATGATGTAACGGATGTAACCCTTGATGTTGTTGTCGAACTTGCGGCCAAGTACGATATAACACCGGCACAGGTTTGTATAAAATGGGCACTTCAAAACGGACAGATACCCATACCGTTTGCCACTCAAGAGCAAAATATAAAAAGCAATTTTGACTGCCTGTCACTTGCGGATTTTACAGCGCAGGAGATGTTACGGTTAAAACATAGTGATAAAGGTTGTCGACTTGTCAAAGGTCAGGTATTTTTATGGCCGGGGGCAAACGATTACCGCGATCTGTGGGATGAAAAAGGATTTATAAGCACATAGTCAGTTAACCTACGAATATATTAAATGAGGTATGAAAATGAGCAAAAAAATGACAGGCGCGACACTTCCGGGCAACAGTACTGTGGTGCTGAAGGAAATTGACATACCGACACCGGGGCACGGACAGGTGTTAGTGAAAACGATGGCATCGACCATTTGCGGCAGTGATATACGCTGTATCTACCGCGAGCACACCGGCAAAGGTGCCGAGGGGTACATCCCCGGCATGATAGCCGGCCATGAGCCGTGCGGCATAATCGTCGAGGAGGGACCGGGGCTTAAACGGTTTAAAAAGGGCGACAGGGTGATAATATACCACATATCCGGTTGCGGTGTCTGCAACGACTGCCGTCGTGGCTATCAGATATCCTGCACCAGTGAGCACCGCGCCGCATACGGTTGGCAACGCAACGGCGGAATGGCACCTTACATCCTAGCCGAGGAAAAGGACCTTGTCGCACTGCCGGACAGTCTGAGCTATATAGACGGCGCACAGATAGCCTGCGGTTTTGGCACGGTGTACGAGGCTATAGAAAAGATCGGTGTGTGCGGCAACGATGCGGTGCTTGTGGTCGGTCTGGGGCCTGTGGGTCTTGCGGCACTGATGCTTGCAAAGGCAATGGGCGCACAAAAGCTCATCGGTGTTGAAATGAACGCAAAGCGCATAGAACTTGCAAAGTCGCTCGGACTTGTTGACTTGGCATTTACACCCGGTGAACAGACGTTAAATGATATACTCGCCGCAACTGGCGGGCACGGTGTCGAGCGCGCAATCGACTGTTCCGCAAGTGATGCCGGCAGACAGCTCGCGGTAAGAGCAAGCAGACAGTGGGGCAAAATCGCCTTTGTCGGCGAGGGAGGCACCTGCAACTTTAACCCCAGCCCCGATATAATTCACGGACAAAAGACAATTTACGGCAGCTGGGTGACAAGCATTTGGCGAATGGAGGAGCTTGTCGAGCGCATAGAGCGTTGGGGTATACACCCTGACAAACTTGTCACGCACACCTTCCCTCTTGATAAGTCAGAGCAGGCATACGCGCTTATGGCAAGTGGCGATTGCGGCAAGGTCGCTGTGATTTTTGAGTGATTCTGAATGAAGTTTGCAACTTTACCGAGGTAGCAATACCGCGTTGATTTATAACAGTGTCCGAATATTCTTCCTGTCGGTGGCGGGAGAGTATTCGGACATTTTATTGGCTAAAAAACAAAAAACTCAGGCAATAAAAACTTGCCACATATTTGCCACATTCTGTCCGTTGTATTTCCAAAAGCCTTTGATATATAATGCTGTTAAAGGGATTTGTTAGCTTAATATGAAAAAGTATCGTTGTCTTTTTCTCCCCCCTACGGCAGGAGAAAAAGCAAACAAGAAGCTGTATTTTCAAGCGTGTTATGATATTACATTCATTTTAACTTAACAGCACCTATTTAGGCAACAGGAGGAACAACAATGTTAAAACAAAAACTTTCAAGTTTTGTGGGTTTGCTTATTGCACGCAAAAAAATCTTTTTGTCCATAGGCGGATTGTGTATAATTGCGGTGAGCGGCACTATGCTTTTCAACATTTATGGGCAGGTGCAAGGTACAAGCGGTGACGAAAATTCACAAAACAGCTATATGGAGGAGACGGTAACTCGCTCCGATATTGTTGTTGGCGTTACCGAAATGGGTAGTGCCACACTAGTGTCTACCGCCGTCACAGTGCCCTTTGACACCACCGTGTCGGACATTTTAGTAAAACCGGGAGAGTTTATTTCGGCGGGCGACGTTATAGCCACCATCGACCTTCAGGTTTTTGATGAACTGTATGAGGAAGCGGAAAATGCACTGGAGCAGGCACAGCTCAAGCTGGAGGAGGCACAGCTCACCGCTTCTAGCCAGAGTTTAACGGCAGAGCAAAATTATGATAAGGACATCGCAACCGGCAACAGTGCCCAAACGGTTTATAACCTTGGGGTTGCCGAGCTTGAAAGCGGATACAACACAATACTAACAGAAATATCCTCGCTTGAAACCCAGCTTGTAACCAACAGCGAACAGATAACGGCACTGCAAGCCGGCATCACCGCCGCCACAGCTGATGCACAGGCTAAAATTTTGCAGGAGCTGACGAACTACTCCCAAAACGCAGGTCTTTCGAACGTGTTAACGCAGGCGGAGTTAACGGCACTTTACGGGGCTGTTGATAAAACCGATTTGACGTTGCTAACCCCCGAACAGCTTGCAATAATCACAACTTACGATAGCATTACGGCTATTGACGCGGCGGCAAAACAGACGATAGACACCGCCAACACCGAAATAACAAAGTTGCAAACCTCCACCACGCAGGCAAATGCCGACCTCGCGAATAAATATACCGAGCGTGACAACTATGCCGCCTCGATGGAGCTTAAGCGCGTAGAACTGCTTTCAACATACGAGACCAGCATCCAAAACTACAACAATGCGGGTGCAGAGTATAACTACACCGTGGACAGCACCAACAACAGTGTGGCAACGGCGCAGGCTACCGTGGACGAGCTTCAACTGGAGCTTGATATGCTGACGGCGATTGCAACCGACGGAAGCGTCATCTCCCCTATCGATGGGTACGTTATGACGGTAGCTTCTGCCGGTGATGAGTTGCATGCGGATACCGAGGTTGCCAACATAGCGGAAAGCGACATGGTGTATGTCAGCGTAAGTATTCCGCAGGAGGACATAGCCGACATAGAGGTTGGTATGCCGGTGAATATTATTTTCGATGCCTATGACGACTTTGTACTGCCGTCCGAGGTGGACAACATTTCCATAACTCCGTCGGCAGGTATGCAAAGTTCAGTCAACTATACCGTCACAATGATATGCTACATATCCGCTTTTGAGGATATGGTCATATATCAGGGCATGACAGCTGATGTTACCTTTGTAGAAAAACAGGTCGTCGATGCACTTGTAATTTCCAACAAATGCTTGATAACCGAGGACGGCAAGCAGTATGTTCAAAGGCTTACACAGAGCGGTGAAATAGAAAAGGTAGAGGTGCAAACCGGCTTTTCAGACGGCTTTGACGTGGAGATTGTATCAGGGCTTACTGAGGGCGACACAGTTATTATAGAAAGCGCGGTGACACAGAATGCGGCTTAGTGAGATAATGCGCCTTGTGGGCATCAATCTTAGACAAAACAAGTTTAAGGTGTTTTTAACCTCACTCGGAATTATAGTGGGTGCAGCAACCATCGTGCTTGTTATAGCCATCGGCGAGGGAGGTCAGCAGGATGTGGCAGAGCAATTTAAAACGCTAAACGCCGGCACGGTTACGGTGTCCTCCGGTGGAACGAGTGACATGATGGGCGGCATGGGAGGTATGCCGAGCGGTGGAATGCCGAGCGGTGGGGCTATGCCATCCGGCGGTGGCGGAGGTTCGCGAGGCGAGAGCGGTGGAAGTACTACCTCCACACGTCTTCCGACTGGCGACTCAGCAATGCTCAGCGAACAAAGCCTTGAAGAGATACTCTTTTTTGTACCGGATATAGCCACCGGTGCAATATTCGCAACAGTGGAGAGTGATGTGCTCGGAGGGGATTTAGAGGAAGCCTTAACCTTTGAGGTGGTGGGCACGCAGAGTGAGTACGCACAGATTTCAAACTTAACCCCCCTCGTCGGAAGCTTCATCACCGACCTCGACGAAGAAAATGAGACGCGGTGCGTTATACTTGGCTATAATGTTGCCGCTGAGATATTCGGTTCGATACAGCTTGCGTATGACAGTAAAATCGAGATAGATGGTCGCACCTATGTGGTAAACGGGGTGCTGTCACAGATGGGTACGGTTGTGTCCGGCGTCAATCCGGACGATAGTGTTTTTATGCCTTACTCGACAGCGGACAAGTACCTGCTGGAGCGTAACACCTCCCCTCAGATTTCAGTGCTTGCCACCGATGTTAACGCAGTACCCGAGGTTATACAAAACATTGAGTTAGTGCTAACACAGTCAAACCCCGACGGCACCTACACCATTGAGGATGCCGGTGCTACGATGGACGCCGCCATGCAATCCGCAACGACCCTTTCCATACTGCTACTTGCGGTTGCTGTGATCGTCTTTGTGGTGGGCGGTATAGGCATCATGAACGTGCTGTTTGTGTCGGTCAAGGAACGCACCAAGGAAATAGGAATATTGAAATCCCTCGGCACGAAAAAACGTGATATACTGATGCTGTTTTTAACGGAAGCGGCGATGATTGGCTTCCTCGGCGGTGCGCTCGGTGTGCTTTTAAGCTTTGGAATAATGCCGCTTATGGAATATACCGACATGACGGTCGTCATGACAGCCCCGTCAATAATTTTAGCGTTTTCATTCGCTCTGCTGACAGGCACACTGTTTGGCTTTTATCCGGCATGGAAGGCGTCCAATTTGATACCGATAGATGCACTTAATAACGAGTAAGCTACATTTAAGCTTTACTACACCTACGATAGTTAAAGGAGAAAATCATGAAAAAGACACTAACACTACTCTTGGCAATACTATTAGTTGCAACAATGAGCGCCTGCTCAACTGAAACACAGGCAACCCCAGACTCAGCGCAAGGGGGAGTTGACGGCTCTACCGGCGACGGGCAGGGTCAGCCGGCAAGGAACGGTAATCAGACGGTCGGACTTGTAACCGAGATGCTCGGCAATGAGGTCACTATAGAGGTTGGCGAAATGCAAGGCGGCGCTATGGGTGGCGGTGGAAACATGCCACAGGACGGCTCCGAACAGGAGGGCGCACAGCAGCCCACAGATGGTGAGATGCCGGAAGGTTTTGAGCGACCCGAAGGTGGGGAAATGCCGGAGGGTGAAGGCGGACAGCGTGGCGAGGGCGGTGAGATGCCGGAGGGTGCACAGCGTCCAACCGGTGAAGGTATGGCTTCCGGCGGCGGTATGGCAGGCGAGGGCACCGACTACTCCGAGCTCATTACCTTAACCGGCGAAACTAAAACATACAACATACCCGTCGGCACGCCGGTGACACAGTTCGGCACCGAGATGACATTTTCGCAGATAACGCAGGATATGTATATAAGCATCACCCTCGACGAGGAGGACAACATAACCGCCGTAAACATATTGGGTTAGCAAAATGATTAAAATGAATGGGATTGTCAAGCGTTACAAAACAGGTGCTGAGGATTTAACGGTGCTGAAATCTGTTGATTTTGCGGTACAAGAG
The DNA here is from genome assembly GCA_964369445.1 of uncultured Oscillospiraceae bacterium. Classification (GTDB taxonomy): domain Bacteria; phylum Bacillota; class Clostridia; order Oscillospirales; family Ruminococcaceae; genus CAYJBH01. The sequence goes on along the minus strand of CAYJFU010000009.1, from coordinate 23,741 downwards.
GGCGAGTTTGTTGCAGTGCTTGGCCCCTCGGGCAGTGGAAAATCCACCCTCATGAACATAATAGGGTGCATGGATGTGTGCAACGAGGGGGAATATTACCTTGCCGACGTGCCGGTTCACAAGAAAAAAGGTGAGGCTCTTACTAAAATACGCAACGAAAAGATTGGATTTATATTCCAGCGTTATCAGTTGATACCGACATACAATGCCTGCCAAAACATAATTATGCCACTGCTTGCAAGAGGAATGTCGCACAAAAAAGCACTTGATGTTGCCACACCGACGATAGAAATGCTCGGGCTTAGCGAGCGATTAAAACACCGTCCGTCCGAGCTTTCAGGAGGTCAACAACAGCGTGTTGCCATCGCAAGGGCACTTTGTACGCAGCCTGCAATACTTCTAGCGGACGAGCCAACAGGTGCGCTCGACCAAAAGACAGGCGAGGAAGTGATGGAATTGTTCGAACATCTACACTCCATCGGCCACACGATAGTTATGATTACGCACGACGCGGAGATAGCAAAACACTCGCAGCGTGTTATCAGAATTGTAGACGGGAATATAATGTAGCGTTGATTCGCCGCCCCATACTTAAGTCATGTATTGACAGCTAAAACATAAAAAGTATAATTATAGGTATAAAGAGCATGTGAGGGTTAAAGTGAGTAAAATAGTATACATTGCGGATGACGAACAGAATATAAGGGATATTATCACCGGCTTTTTGAAAAAAGAGGGGTATAAAACCGAGGCTTTTCCCACAGGTGCCGAGCTTTTACAAAGGTTTAGTA
>CAYJFU010000009.1:0-22940 GCA_964369445.1 uncultured Oscillospiraceae bacterium | reverse complement strand
CAACCTGCCGACCTTGTCATTTTAGATGTCATGATGCCCGGTACGGATGGGCTTACCGTCTGCAACACCTTAAGACGCACGCACAACGTACCTATAATAATAGTTTCGGCACGCGACAGTGAGCTTGACAGAATTACCGGCATAACAATGGGAAGCGATGATTATCTCATAAAGCCGTTTTCGCCGATGGAGCTTGTTGCAAGGGTTAAGGCAATATTTCGGCGCATTGAACTTGAGCACGCCCCGGTCTGGACAGGTATACTATCATATGGTGACATAAAACTCAACACCGATATGCGAAACGCAACGGCTGGGGAGACGACGCTTGATTTAACCCCGACCGAATTTGACCTGCTCGTGTATATGTTCGGCAACAGCACAAGAGCGGTAACAAGGGAGGAGCTGTTGAAAAATGTCTGGGGTTTTGACAACGAGGTCGACACACGAGTGACGGATGATGTGTTAAAGCGTCTGCGAAAAAAACTTTTATACACGACCGTCAAAGTAACGACCCTTTGGGGATTTGGATTTAAGCTGGAGACAGACAATTGCTCCCCAAATTAAATTGTGGGTAAATATTGGCGAGGAATTTTGCCCGAAGTTCAAGGTAAAGGTTCTTTTTAATACTACATGCATTAAAAGCGGTTTTTTGACGCCGAAATACGATAAAATCACCGTAAAGAAATCCTACTATTTAGTTTGGGGAGCAATATTAGATGAGTTCTATCAGGCAGAAAATATCAAGGCCGTATGTCGGGATGATAATAGTTATGCAGCTTATTATCATTGTGATTTTCAATGTGACGGTAACATTTTACTCCTACGAGCAGGCAAAAGCAGAACTGCTTAAAACGGTTGATCGGATTGAGATAAACTTAAACGATTATCCCGAGTTAGATGACAGGCAGCACGGCCGCCCTCAAATGGCAAATTTCATGGTAACAAGTGAAAATATCACTGCTATTTATGTGCAAGACAGCACATACATGAAGCCACCTCCCTCTCATGTAAATCTTACCGATGAGGCCATAAACAAAGCGATTGACCTACTGGCAACAGTCGAGGTTGGGGCAATTGTATCCTACTATATCGACGGGCAATATTATAATGCGGTGGAGGTAGATGGTTTCGCCTTATCTGGTGACGAACATATGATTTACATTTCGGTAGGGTATTTTGTCGACGGCTTTGTTGATACAATCAACCTGATACTTTTATTGATATCATTTGTGTCGATAATCATATTTATTTTCATATCTAACAAGCTTGCAAAGGGCATTGCAACCCCAATCGGTAGGATCACAAAAACTATAAAACAACTCAAAACACATGAGGTCACAAGCCTTAACGTTGAAAAAAGCAGTGACGAGCTGTGCGAATTGACAAGGGAGATAAATATCATGAGCGATAGGATTTACAACTATGACAAAGCTCAAAAGACATTTTTGCACAACGCATCGCATGAGCTGCGTACACCGCTGATGAGTATACAAGGTTATGCCGAGGGGTTAAAAGAGGGAGTTTTTAGCGAAAGTGTAGCGACAAAGATTATCATCAATGAAACACAGCGATTAACCGATATTGTGGACGAGCTTATGACGTTGGTGAGGCTTGAAAACTATGACACCGAGTCAACATTGCAATACAGCAACCTCACCGAGTATCTTGCAGAAATAATCGAGTCCATGCAGGGTGTGGCATCCAAAACAGGAAAAACCTTATCAGCAAACTTTTTACAGCAAACTATATATGCCACCTTCAGCCCTGAGTTGTTACGGCAGGCGGTAGTGAACCTTATTGCCAATGGGCTGCGTCATGCCCAAACAACCGTAACCGTAAACGTTGTAGAGCAAGATTCTGTTCTCATCTACGTCGAGGATGACGGAACCGGTGTTTCAAAGAATGATGAAGAGCACATTTTTGAAAGATTTTACAAGGGCAAAGACGGCAATTATGGTCTGGGACTTTCCATCGTCAAAACTGCAATAGAGCAGATGGATGGCAATATTCGCTTGTTAAACAGTGATAACGGCGCTGTTTTTGAAATCAGGTTGAAATCTTAAAGCTAAAAAGCCGTCTTACGGTGTTGACCCACAGTGTCACATGAGCATCTCACAGCGTATCGCCTTTAATATTCTGCGCTCCATCCTTGATACCTGCACCTGTGTTGTGCCAAGCACCTTTGCCGTTTCGCTTTGCGTTTTACCTTGATAGTAGCGCAAGACAATAAGCTGTCGTTGCTCCGGCGCCATCTTTGACAGCACTTCTTTCAGTGCGATTTTGTCCTCTAGTCCGACCTCTTCTCCGCTGACAGGGACATCTATCTCCTTGCTGTCCTTTTCGCCGTCGTACACCGGCGACAGCGACAGCGCCGGTTGCGAAGCACATATCGCTTCGCTCACGTCATCTGCGCTCACACCAAGGTGCTCGGCAAGCTGTGCTATGGTCGGCTCTTGACCGGTTTTGGCGCTCATTGTGCTTCGTGCATGGTTGACCTTTAGCGACAGCTCCTTTAAACTGCGGCTGACCTTTACGGTGCCGCCGTCGCGGAATATCTTTTTTATCTCGCCGAGAATAACAGGTACGGCATATGTTGAAAAACAAAGACCCCTTTCCTCTTCAAACCTGTCCACCGCCTTGATTAGCCCCACACTGCCTGCGGCTACCAGCTCTTCATACTCCACCCCGCGCCCTTTAAACCGCACCGCAAGCGAGTGGACAAGCCCGAGATTGCTCTCAATAAACTCGTCTCTTTGCGCCTTTTGGTTATGTAAGTTAAACATGTTCTATCTTTTTAGTCATAGTGACGCGTGTGCCTTTGCCGGGTTTAGAGGTTACACGTAACCTGTCGGTAAACGTTTCCATAACAGCGAAACCCAGACCGGCGCGCTCGTCACGGTTGCCGGTTGTAAACATCGGCTCCATTGCCTGCTTTACGTCCTCGATACCCTTACCGCGGTCGGTTATCGTTATGCGAACGGTCCCCGGCTCCAGTATGTCCATCGCCATGACGATTTTGCCGATGCTGTCGGGATATCCGTGCACAATGCAGTTGGTCACCGCCTCCGAAACAGCAGTTTTTATGTCAGATATCTGTTCTATAGTGGGGTCGAGTTGAGTGCAAAACGCACCAGCCACACTGCGCGCAAACGCCTCGTTAACGCTTTTGCTTACAAAGGTTATCCTTGCGCTGTTTCGTATCTTCATTTTGCACTTCCTCCTGAATATTCTACTGCTTTTGATATACCTGCAATTGCAAGCACCTTTTCTATCTGACCGCCGACACCCTGCACACTCAGCGACTTTGAGGACACGGCAAGCAGGCGATGTCGTCCCAAAATAAGCCCTATTCCGGATGAATCCATAAACCCAACACCGGTAAAATCCATGATGCAGTGCTCAGGACTGTTGCCGTAAATCTCGCTGTCGATGCAGTGACTTAAACTTTTAGCGGTGTGGTGGTCAATTTCCCCTTTTAAGTAGACGGTAAGCGTGTCGCCGGTGCGTGCGAATTCAACATCACACATTATTAAAACTCCTTTGCACAAATAAAAAAACTTTACGATATTCACATAGACTGTTTATATCATAAAGTTTTTGTTTTGAAAAATATAGTAAATGCTGTCGATTGTAAAAAGTTTTTTGCTAAAGCATGCAAAAGTATATCTGATAACTGTTTTAATAAGGTAACTTATGAAAAGACTGGATTGGGTACTAATATATTTAATCAGCTTAGGGGTAAGCAGCTTTCCCACTTGCAGTTGTAGCGAGTATCGATAGCTATAGCTTTTCCCCGTTAGAGATACCTAATTACAAAAATTTTCATATCTTACGCTAGTGTATCATCATGTATTCTGCTTGTTGATTTGTTATTCAGAAAAGCAAAATTAGGCAAAGTTTTGACAATGGTCGGATTGATCGGTTGCTTTTCACTTACTAATTTCGTCGTCTTACTCATTGCTTTTTCAGCAAATATTTCTTTTAATCTTCCCGAGGCCCTAGTCCTTGAAACAGCAAGGTTATTAAAGCTGATACATGACATAATTCCGAGCAACATAATTTTGGTAGCCGTAACTGTCTTAGTTGCATTTTTGGTAAAGGTTAAGACTAGACGTTAAGATGTGACTGTATAACACTCAACATGCTACAAAACCTTAAGCACCACTTCGCGCACCTCTGAGGCAAGGTAAAGTGACCCTGCGACCAGCATTCCGTCGCCGTCATGTGACATTGCCGCTTTGACTGCCTTTTTTGTGCTTTTGCATGCGGTGGCCTCTATGCCCTGTTCGGCGGCGAGCTGTGCCAGTTGCTGTGCTGTCATCGCGCGGGGGTTGTCCGGCGTGACAGTGTACATACTTCCGACATAAGGTTTTAAACCACACAGCATATCCTTGACCGGTTTGTCGCCCAGCACACCCATAACAAGATTGAGCCTCTTGAGTCCCGACAGTTTCAATGTGTCGGTCAGTGACTGTACGCCCTCCATGTTATGGCCGCCGTCGATGATTACAAGCGGTTGCTCGCACAGTATTTCTATACGTGCCGCAAATGTGACCTCGTTGAGGCCGTGCCGTAGCGCCTCGTCAGGCACGGTATAGCCGCGCGCCCTCAGCGCAAATATGCACTCTATTGCACATAGCGCGTTGAATATCTGATGTTGTCCTGCAAGTTTTATCTTGTAGCGTTCGTTTTTGTATATAAACTCGTTGCCGTGCAGGCTTTGGCTTAAAATGTTGAGTTCAAACAGCTTTGGCATGATAAAGCCACATTTGTGCGATGCCGCAGCGGTCTCGATAACCTTGCGCGCCTCCTTTGCCTGTTTTGGATAGCATATCACACTGCAACCCGGTTTAATTATCGCGGCTTTTTCAGCGGCTATCTTTGCAAGCGTGTCCCCCAGTTGCTCGGTGTGGTCAAGTCCTATCGAGGTTATTATCGCAACTTCGGTGGATGGTATCACGTTTGTGGCATCCAAACGGCCGCCAAGTCCGACCTCAAAGCAGACGATATCACAATGACTGCGGTAGAACCACAGCAAGGCTATTGCGGTTAAAATCTCAAACTCGGTGGCAGGGCGGCCGCATTTCTGTGCCGCTGTCTCGGCGGCACGCTCTGTTTCTTCAAGCAGTTCGCACAGCACCTTTTTTGGCATCATTTTGCCGTTTATTTGAAAACGTTCACGGAAGTTGACGACATAGGGTGATATGTACATGCCGGTTTTGTATCCGGCGGTACACAGCACCGAGGACAGAAATTTCGTCGTAGATCCTTTACCGTTTGTGCCGGCAACATGTACGAATTTTAAATGGTCTTGCGGATTGCCAAGCTCACACAGCAGGGCGCTTATTGCCTTAAGTCCCGGTACCGAGCCAAAACGTTGCTTGCTGTGGATTATATTTAATGCCTCTTTATATTTCATCGTCTTTTTCTACCAAAGCCCCTTTCTTTCAGTGTCACACCGCAAAAACCGCCGAATGCGCCGGCAAGTATCAACAGTAAAAGTTTTATAAACCCTGCCGCCGTAAACTCCGATAAATCGTATATAAGCGCGACGGCAAGTAGCAGTGCAAACATGACAAATCCGATAATTGCACCCGAAACCATACCGTTTTTGCCGAGTATACCCGAAAATATAAGTCCGTTGATAAAAGCGGCAATGGCAATGCAGGTTGTGGCAAGCGGCGTTATAACGTTTTGCGGCATGTCAACCATCGTCGCTAAAAATGAGCACAGTGCAAGCATCAACAGCAGTACCACTGCACTGCCCAGCACCGAGACGACCACGGGAATTGCAAGACCGCCGCCGTCCGCGCGGGACTTAATACTGTTTCTAAACATAAATACCTCCAAAAGAAGCTGTATACTTCATATTATGGAGGTATTGTATTATTTATGACGGTACTATTCTGTTTTTTGTTTTTCGACCTCGTTTATCGCCCACTTTTTGAAACGCATCTTCATCTTGTCAGCGCCGGTCTCGACGAGCACCGTATCATCCTTGATGCTGACAACAAAGCCGACAATGCCGCCTATCGTTACAACGGTGTCACCCACCTCAAGTTTCGAGCGCATGTCCTGCGTTGCCTTTTCCTTTTTGCGCTGTGGTCTTATCAGTATAAAGTACATCGCTACAAGTACAACCACAAACGGTGCAAAGCTTAGTATCATCGTCAAGGGATCTTGAGCCGTGTCCGCGGCACTTAGAAAAATTGCATATTCCATGTTGTTCTCCATCAATTACTATTTTATTTAATGGTTAAATTCGCCGACTTAACTTCTCGACATTTTCCGCGGCAAACTTTGCAAATGTGCCTTGTTCAATCTCGGAGCGTATTTTACCCATCAGGTGATTATAATACCATAAATTGTGCGCTGTTGCAAGCCTTAAACCTAAAATTTCTTTGGCGCGCAAAAGATGTCGTATGTATGCCCTGCTGTAACCGCGACAGGTGGGACAGCCGCACCCCTCCTCTATCGGGGCGCTGTCTCGCGCGTATTTTGCGTTGTTTAGGTTTATGACCCCCTCGTCCGTAAAAAGGTGACCGTGCCGTGCGTTGCGCGAGGGCATAACGCAGTCGAAAAGGTCGATGCCGCGCTTTACCGCTTCGATGATGTTCGCCGGTGTGCCCACCCCCATGAGATAGCGTATTTTTTGCTGTGGAAAGTATGGCAGGACGGTGTCTATCATCTCGTACATGACCGGTGCCGGTTCCCCGACGGCAAGTCCGCCCACAGCAAAGCCGTCAAACTCCATCTCGGTGAGCCGCTTTGCGTTTTCCACCCTCAAATCGGCATAACACGCACCCTGATTTATGCCAAACAGCAGTTGTCGATTGGACGGCTCTATATCTGCGTGTATCGCCGCGTGGTGGTCAAGACAACGCCGCAACCACCTGAGTGTGCGCGCACTGGAGGCCTTTGCATAGTCGTACTTCGCCGGATTTTCCACGCACTCATCAAAACCCATTGCAATGGTGGCGTTGAGGTTTTTTTGTATATCCATGCTCTCTTCCGGCCCCATAAAGATGCGCCGGCCGTCGACGTGGGAGGCAAATGTCACCCCCTGCTCCGTTATCTTGCGCAATCCGGCGAGCGAAAAAACCTGAAAACCGCCGCTGTCGGTAAGCGTCACACCGCGCCAGCCGGTAAACCCTTTTAAACCGCCCATGTCGCGCACAATATCATCACCAGGCCTTATGTGCAGATGGTAGGTGTTGGACAGCATAATCTGACAGCCTATCTGCGCAAGATCGTCGCCGGAAAGTCCGCCTTTTATCGCCGCCGCTGTCGCCACATTCATAAAGGCAGGTGTTTGCACCGTGCCGTCGCGCGTTGTCAGTTCGCCGCGGCGCGCCAAACCGTCCGTTTTAATTATTTTTAACATGTTGCTCTCTCCTACTTTATGAACATCGCATCGCCGAAACTGTAAAATCTATACCGCTTCTCAATGGCAATCTCATATGCGCGTTTTATGTTTTCACTGCCTGCAAAAGCGCTTACCAGCATGAGCAAGGTGCTCTGTGGCAGATGAAAATTTGTTATGAGCGCATCGACAACGTTAAACTCACATCCCGGAGTTATAAAGATATCCGTCTCGCCGCTGTGGGCGCATAGCCTACCCTTTGCCCTGTAAAGGCCCTCCAGCGTCCTCGCCGCCGTTGTACCGACAGCAACTATCCTGCCACCGTTTTGTTTTGTTTTGTTTAGTAGCTCGGCGGTTACTTCATCGACGGAATACCACTCGCTGTGCATGACGTGGTCGCTTACCTCCTCCGCCTCCACCGGGCGAAAGGTTCCAAGTCCGACATGCAGTGTCACCTCGGCGCGCTTGACCCCCTTTTGCTCCAGTTTTTGTAGCAGTTGCTCGGTAAAGTGAAGACCGGCTGTCGGTGCGGCGGCACTGCCGAGATGCTTTGCGTAGACGGTTTGATACCGTGTATCATCACTTCCGCTGTTTTTTATGTAAGGTGGTAGCGGCATACGTCCGAACTTGTGAAAAGCCCCCATGACATCGCCGTCCCGCGCCATAAAGCTCACATACCTGTTACCGTCAGCGAGCACCTCCTCTATTGTCGCCACAAGTGCGCCGTCACCGAACACCACCTGTCTGCCGCGTCGCAGTTTTTTTCCGGGGCGCACAAGGCACTCCCACACATTGCGCTTGTGCTCACGCAACAGCAGTATCTCACACTCAGCGCCGGTGGAAAGTTTGCTCAGCAGTCGTGCCGGCAGGACTTTTGAGTTGTTGACAACCAGTACATCGTCCGGTGTTAAAAAGTCCGCCACATCACTGAAAACACCGTGTGTAATTTCGCCCAAAAGGCGGTCAAGTACCAAAAGGCGCGAGGCATCACGCGGTTCTGCCGCGGTGTCGGCAATAAGTTCCGGTGGCAGTTCGTAAAAAAAATCTTTAGTTTTCAACAGTCTAACCCTTGCAAATTGTTCATAAACTTGATATTATATATTAAGGAGTGGGTACACGAGAGAATAAACTCAATTGTCCGTATCCCATATAATCTATTTGTATTGACATTATACATCAAAATCGATCGTTTTGCAATAATGTAACCAAGGCCAACAACTTAGGGAAACATTCCCGTTTACTTCCCCATGCCGTCGGCAGGGGGAAGTAAAAAAATATTTGTCCGCTTAAGTTGTTGACATTGATAATACAACAGTAAAAGGCGTTCACACAAAAGGAGATTTTCACAATGGCAGTAAAGATAGCGGTAGTCGGCGCAACAGGTATGGTTGGTCGCACATTTTTAAAGGTACTTGCGGAGTACAACATACCGGACGCACAGTACGCACTGTTTTCCTCGGCGAGAAGTGCCGGAAGCACAGTAGATTTTTTAGGCGACAGCTATACAGTGCGCGAATTAAATGAAAATAGCTTTGACGAAGGCTTTGATGTCGCACTGTTTTCCGCAGGCGCAAAGGCAAGCGAAATTTATGCGCCTATAGCCGCTAAAAAAGGCTGTGTTGTCATCGACAACAGTTCCTACTGGCGTATGCATGACGATGTTCCGCTCGTTGTGCCGCAGGTCAACCCCGATGACGCTTTTAAACACAACGGTATTATTGCAAACCCCAACTGCTCCACCATTCAGGCAATGTTGCCGCTTTGCCCGTTGCACAAACATTACGGTATCAAGCGTGTTGTTTACTCAACATATCAGGCGGTATCGGGCGCAGGCGTCGCCGGCACCGAGGACTTGGTAGCAGGTCGCCGCGCGGCGGTAGACGGCACCGAGTTCACACCGAAAAAGTTCCCCTACCCCATCGTTGATAACTGCATACCGCACATCGATGTTTTTCTTGAAGACGGTTACACTAAAGAAGAGCAGAAGATGGTAAAAGAGACGCAAAAAATTCTCGGTGACAAAAATGTCGCCGTCACTGCCACCTGTGTGCGTGTGCCGGTTCTCAACGGCCACAGCGAGTCGATAAACGTCGAGCTGTGCAAGGATTTTGACATGGACGATGTCAAAAAGATGCTGAGCGAAATTCCGGGTCTTGTGCTGTGTGACGACGTCGCAAACAACATATACCCACTCGCAAAAGACGCGGATGACAAAAACGAGGTGTTTGTAGGTCGTCTGCGCAGAGATTTCAGCAACCCCAACACACTGAACATGTGGGTCGTTGCGGACAATATCCGCAAGGGTGCCGCCACCAACACGGTGGAAATCGCAATGTTACTTCTTGAAGGACGTTGAAAAAGGCGACTTTGCAAAACCCTATGATTTTCACCTACCTCTTAACAAATAATTTCATCTTTGCATAACCTATTAATAAAACATAACAACCACACAAAAACGGAGATATTACCATGAAAACTGAAATTTTCCGCGGCAGTGGCGTTGCCATCATCACACCTTTCAAGGCAGACGGCAGTATAAATTATGACGAGTTCGGCAAGCTTATCGACTTTCAGATAAAGGGCGGTACCGATTGTATTGTTGTTTGCGGTACAACCGGTGAAGCCTCGACAATGGACGACCGCGAGCACCTTGACTGCATCGACTACTGCGTGCGCCACGTTAACGGTCGTGTGCCGGTTATAGCCGGTGTCGGCTCCAACGACACAAAACATGCCATCAACCTCACGAGCGAGACGGTAAAACTTAACGTGCAGGGACTTTTGCATGTAACGCCTTACTACAATAAAACCAATCAGTCGGGACTTGCGCGTCACTTTGTCGAGTGCGCAAAGGCTGCGGGCGATGTTCCGCTTGTGCTGTATAATGTGCCCTCACGTACCGGCATGACCATCGCGCCCGAAACGTATCTCGAGCTATCTAAGGTTAAAAATATCGTCGCCACAAAGGAGGCTTCCGGCAACATGACCGCTATAGCCAAAACGGCGGCCCTGTGCGGCGATGAACTTGCACTCTACTCCGGCAACGACGATCAGGTACTGCCACTGCTGTCGCTCGGCGGCATCGGTGTCATATCGGTACTTGCCAACATCGCACCGAAACAAACGCACGACATGGTTGCACTATACCTCGATGGCAACGTCAAGGAGGCTACACGCTTACAGTTGCAGATGATGGGACTTATCGACGCACTGTTCTGTGATGTCAACCCCATACCCGTCAAGGCGGCGGCTAACATGATAGGCTTTGATGCTGGCGAGTGTCGTCTGCCGCTCGGAACATTGTCCGAGAGCAAGTTACAATACGTAAAAAAGGAAGTGGAAACAGTTAAATGATAAGACTTTTAATTAGCGGCATCAGCGGCTTTATGGGTCGCGCGGTACGTAACCTTGCCATACAAAACCCAACATTTACCGTTGTCGGCGGCGTTGACAAGATGCCAGACCACAACGCAGAGTGCCCTATATTTTCAAGTTTTGACGATGTGAATGTTGACGTGGATGTAATCATCGACTTTGGTGCACCATCGCTGACAGCAAGCCTTTTGGACTTCTGCGAGCGTACAAGCACACGTGCGGTCATCTGCACTACAGGTCTTGATGAAAATACTAAGGTGCGCATACATAATGTTTCAGAAAAAATGGCCACATTTTACAGTGCCAACATGTCATTCGGTGCTAATTTGATGGCGGAGCTGTGTCGCACCGCGGCGGCGTTGCTGTACGGGGAGTTTGACATAGAAATCGTAGAAGCACACCACCGACGTAAACTCGACGCGCCGAGCGGCACTGCGCTTATGCTTGCCGATGAAGTGCGCAATGCCATCGAAAAAGCTCAGGCGAAAAACCCCAACATCGAAGACATTACCGACATTTCATACGCATACGACCGTTCAACCCGTCGCGAGGCGCGTCCCACCAACGAAATCGGCATACATGCCGTGCGCGGCGGCGGAGTAGTGGGTGAACATGAGGTTATGTTCCTGTCCGACAACGAGGTGGTAAAGATTTCGCACAGCGCCATGTCGCGTGAGGTTTTCGCCTCCGGTGCACTGCGCGCGGCGACATTTTTAGCAGGCAAACCTGCCGGTCTTTACGATATGAAGGATGTAATAAAATTTAGTCGTGAGGGATAAGAAGACATTCCGTTCACCTCCCCGTCGATGACGTGGGAGATGAACGGAAAAATTTGTTAATGCGGCGACTGACCTATTCAAACCACATCATATACCAAGAATGAGAAAGAATGAAAAAATTATTTGCACTGTTACTTGTTATTGTATTAACTGTCGGTTGCACTCCACGTGAGGTGCAGCCGGCAGATTTACCCATGCCGGAAGAACAACCGACAGCGGCCGCCCAGCCGGCAAGTGAGCCGGAACCTGTGCCGGAATCGGAACCCGAACCGTCCGTTGCAACGGTAATAACGGCAGGCGATAACCTCATACATGCGGCGGTTTATATGGATGCTGCCGACAAGGCAGGCGGTGACGGCTATGACTTCTCCGCCAACTACGAGCCGATACGCTCTATTGTCGAGAGCTATGATGTCGGTTTTATCAACATCGAAAGCCTTGTAAGCGATACGCTACAGCCGTCACACTATCCGTCGTTCTGCTCACCGCCCGAGGTTGCGCAGGCGGTTTATGATGTGGGTTTTCGTGTGTTTAACCTCTCAAACAATCACACATACGACCGCGGCAACGAGGGACTTTCCAGTACCGTTAACTTTTGGCAGAATCAAATGCCAAGCGACATTGCGTTTACCGGTGTTTACAATGAAGAGTTGACCGGCTATGCACCATACGAAGTGAACGGCATAACATTTTCATTTTTGGGGTACACGCAGCACACCAATGGCATACCAACACCATCCGGTGCACCTTTCAATGTTGTGTACACCGACAACCTGGAACAGATAACCGCCGATGTGCAAAAAGCACGTGCCGAGACGGATGTTGTGGCGGTGTCGCTCCACTGGGGCAACGAGGACAGCCACGTCGTCGCTGACTATCAACGCGAGTTGGCACAGCTGCTTTGCGATCTCGGTGTCGATGTTATTATAGGACACCACCCGCACGTGTTGCAACCCATTGAATGGTACGAGAGTGCGGACGGTCACAGGATGTTGTGTATATATTCCCTTGCAAACTTCCACTCGGGTCAGGACAGGCCGGCAAACTCCTTTGCGCAGCTTGTCGGTTTTAAGGTGACAAAAGAGCAGGACCGTCCGGCTGTCATAAGCGAGGTGGTGTCACACCCAATACTGACGCACTATGAGTCAGGCTATTCCAACTACACCACATACCCTCTAGAGGACTACACACAGGAGTTGCTCGACAGGCACAGCATACCCCGCAGCTACTCACAATTTAACATCGACTGGATGTGGCAGACATATGAAGAGATTATAGCGGAAGAGTTTAGGGTTTAGTTTTAGCAATGTGTGGCTGAACATATTGATTGATGTGTGCGCACATCCATCTGCCGACGGCGGGGGATATGCGCACACATTTAAGTTTTTATATACCGGTAAAGATATAGTCGCCATCATTTTTTCTTGCAACTCAGCCTGTCCACGGTCAGCTTAAACACGCAAACCGCCTGCAACATGCCCTGTGCATATTCCCACTGACGCTTTTGTGTACTGTGATACATTATGTGGTTCAGCGCGTGTATTTTTTGCCGGTCGTCCTCTATAAACTCGATGGTGCCGACTCCGATGACACTGCTGTAATTGACAGAGTATTCACAGGCTACATCGGGGTTATCGGTTGTTATTTCGCCCGACGTATCCATCTCAAAACCCACCTTTGGGTTTTGCCTCATTGCAGTTATTTTGCGCCCTTGTCTCGCGCTATGAAAGTAGAAAGCATAGCCATCCTGTGTGCGTTCATATCCAAAGCTGAGCGGTACAATGTACACCTCACCGTCGACATACAAACCGATGCGACAGCAGGTACAGCTTTTGATAATTTGCTCTATTGCATTTGTGTCGGTTATTTCTCTGTCAGAACGTCTCATGTTATCTCCTTTTTATTGTCAGTGTGAAAAGCAAAGTGAACTTGCAACTAATGTCCAAAGACTATAAGTCAAATTGCACAATTTTCGTTTGTTTTTGGATTGACGTACCCGTCTGTGGTGGGGATGCTAGCAAATGCACACAACACAACACAATATAACCTATGCTTAACTAATAATTCCAATTGAATCTCCTCCCTGCCGACGATAGGGGGGAGATTTTAAGGTGTACTGTAACCCTTTTGCAATATAAGAGCCATTCAACTTAAAAGCATTGCATTATATCGCAAAAAGTGATATTATATAAAGAATAACACATAAATTTCTACTAAAGGGGTTACTGATGCACACTTTTAAGCCACGCGGTGTATGTTCCAATCATATGCATTATGATATAGAGGACGGAAAAATCAAAAATTTGACTATCAGCAATGGCTGTGATGGCAACAATCAGGCGATCAGCAAGCTTGTTGAAGGTCGCGATGTTGTTGAGGTTATAGACCTTTTAAAAGGCATTGATTGTCGCAAAAGAGGCACGTCCTGTGCAGACCAACTGGCGCAGGCGCTTAGCCAAACGATATAATCTACTATCTGAAAATATTATACCACAACAACATTTGTAACACAATAGGAGTTATATGCAAACTGCACTACTCGTCGCCGGTCAGCTCGGCGCTATGTTGATAATGATGCTCACCGGCGTTGCAATGACAAAGCTCGGCAAACTCAACAAGGACGGTGCGCGCCAAATTTCCAACGTTATATTTTACATAACCATGCCTGCCTTGTCGCTGAGCTCGCTCCAGCGACCGTTTGACAGCACGGAATTTACCTTTTTCATCATATGTTTTGCGCTGGCTACGGTTTTACAGTTGCTTGCAGGTATCGTCGGTGGCAGGCTGCTGAAAAAGACACCTCATCCGCAACTTAACACGCTTGCGGTCGTGTTTTCCAACAGCGCATTTATCGGTTTCCCTGTGTTGGCGGCGGCTTTTGGTGACGGCGCTGTTTTCTACGGCGTCGCCTATGCCACCTCTTTTAGCCTGTTAAGCGCCACCTATGGTACTTCGCTGTTGACAAAAGGCGAGGGTTTTAGTGTCAAAAAAGCACTGTTGTCACCACTTGTCATTGCCACCACCGTCGCAATAATACTCTATGCTTTCGGGGTGCAATTGCCGTCGGTGCTCGACGTATCCGCCGACTTTTTATCCGCCGTTAACACACCGCTCAGCATGGTTATGCTAGGTGTGAACATCGCAAACCTGCACCCCATGTCCATGATAAAAAAGCTCGATATTTGGCTGGTGACTTTGGCGCGAAACGTGGTTTTTCCGATTGTTGCACTTGTGCTGTTGCTGCCGACATTACTATTTGACAGCAGTTATTATCTGCCGATTGCCTGCACACTGACCTCCTTTGCGTGCCCTTGTGCCGCCGTGGTGCTGACACTTGCGAATGTGCACAAAAAGGACACTGTTCACGCGTCGGGGCTGTTGGCGGTTACGACGGTCGTGTCCTTAGTAACCGTCCCATTGTTCGCGGCACTTCTAAAGGTAGTATTTTCACTCTAGTGAGGTTGAAATGGATAGTCTGTACAAAGTAAAAAAGACCCTCTCAAACGTTGCTATGGGCAGGGAGCCGGCACAGCTTGTCATACGCGGCGCTAAACTTGTCAACGTCTGCACGGCAGAGATACAATCAAGCGTCGATATTGCCGTCAGCTGTGGCAAGGTGGCTTTTATCGGTGATGCCACCCACTGCATTGGTGAAAACACCACCGTATATGATGCAAAAGGAGCGTATGCCGCACCGGGGTTCATCGACTCTCACCTGCACGTCGAGAGCAGCATGCTCACGGTTCGAGAGTTTGCAAAAGCGGTTGTTCCGTCCGGCACGACCGCTATCCTCATGGATCCGCACGAAATAGCAAATGTCATGGGGGTGGAGGGTGTTGAGCTTATGCTTGACGATGGACTTAAAACTCCGCTCAAGGTTTTTTCCACCGTGCCCAGTTGCGTGCCGGCGTGTCCTGCGTTTGAACAGGTGCCGCACCCTTTAGGACGCGAGGATATTGCTGAGCTGATGACACACGAAAATGTCGGCGGCTTGGGCGAGATGATGAACTATCCTGCCGTCATTAACAGCGACGAAGATGTGCATGAAATTCTATCCGACACGCTACAATCCGGTAAGGTGCTGACGGGTCACTATCCTGCGCCGGCCGGTGATGGCAAAGGGCTTTGTGCATACATCGCAAGCGGCATAACCACCTGTCACGAGACAACCACCCCCGAGGACGCACTCGCAAAGATGCGCCTTGGCATGTACGCACAGATAAGGGAGGGCAGTGCGTGGCACGACGTTGAGCAGACGATAAAATGTGTCACACAGCAAAACGTCGACACTCGCTATTGTGTGCTGTGCACCGATGACACCCATCCCGACACGCTACTGAGTGTAGGGCACATAAACCATGTTGTTCACCGAGCCATACAGGAGGGCGTTAATCCGATAACCGCCATACAGATGGCAACGATAAACGCCGCTAACAGCATGAACATGCCGCATCTCGGTAGCATAGCGCCGTCAAAATGCGCCGACATACAGCTTTTTAGCGACCTTGAAAAACCGGTGGCGCACGCCGTGTTCATCGACGGTGAACTTGTGGCGGAGCACGGTGAACTTTTACAGCCTATTGAGCCTAAAGTGTACCCACCGCATGTGTGTGCTACCATGCACCTGCCGCGAGAGCTTACAGCGCAGGACTTTGCCGTAAAGTGCGAGCACCAAGAGGTGAGCGTTCGTGTCATCGGTGTCGGTGCCGGTCAGGTACTAACAAAGGCACACCTGTTTGACATGTGCACAGACAGCGGCGAGTTGAAAGCGGATGCCCACCGAGATATTGCAAAGGTTGCCGTTATCGAACGCCACAGCGGAAAAGGTGAAAAAGCACTCGGATTTGTGACGGGTTTTGGCTTTAAATACGGTGCTACGGCGCAGACGGTTGCGCACGACGCGCACAACTTGCTGGTCGTCGGCACAAACGATGAGGACATGGCGATCGCCGCCAATACACTAAAAGAGTGCGGCGGTGGCATAGTCGTCGTCAAGGATAAAAAGGTGCTTGCACTTTTACCGCTACCTGTCGCCGGCATCATGAGCGACAAGACCGCCGCCCAGACAGCCGAGCTGATAAGCGGAATCATAAGCGCTTACGAGCATATAGGCTGTACGATGCCATCACCGTTTATGACGATGGGACTTTTAGCACTTGCGGTCATTCCCGAGCTGCGTATAACCTATGAAGGGGTTATTGATACCGTTGCATTTGAAAAAACATCGCTGTTTTTCACAAAACAAACGTAGACAGATATTATAATAGCATGGGTACACGACAATTATATCGTAACAGATTATGCATTTCGGCTTGTTTCCGCTTGCCTTCGGCAGTGGGAAGCAACCCAAAACGAAACAAAAAAGGACAGTGAGGAAACATGAAAAAAATTACAGCATTTATTTTAGCGGCAGTCATGGGATTGTTGCTTGTGGGTTGCACCTCAGAGGAGGTTCCGCCGGCACCGACAGCAGGCGACACGGCAGAGCAAGGCGCTCAGGAGGCGGCCTCGGACTTTGTGCTCAAGCTTGACGGCGAGACGATAACAAGGCAACAGTACCAAAACGAGCTGCTTTACAATCGCGCCTATTATGACGGAGGTGACATAAGTCTTTGGATGACCGCCGATGCCGACGCGGCGCTTGAAATGCTTAAAGAGAATATCGTTAACAACCTTTTAATTACGCAGGCAATTAAAAACATTGCCGCCGCTGAGGGGATAGAGCTTACCGAGCAGGACATTGCAGCTGCAGATGCTGAGCTTGCAACACAGGCTGAGCAGTACGGTGGACTTGAAGAGATGGAAAAACTGCTTGCCGAGCAACATCTGGACATCTCTTATTTTGAAGATCAGGTTCGTTTGGGCTATCTCACGCAAAAATTAAATGACCACTATTTCGGCGCTGATGGCGTTACAGAAATAACACCACAGGCACTGATAGACTTTTCAAACGAAAGTGAATATGTGGCGGTCAAGCATGTACTTGTTAGTGAAGCGACGCTCAGCACCGCTGTCGACGCAAATGGCGAGCCTTATGCCGATCTTTTGGCTTTTGCAACTGACATCAGCACGCGCGCTAAGGCAGGCGAGGACTTTGACACCCTTGTCACCACCTACGGCGAAGACCCCGGCATGGTAAACTCTCCGCACGGATACTACTTTACCAAGGGTGCGATGGTGCCGGAGTTTGAGGAAAGCTCGTTTTCTCTTGCCGACAATGAAGTTTCCGAGCCGATAAAAACCGATTACGGCTACCACATCATACTCAAATTACCCATGAACGAGGAGACTATCGCCAACCATACCGAGCAAGCTTCTCAACTTTATCAAAGCGAGTATCTGATGAACCTTTTAGAGGAGGAGCAGGGCAATATTCAGGTGGAGTACTCACCGGACTATTACAGCCTTAACTTTGAATCCTTTGTGCCGGACTTTTTTGATGCTGTGACCGCACCGACCGAGACAGAATAACAAAGCTAATCAGCTTTGCTTCATTTTAGGCAACACCCCTCGCCGTTGGCGAGGGGTGTTGCCTAAAAATATATCACATTTTTGCACTTACTCCCCTACTCGGCAGTAAAACTGGGTGTAGTCAAAGCTATGCCCGTGTTCTTGTATCAGCCGTGTTACCTCGTTTGGCCCTCGAGAACCTTGTTCGTACTCATAAATAGGCAGGGTT
Source organism: uncultured Oscillospiraceae bacterium (assembly GCA_964369445.1). Lineage (GTDB taxonomy): Bacteria > Bacillota > Clostridia > Oscillospirales > Ruminococcaceae > CAYJBH01. The sequence continues at coordinate 4,744 of CAYJFU010000009.1, read as the reverse complement.
TCGTGGTAAAGCCGCTTTAAGCTTTCGATGTACTCCCAGCTTGCATGGATAGTTTCCCAGTCGGAAAAGCGACTTCTGTCCGACATGATTACAGCTGTCAGCAAACGCTCATATGCCTCGGGCGTATTTATTCGATACCCAACAAAGCAACTTTGACAAAAATCCATCTCTGCCGTTATTAATCCTTTTTCTTCTCCGGGTTTTTTGGTGTTAAAGCGCAGTGTTATGCCCTCGCTCGGCTGTATTTTAAACACAAGCACATTGCGTGCGCAATCGGCACAAGTCGCCTTAAAGGTTACTATAACATTCATCTCACGCGTCGACAGCCTTTTGCCGGTGGTTATGTAAAACGGCACGTCACGAAAACGCTCGGTGTCAATAAAAAGTCGACAAAACGCAAACGTCTCGGTTTTGCTGTCGGGGTTCACTCCGGGTTCTTCACGGTAGCCCTTGTATGCCGCCAAAAGCAGTGTGTCTGCCACCGTTTCTTTGGTTACGGGTCGCAGGTGACGCAACACTTCAAGCTGTCGTTGTTGTAGTGTTACCCCCTCCTTCGGTGGTTCCATAGCGATAAGTGTAAGAATTTGAAACAGATGGTTTTGCACCATGTCCTTAAGCGCACCTGCATTGTCGTAGTAGCGCGCACGTGTCTCAACCCCGACTTGTTCACTTGCTTCTATTTGAATGTGTTCGATAAAATCCCTGTTCCAACTTCCGCTGAAAATCATGTTCGAAAACCGCAATGTATCAATGGAGCTTATCATCTCCTTGCCTAAATAGTGGTCGATGCGGTAAACATTTTCACTGCCAAAGGTTTTATCCTGTTTTATGCCAAGCTCACGCGCCTGTTTTATCGTCTCGCCAAACGGTTTTTCCACAACCAGCTTTTTTGTCCCTTTGCAGGTGAGGCCGGTAATGCCGTCGGTTATCACCTCAAAAAATTGTGGCGCAACGGCAAAATAGAACAGGTGCTCGGTGGCAGAGTACTGCCCAAAAACCTCATCCAGCGCCCTGTAAGCTTTTTTATCGGTAAAATCCATCTCGCAGTAACGGATCAGCTTTGCGAAATTTGCAAACGTTTCTTGTGAAAACGACAAGCGTGCAAATTTTTGAACCCAACCGTTTAACAGCTCAATGTATTGGGTGTCACTGTACCCTCTGCGCCCCACGGCGATTATTACGTCGTCATCGTTTAGGATGCCGCGACAGTACATGTTATACATAGCCGGAAACAGTTTGCGGTAGGATAGGTCTCCCGTGCCGCCGAATATCGTTATAGTTTTCATCAAATCGCCCTCAACTTTTTTCAACTGCAATGGAAACGGGATCGGGTATATCCAGCGTCGACAAGCACTCGGTGATAACGCCGTCCTTCAAGCCGTAACAGCACAACTCGTCGGTAAATCGGTTTGCAACAAGCAAAAACCTGTCGCCGTCCACATTCAGTATATCGCGCGGATGATCGCCGGTTAGATGGTAATGCTGTAGAACTGTCGGTGCTTGTGGATTAGATATGTCAAACGTCGTTATAATGTTGACCTCGCGTGTCGAGGTGTAAAGATATCTTCCGCAATCACTTATGCGAATTGCCGCTGATCCCTCTGTTGGCTCGGTGCTCTCAGGTAAAACCGACCGCTCGTCGCAAAGAGTATACTCACCGTTTTCAACCCTGTATGTGAATAGCTGACAGGAGAGCTCGGCTAGTACAAACAGATATTTGCCGTCTTTCGTTAAAATGCCGTGTCTGGGGCCACTTCCTTTGGGCAACGAAATGCTCTTTACCGTATCAAGTGATGTGTTTAGCACATAAATTTTGTCCTGTGCAAGTGTCGGCACAAGTAGGTGATCCCCAGCCGCTATAACCTGATGGCAACCGGCTTTTGCACCAAATTCCGCTCGAACCATCTCACACAGAGTATTGTCAACAAAGCTCAGTTTGCTCACGGTGCCACAGTGGTAGTTGGCCGTGTAAACATAACTTCCCTGCATGGTAACATGACAGCTTGTGACCGTCTCGTACAACAGTTTGTCCAGCAATTTTCCGTCTGTCGTCACCGCGGCAAGCCCGGAATTTGTATCATCACCGGTTATAGATAGCAGTATATTGTCGCATAATTTTATATACTTAGAGTTTTCAACATTATATAATATACCATTTGTTGTCAACGTGCCGCTATCATCTAGGACAAAGCAATAGATGCCCTCGCTACCGGAGGACTTATACGTACCTACATATCCTGTTAGCATAAAACACCTTATTATGTATATGTTTATATTTTAACCGCAATTTGATTATAATACAATAGTTATGTTAATTTTTGCATATAATGAATTACTTTTGGTCGATGTGGCGTGGTAGATAGTAGTTCAAGTAACCTTATGGGTGTGTTAATACCTATAAGTCAACATTTTGGTAATAAAAAACCGAAAAGCGCTAAATTGTTTATTAATACGCACTTTTAAGCAATTTTTCTTGCATTTTTCAAAACTGTACAGTATAATGTATAGAAGAAAAAGTTGGGTTTTTATGGGTGAAAAATGGAACAACTTGTAGCTATAGCTGCTGAATATCTACCTGTTGATTCTGTTGCTCTAAGCGGTATTTACGTGCAGAGTAACGGCCCAATTCTTGTTCTTGAAAAAGGCACGGTTTTAACACGTGATAGGATTATAAGGCTGAAAAACAATCTGCGTGACAACCGAAATGTCTACGTAGAAAAGCACTACTATTATAAACTTATAGATACCGGTGTTCCTCAACCTTTAAGACAGGAGTTTGTCGAAAAAGCTATCGGCTACAACAAACTTGTAACCGAGACAGAGTCTATATTGTCGGATGTATCGGAAAATCATCAGGTCTCAGCACAAAAAGCACACGATGCCACCACAGAAATACATCAAAAGGTGGACACCATTGATACCGCTCTTTTGATACAGTGCGTTAACGGCGTCAATAACATAGATCAATATCTCATAAAGCACTCGACAAATGTCGCGCTGTTAAATGGTATGATAGGCAAGTGGATGAACTTTGACCCGCCAACACTACAGCTTATTATCGAGAGCGGGTTGCTGCACGATGTTGGCAAAACAGCCGTAGACCCGCTTATACTAAACGCCCCTAGGCGGCTTACTGAAGAAGAGTTTGAAGTTATAAAGCAACACCCTGTCTTTTCATACGACATCATCGGTGCTAACAAAAACATTGATCCGATAGTGGCAACCACTGCAAGGTCACACCATGAAAAGATGACAGGGGTGGGTTATCCCGATGGCTTAAAGGGGGATGATATACCGCTGTTTGCACGCATAACGGCTATCTCCGACACATACGATGCCATGGTGTCCTCACGCTGTTACAAAAAGGCGATGAGTCCCTTTTACGTGCTGGAGCAGCTTGCTATCGGCAGTTTTTCTGAACTTGACTTTAAAATAATGGATTTATTTTTAAGTAATATGGCAGTGGAGCTCTTGGGTAAGACGGTACTTCTGTCAAACGGTTCTATAGGCAGTGTAAAATATATAAATCCAAACAAATGGCGTTACCCTATAGTGCAGGTGGACAATGACATCATTTCCACAAGTGAAACTCTAAATTGTGTTGCGGTTGTTTTGTAAAGGAATTATTTATGAGTGATGACAATAGGCGCAAACTTCTTTATTTACAGGGCATAACAGCTTTAGTTATTTTAGTGCTGACGGCAGTTATGTTTTTTGGTGAAGCACATACCGCGCTCTTAGCGGTTTGTGCTGTTTGCGCTTTGATAAATATTATTTTTGTGACCATTAAAGTACGCCTTCCGCAAACCATAGCTTTACATGCACATGTGCAACCTAAACATTACAACAAGACCATCCCACCCGAGATGGACAGGTTGACAAATGCATATAGCAAGCGCTACGGGCTTAGCTATCTTGAAACCGTGATGCAAAAAGAAAGAGCCGAGGGATGTCGTGTCGTCGTTATGGCGATTGATGTCGATAACATGAAGCGGATAAACGGCGATTTTGGCTATGAGATAGGCGATGAAGTGCTCAAAATGATGACAAGCAGTATAATTTCCGCCATGAGGGACAGCGACCGACTGTTTCGTTGGGGCGGTGACGATTTTTTGCTTGTGTACGGTGAGGTGGATGTCACACAGCACGGGTTGCTTGCGCAAAAACTGATGCGAAGCGTTGAAAAATTGGAATTTCAAAGCCGCGAGGGGTGCTTTAAGGTCACCCTGTCGGTGGGCGGTGCTGTATTTTTACCACAGGATGCCGATGTGGCCGAGGTGGTGGAACGCGCACAGACAGCGATGCGCTATTCGCATAACCGAAAGAGCACGCATTACACATGGTATGAGGATGTGGAAATAAATGGTGGTGTCCCAAGCTCCACCAACTAACATCGGACAATTTTGGCGGTCTTTTTGCCGTATTACAAGGCAATAACCTTTTATTGGGACTAAGAGCAAAATTTCTTGTTTGTGGTTAATACAGCTTCACAATAATATCCTTGATTTGTGTTGATGTGAGTCTTAACAATTGTATATTTTCACTTCTAAGGTAAAGTAATAAATATCTCCGACATTTCATATTATTCATAGTAAAACGCAAAGGAGGTTTTGCTATGTGGCAAAAGCAAGAATATGAAATGCCGGACGATGTGCTTTTTGCACGCCCGACAAAGCGCGCAATAAATCAAGGTTTATTTTTTGAGGGCGAACGCCCCAAACTATCTCCAAAATTTCGCCCGTGG
>CAYJFU010000008.1:36144-47408 GCA_964369445.1 uncultured Oscillospiraceae bacterium | reverse complement strand
CTCAGTGACGTAATCATCGGGAGCATTATGTTGATGTTGCCGTGTGCAGATGCCTTGTAAAGCGCCCGCAGTTGTGTTTTGAAAACCTCGGGGCGTGTCAGACATATTCTTATCGCCCTCATACCCATCGCCGGGTTCTCCTCTTCGGGGAGGTTGAAGTAGCTAGCCTGTTTGTCAGCACCTATGTCGAGGGTGCGGATAATAACCGGTCGACCTTGCATACCCTCGGCTACCCTTTTATAGGCGTTGTACTGCACCTCTTCGCTCGGATAATCGTCACTCTCCAGGTACAAAAACTCGCTTCTAAAAAGCCCTATCCCCTCTGCGTCATTCTGTAAAACCGCCTCGACATCGTCGGGCGAACCTATGTTGGCATAAAGTTTAACAAGTTTTCCGCCTTTTGTGACGGTTTTTCTGCCACGATAAGCGTCTAACTTTTTGGCGTTGTAGCTTTCTTGTTCTTGTCGAGCCTTAAAAAGTGCCAGAGTCGCCTCGTCCGGCTCGACAACCAACTCCCCTGTGCTCCCATCAAGTGCAACAAGCTTGCCGTCAATTTCCTGTGACAGGCTGTCCTTAAGTCCTATTACCGCCGGAATACCGAGTGTGCGTGCGAAAATAGCGGTATGGGAGTTTTTGCTGCCGTAACAGGTCACGAGAGCGAGAGCCTTGTCGCGGTCGAACTGCGCCGTCTCACTCGGTGTGAAATCAATACCTGCATAGATACACGGCTCGTCAAGTTCTTCTGCTCGGCTTTGAGTGTCCGTCAATATCTCTATAACCCGTATAGACACATCCTTGACATCGGCGGCACGCTCGCGCATATATTCGTCCTCCATGTCAGAGAACATAGTAGCAAACTGCTGTGCGGTTTGGCTTACAGCATATTCCGCACAAACTTTATCACTTTTTATCATATCCTTTACAGTATCACAATAGTCGAGATCTTCGAGCATCATTTGGTGGATTTCAAAAAGCAGTGAGTTTTGTTTGCCGAGGGTGAGTGCTGTTTTTACGGCAAGCTCACCGAGCTGTGCCACCGCAAGTGCCCTGCTGCTCTCGAAACGCCGAACTTCCCCGGCTACATCGTCGGTATGTTGCAAAGGAAAGTCTATAACGCGCTCTTTTGGAAAATGCAGTCTGCCGATTGCAACACCGGTTGACACGCCAACACCTTTGAATTCTATCATGGAGGACACCGCCTTTCTAAATATTAAAATGAGCTAAAAGAATATTCTCTGCCTCAACATTCCACAGGCCATTGTGTGTTTTTACGCTCTCATCCAACTTTGCGAAAAGCGGATCGGTTTTCCCGCGTTCCTCAAACTCGGTTAGTGCAACAAGCGGCATGTCAAACTGTGTGTAACCAAGGATTTTTCCTGCACGAATGGTCGGGAGTTGTGCAGTTGTCTCCGCCATAGCCGATAGCCCACAAATATGGCTGACCATCACAGAGGGTCTTATCTTGCCTTTTGAAGAGAGCTCAAGAGCCTCTTTGAGGTCGTCCGTGTTGCCACCTGTACTACCGAGAATGTGGGTAGAAATATAATGTACGTTATAAAGGTTCATCTCTGCTTTGAACTCACTGTCGGAAGGGCCTGCAAAGAAGTTAAGGCACCCATCAAACGCCATCAGCTTGTCGCCAAGCTCTGCAAGCGGCTTTATCGGAGCATATACAAACACGTCGTCATAACCCTTGCCGTTTGAGATATCCATCAACTCTTGATACGGGTCGGAGAGCTCACTTGGGTTTATGTAGTAGAGTTCCACACCGTTTTCTTTTGCAAACTCCGGCGAAATAAGCTCCTTTGCACGCTCGATACGACCGTTGTCAATATCGGTGACCACAATCCGTTTGGGTCGGTTACCGGCTACGATTGGATATTCTATTGCACCTAGTCCCATCGGGCCACAACCGCCGAGTATTAAAACGTTGCCACCCTCTTTTATGCCGGGAGCGTGGTCATAGTTGACCTTGTTGGTGTGGTACATGATATTGTATCCACCAATTATACAACTCATAGGTTCGCCAAGTGAAGCGTTAAAGTATCCCTCGCCGTCGTAGTGGAGAAGACAGCCGAGCTCCATAACCTCCTGAGGTATGATGGCATAGGTCGCCGCACCTCCGAAAAACTCGTAGGAATATCCGGGTGAGGCAAGACTGCCCTTATAATTGAGTGCCGGTTGGAGAGAGAAGCGCTCGCCTACCTTAAACTCACCCTGCCATTTTTTGCCTACCTCGACGATAGTGCCGGAAAACTCATGTCCGATGATGATGGGGTTGGTGGCGACATTTTGGGGGCATCGTTTGTGATTTACACCCTGTTTTAACAGTTTATAGGTGGACATGCAAACACTGTCCGAGATGACTTTAACAAGTATTTCATCCGACTTTATCGTAGGAAGTTCAAATTCCTCCACACGCAAGTCGTCTGCGCCGTACATTCTGATTGCTCTTGTTTTCATAATATATCGCTCCATTCTATAATACTATTTTTTTTAGTATAACCTTTGTTTTCAACTCCTCTACCAACTCACGGCTCGGTGGTTTTGTCCCCTCAGTAGTTACTGCACCTGAGCTACAAGCCATAGCGAGAATTGCTGTGCCTTGCAGTGACAAGCCGAGCTGTTTTGCACAGGCAACCGCCGCTACCATACTGTCACCTGCACCCACTGTAGAGGATACCTTGACATCAACCGCCGGCGCAAAGAACGCCTCATTTTCGGTAATGAATGCCGCGCCGGCGCTACCCATCGAGAGTGCGACAAAGTCTATACCCTCTTTTAGAAAATCTCTGCAAGCTTTGTACATCTCGTCGTTTGTCATGTCGGTTTTGCCACAATATGCTCCGAGTTCTACGTTGTTGGGTTTTATGAAGTTCGGCACTGACGGCAGCGCAGTTTTGAAAGCCTCGCCGTCGGCATCAAACAGCAAATACGCACCTTTAGCCTTTAATATCTTTATAAGGTCGTAATAATATTGTGGCTTTGCATTCGCATGAGTGCTACCGGACAATACAAAAATCGTACCGCTTTTGGCATAAGAGAGAAGTTTTTCTTCCAGTGCCTTTTCCTCCGCCTCACTCACCGTGATACCCGCCTCGTTGAGTTCGGTTATACCGTAGTCGTCGTCCAGCACCTTTGTGTTGGTTCGGGTGTTGCTTTTTACCGTGACAAAGTCGTGATTTAGACCCAATCTATCCAGCTCCGCTATGAGCGTCGCACCGCCGTCACCACCGCAAAATCCGCTTGCCACACACTCGACACCGAGCACCGCCGCCATCTTCGCGACGTTGACACCTTTGCCACCTGCATCTACTGTCACCGATTTTATACGATTGAGCCTGCCCGGCTTAAGGCTGTCTATACACACCGTTTTGTCGAGTGCCGGGTTTAAAGTAACTGTAATTATCATAGCTATTCACCAGCGAACATTGATATTATATTATCGGTGTCGGCGTCCTCAATGAGCTTGATTACGTCCTCTTCCTCCTCTAAAACGTCGACGATATTTTCCAAGATTTCGAGGTGCTCTTCGCCCAGGGCAGCAATGCCGATGACCAGTTTCACCTCGGAGCCGTTCCAATCTATCCCGTCGGGGTAGGTTATTACACAAAGCCCCGTTTTATTGATATATTTTGCATAGTCCTTTTCTCCGTGCGGAATGGCGATGAGGTTGCCGATTGCGGTGGAAAAGCTGTTGTCACGTTTGAGCATACCCTCGACATACTCGCTTGTGATATAGCCGGCCCCGCAGAGCAGTTCACCGCACCGTTTGATTGCCTCGTCTTTGTGGACGCTCGGTTGATTTAGAATAATTTCTGTCTTGTTAAGCATTTTTATCACCTCATTGTTTATTATTGCAGTCAATTAACTTGAAAACCACCCCTTCTTGGTGGCAGAAATTCTGCCTGTCTGTAGCGTTTTTTAAATTAATTGACTATCATTATTTGCCGAACAGGTCGCTGTGAAACTCTGCCAGTCGGATGGAAAATATATATTCGAGTTTTTGGTGTACCGCTTTTTCATCGCACGATACCACAGCGTTTAACAGTTGTTCATCCTCTATAAGTGCACTGCTGAGTGCACCTATCGCCTCTTTTAACTCATTGCTCACATTCTTTGGTATCAGTATCAGCAGGCAGCTTCGCGCGCGTTTGCCCTGCTTGTTATAGATATAGCCGTCTCCCGGATGAAGCAGCATGATAAGCGGTTTCTTTATTCCATCGGTAGAGCAATGCAAAAGCACCAAATCCAGCTGTTCTATCAGCTGTGAGGACACCCTCTCTCTCGACATTAGGCTTTCATAGACCTTTTCGCTGTCATCGGGACTGTCGACAAAGCGGTGGCTCACGAATTTTGCAAGTTCCTCTATCTGCATATCGGGTGAAATATCGAGCACCCCAAAATTTTTAAGAATAAATTCCAGATTTCGCAAATGCTGAGCCGCTATGTTCAAGCGTTTAGCAAAGGGGATGGCGACTTCCTTTGTCTGCTCATCAGAACTCTGTGTCGAGAGCTTCCCTATAGTTTGCTTTATCTCCTTAATTTCAGAGCTTGTCAGCAGTGGATGCGCGATTATCACGGGTTTATCGGCATCGGGTATATCGCTGGTGGCGATCAAAAAATCGCTGTCTTTCCAGCTGTACGGCTGATTGTATTCACCTATTTCGGTAATGATTTCCTTGGCAAAGAGTTTTTTTATCTGCACTGCCATCATGTAGGACACCCCTATCCCTCCAAGGCAGATCACCGACACTTTCAGTCGACGTTTTATCCTGCTTTCGCCTATCTGCAACACTGCCGCGCCGAAGTGGGTGGCTATACAGGCGATTTCCTCCTCCGGCACTTGTTTTTGCAGTTCCTCGGTAAGAACACAGCACGCTCTCTCGGCATTGCGATAGATATCGGGATACTCCTTTTGCAGTTGACCGTCTAGCGGGTCGACTATTCGATACCCATTCTCTATGCGCACGACCGCCGACCAAAGATGGATGCTTAGTCCACGCACCAGTTCATCATTTGTCTTTAGCGTTGGGGCAAGGCGGCTGTCAAACTGCTCTATCATTTTATAGGCGAGGTATCGCGCACGTGAAAAAGAGATGTTTTCATCCTCATAAAACTCGCTTTTTGTCTTTGTTCGTGCGGCGCGCAGACCGTCTACTATGTAATCAAGTTCCTGCGTTTCTAACTCTACATTAAAATGATGGACAATCTCTTGGGCAAGCTTTTTTGCCACCTCGGTGTAGAGAGTATGTTGTTTTTTGACCTCACTTGCTCCCAGAGTTCGCCCGTTTTTCAACCTTGATATCTGCACGATAAGGCGGTAGCTCATTATGGAAAGTGCATCTCCGGTCATCCAGTTTAAAAATATCGACTGCGCTTTTACAATCTCGCTCACACCCTGTACTATCGCCTCGGAAAGAATGTCATTAATTGACGAGTTATTCTGTGCCTTTAAAAGATAGTTTACAAAGGCGGTTCTGATATTCATCTCGGTGCCGTTTACAAAGACACCCATACCCTTTTTTCGTAGCAGCTGGATGTTATAGCTTTTGAGTTCTCGCTCAACGATGTCCATGTCGAGGCTGACAGTTGCCTCACTCACTTCCAACACACTTGAAAAATAATACAATTTCTTCCACTGTATGCTGTCGAGTATTAGCAGTGCAAGTACCGTCCGGCGGCACTCCTTGTCAACGGCGAGACTTTCTCGCTGTGCAGTAATTATGTCACTAAGCCGCTCGATATCCTCCCGTTCACCAGAAAGATACAGCCCCTCGCCGACCGTTGTATCAAGACGAAGATTTAACTTTTTCAGTACCACGTCGACATTTTCAAGCTCGCGAAAAACGGTCCGACGGCTCACCCCGAGCACAGCGGCAAGCGTGGCCACACTGACAGGTTCGGAACTATTTAAAAGTGTGGCAAATATTTTGCTTAGCCGCTGTGGTATTGTGTACATTATCTTCCTCTAGGTGCTTAAACGGTTAAAGGTTTTGGGTTAAAAACTTTTCCGCTGCCATTATTGCCGCATCTTCATCGGCGCCGTCACAGCTCACGGTGAGCTCCTCACCCTTTTTTACGGCCATACCCATCACGGCGAAAAGCTTTTTCCCGCTCGCGGACTTCGCCCCCTTTGTAAAGGTTATGTCACACTCGTAGCCCTGCATCAACTTTACCATCTCGCCTGCCGGTCGTGCGTGTATGCCGTGTTCGTCCGTTATTTTATATGTAAATTCTTTCATCCTACACCCCTTTATCTTCTTTTATTTTGTTAATAAGTTCATCGTATTCCGGCGCGGACAAAAAGTCGGTTATGGTGACTAGATATGCGCTCGGGTTTGCTTGTTTTGCACGCTCTTTGAGCTGTTCATGGGTGACGACCACCTGTGCCTCACTCGGAATTTCGCTAACCGGAGAGTGCTTGACTGTGATGTCCACAATGCCGTTTGTCTTTAGTTTTTTGCGAAGTTTTGTCGCACCCATTGCGCTGGAACCCATTCCAGCGTCACAGGCAAAGATGATAAAATTCACATCTGACAGATTGGTATTTACAGGTTTTGATCCACTTTCCTCTATAGTTTGTCCCTTGGACTGCGCTTTCATTTCACGTATTTTTTTCTGCGCTGCCTCAATGTCATCATCACCGCCTGAACTTCTTTTTATCAGAACAGCCGCAATCAAAAATGTCACCACAGCGGAGGCGGCAATACCTAAAATGTTGGGAATGTGTGCACCGGCTGGTGTCATAATCATCTGCGCTATTATACTACCGGGAGAAGCCGCACCGGTTAGACCGCCGCCAAAGCTGGAGAAGATAAATGTTCCGGTTGCACCACCTGCAATAAGTGCTATCAAAGTGATAGGTTTCATAAGTACATAGGGGAAGTATAGCTCGTGAATACCTCCGAAAAAGTGGATGAACGCCGCACCGGAGGCACTGCTTTTTGCACTACCTTTGCCGGCTACCACAAAAGCGATTAACAGTCCGAGGCCTGGGCCGGGATTGGACTCTATCATATAGAACACCGATTTACCGAGCTCGTCAATCTGCTCCGCACCGAGAGGAGTGAACACCCCGTGGTTGATCGCATTGTTAAGAAAGAGCACCTTGGCCGGCTCTACAAATATTGCCGTAATGGGGAGCAGTCCGTATTCCACCAAAAAGTTAACACCGGCACCGAGTGCATTTGTGCCAATAGTGACAAGCGGCCCTATGCCGTAATAACCTATTATCAACAGTATGGTTCCGAGTATACCGGCGGAAAAATTGTTAACCAACATCTCAAAGCCGGCGGGAATTTTGCTCTGCGTTGCGTCATCAAATTTTTTGACAACTATGCCGCTTAAAGGACCAACTATCATTGCGCCCAACAGCATCGGGATATCTGCGCCGGCGATAACACCAAAGGTCGCTATCGCACCGACCACACCGCCTCGCACATCGCTAATCGCCCTACCGCCGGTATAGCCAATCAAAAGTGGCAAGAGATATTTCAGCATCGGGTCAACAAGCTCTGCTAATTTTTCGTTGGGCAGCCAACCGTCAGGAATGAATAGTGCCGTAATTATTCCCCAGGCAATAAAAGCGCCGATGTTCGGCATAACCATACCGCTGAGGAAACGACCAAATTTTTGTACACCTTGTTTCATCGCTTCTGCTCCTAAATAGTTTTCGGTGATACATTTGCGCGCTAGATGTATCCTTTGATTGAATTATAGCACTACCGTTTTACAATTTCAAGTAATTGAACTTTAAGTTTGGCACACAGGGGTGTGACAAGATTGAATTGTTTAAAAGCAGCAGATTTTGCACCATCGGATCAGCAAGTGAATTTTATAAAACCATAAAAAAAGTGTGCTGTTTTTACTCAGTACGCTTTAGTTCCGTATTCGGTTGACATAAGTGAAACAGCCGAGTTACATATAATTTCTATTGCTCGTCGATGCGTTATTTTACCCTTGCCGTTATACGTTTTTTACAGTATACAAGCACGTCTCCAACATTTTCGGGGTCGACACCGGGGGGCAGTATTAGTGGCGATTGTGACCGGGTTATTATTAATATCATTCCCGGTTGCTGTTAAAAAATAAGTGCTGAGCCGGGCATTGGCACTGCAAATACAACCGTGCCCATGCCTATGCCAATGCACAGCACCAATATTTTTACAAATACAGTAATCAATTTTTTCATCATTCTTCTTCCCTTCAAAGTTTAACCTATCAATTTTTCTTCCATCACTATAGATAATCGCATTAAGATTTGAGACATACAAGCTTGTCATAAATAGGCCAATAGTAGTTTGTATGCATTTTATGAGCACAAATTGGGTATGGGTTTTCTTTTCGCCATAGTTACTGTGACAATCCTTAATTGTGCTATTTTATAAGGTTCTTTGCTACCCGCGTTCGGGCGGCTTAAAACATGGAATAAAAATTTCATAAAAAGTTACCGTCACAATTCTTAAAAATTAATATGCTTTAACTTTTTTACACAAATATGCAGAGCAACTTATAGCATGTAATCACATGAAAAGTAAAACGAATTGAATAAGTTTTTTAAAGCAAACTTAAGTATAATAACTCATAATTTGCAGATAAGAAAAATCTAAAAAAAGGGAGCAACATTTTGCAGTTTTTCTACATGTATATTAGAGGTGTGTTGTTACAACCACAAATACCGCAGAGTTAACATTTTGTGTGGCGGGAGCAAAGCCGATAAACAGTAAACTCGGCTTAAAAAGCAACTTTTAAAGCAGCAAGTTAAGCCGAGTTCCAAAGATTGTTATTGATGACGGCGCTGAGTGGTAATATAAGTAGCTACAATAAATAACGGTGCAATGGGTAAGGCGCAAGTTACCATGCGCAAGGCGATGCAATGCCCGTGAAGCAACAGTCTGTAAACAGCATTTTTTATTCGGGGTATTTTGTATCCGTCGTTATCAGCTGTACTTTGCCGCTGTAGTCTCCGCACTGATATGTGCTACGATTGTTTTATGGCCTTTATTTACTCGTCTTGTGTTTTTTCAGACATTATTACATCTGATTGTGGCGGCAACATTGTCTCCATCGATTCACTAACCGAAAAACAAGAGTAGTATATGTCATACCTGTAGGTTGTAAGGATGTCATCAATTTTGTTATACAAGTCCTCGTTTTCAAAAATAAGCTTGGTTATAAAAGGGCAATATCTTGTATCTATTTGGGACAATAAATCTTCACGCATATCTTCAAGGGTTTTTTCTCGTGCATAGCTACGCCCGACCTTATCGGTTGCAGCATCAATAGAGTCAGCAATCGATACAATGTCAATAATAATCTTAACAAGCGACTTGGTGTTATCAAATTCTTTGGGGTATCCAAATGTTCCATCAAAACTTTTATGGTGCCCAAATGCAATATCAGAGAAGCGGTCGAACAACTCAGGGTTGCTGGAAAACCGTAGATTTGTCGCTGACTGCATTGTGTCATACATCAGTGTGTCAACATCTAAACTTGGCGATTTTTTTATAAAGTCTTTTGCCTTGTCGGAATGTTGTTTGATCATTTCAAATTCTTTATCGTTCAATCTTCTGACATAAAACGACACCATATGAGAGTAGACAATCTTACCTATGTCGTGCAAGAGTCCTGAAAACCAGACAAAAAGCAGTATATCCCCTGCCTTTTCTTTTGCATCTTGCACGCTTTTTATCGATGGCAAGCCTACAAGTTTTTCAGGGTGGTGCTTTAATAGGTATTCCACAATAGTAAAAGAAATTTTCGACACCATTACCGAATGGACATAGGTCGGCGGATGGCGAAAAACCGTCATTGACAGCAGCATTTTCAAATAGACATAGTCGTCCATAATGTTATGACTGCCAATGGCAAAATTTGTAAGCATCGTCGTAACATAAGGTCTTGACAATGTGTCGGGGATGTTCATAACATATTTGAAAACATCCGTCTCTATCCGTTTTGTAACATCATTTAGATCTTTGTCCGGAAAAGCATGTGTGTCAACCTTTCCGAGATAGTATAAGAAAAGCGCCGAAACGTGTAGTTTTTTATAAAGATCGTCATAGTTATAGTCATCGTCCGCTTGCAAAAAGATTGTGTACAAAAAGTCACACAGCTCATTGACGGTGATAAAGTCGTTGTGATATTGTGCCGCCATGTAAAAATAAAGACATTTAACCTGCATTGTTGTATGGTCATTCGTTTGAATATCAACGTTATTCAGGTGCTTTTTGTATAGCAACTTTGAAGATTCTAAAAGGCGATCCTTGTGCTCTTGTTTCACAGAGCTAGTCCTGGTAGAGCGCAGTGCGGTAATGGTAGTTGAACATAAATTTTCATGCAGATTAAAAAAATACGACTCCCAAGGAAAATCCGGGTCGACCTCTTTTGCCGTGTTATCCCAAAAATTTATCGCAAGATCATAACGCCTGAATGTTTCGTCAATATCCAAGTCAACAACACTTATATAATAGTTGCCATAAGCACGAACAATAAGATTTCTTGTATCTTTGTCGTACTGTTTATAATTATCACTGAAAGCGATGATTTGCTCGTAACACTCCGCCATCTCACCGCGAAACAGCATTCTATCAAGATAGAACAGCGCAAGCCCTTTAAAAAAGGTGTTTTTTATAAAAAGTTCATCATTGTTATTTGCCTTTGCATACTTTACCAATGCAACACGAATATCATAAGACAATCCGGTGTCGATGTTTTCTTTGTAGCCTGACAATTTTTCTGCCAATTCTTGCAACTCTTCTGCTTCAGCTTCTGTCAGTGTTTGCGGAGAAACAAGATATGGATTTATGTGAATTTCAAGCAGCTCATTTGTTTCAGATATTATTTTACGAATTTCAGCTCCGCGTTGCTCCAATACCTGCTTAACGTTTTCTCTATCGACATCTGTCGAATCAGAAAACTGCTTGGAAGCCAACTCGGAGAAAAGTATTTCATTTTCAATTATCTGGACGAAAGACTCTCTCATAAAATCCTGTTGATTCTAAATAAGCGCTTACATTTAGTATACCATATACAATAGTTTTGTCAACATAAAACCAGTTGTCACAAAAGCCCTGAAAGTGTGCTTATTAAATGTTTTATACTCTCCGGCTTAAGCGGAGATTGAAAACCCACCGACTCTAACAATTCGGTGTAGGTAAATTTTCTGGTGCCATCCAAAAAATTCAAGTATAATCGCATGGCCTCGTTTGGATCTTTTAGTTGAACGGTGTAAAAATATAGGCCCGTTATCTGTGCTAATG
>CAYJFU010000008.1:0-36109 GCA_964369445.1 uncultured Oscillospiraceae bacterium | reverse complement strand
CTCTTATATATATGTGATTGTCGCTGCCAGCCGCACCCGTTTGAATAAAAAGGCAAGCCGTCATAATCGATACCGGGTCGATACTGTTTTTCTACTTCGAGCCATAATTCATCACGCTGCGAGGGCTTAAGCTCGGGGGTTTCGTAGATGCGTTGTTGAAACTCATCCACCTGACAGGCATACGAAATTAAAATAAGTGCATCCTCGAGCTGTTTTTGATGATACCGTTCGGTGTCGGCACCAAAAAATAGGTGGTGCCACGGTCTTGTCAAAAACTCCATACTCATAGAGCAACTTTCCGACACATCCATGCTGGTGCCATAATAGTCCCTCTCTTTTGCCTTGCCGGACATATAATGTGCAAAAGCGTGACCTGCTTCATGTGTTAAAACGTTCACATCATAGGCAGTGCCGTTACAGTTAGCAAATATGAGCGGGTATTCGTATTCACTGAGAAAGGAGCAAAATCCGCCTGCCGATTTTCCCAACCGAGGATAAAGGTCAAAAAGTTCATTATCAATCATCATCTCGATAAATTCCTTTGTGTCCGGCGACATTTCACTATACATCTTTTTGCCTACCTCAAGCAGCTGATCGGTTTTAATCTGTGGCTTTGGGGTCTTATCGCCATGTGACAGCGCCATGTCATAAAAATGAAGTGATTTTACCCCAAGGCGCTTGCGACGCTTTTCTAGCACAAGCTTTACGACAGGCACAATTTCATCTTTCACCTGCTGTCTAAACACCTCTATGTCTTCGCAATTATAACAATTGCGCATCATTTTTGCGTATCCAAGCCCTACATAATCATTAAAACCCAGCTTCTTCGCCTGTGTATTCCTGTTTTTCACCAGACTATCGAAAATCACATCCAGTTGATCCTTTACGGTGTTGTAGCACTCCCCTTCCGCGATGAACGCGTTTTTGCGAATCTCTCTGTCTTTGTTTTCTTTAAAGGCAATCAGCGCAGGTAGCGATACCTTTTCACCATCCCAATCCACCGACAGTTCTGACATTGTTTTAATATACTGCAAAACAAGTCGACTTTCCTCGCGTTTGTCTTCTATAATGTCGTCGCTAAATGTGCTTAATAAAAGCTCTGCATTAATTAAAGCCAACCGCCCGATGTATTCCGTCAGTTCGTCTCGAAAACGACTGTTCAACACCAGTCCTATAAGCTCATTTCTCCTTTTTATAAGCAAGGGGCTACTCTGCGAAAAAAACAGGTGCTCTTCTCGGTAAAATTCATCGTTTGTATTTTGAAAATTGCGTATGCGCACTATTGCATACTGAGTTTCATATTTATCAATCAGTGCATAATATTGGCGGTAAATTTCGCACTGCCTCTCATGGCTGTCTGCTTTCTTGAACTCGACTATCAGTTCATCCAGCTTTTGGATCAACAGTTGGATGTCGGGACGTTTATATTCTATCTTCGAAAATTTCATTTATCCCTTTCTGTGCTATCAAAAAAACAGGTAAGCGATAGCGACATAAATTAGCGAAATAACGATAATTAATGGCCCAAAGGTGATTGCCGCGGCAATCAGTATAGCAGGCAGGTCACCTTTTTCAAGTTCGAGCGGTTGGGTTTGCTCCTCATCACGTCTCGAAAAAAAACGGTCAAACAACGACATCTATAACTCCTTATATGGCAGGGTGGTGACATGCAATATAATGCCCATCTTTATGATGTTGCAAAATCGGCACATCTGTTTTACACAGCGCGGTAGCATATCTGCATCGAGGGTGAAAGCTACAGCCGCCGGGTGGGTCTATCGGGCTTGGGACATCACCGCTAAGCAGTTCGGTCTCTGTGGAATTGTCAAGAGTCGGTACTGCACTGATCAGTGCTATTGTATAGGGGTGCCGCGCTTCGCAAAAAAGCTGCTCGGTCTTGCACAGTTCCACAATTTTGCCGAGATACATCACCCCTATGCGGTCGGACAGAAATCTCACCGTGCTAAGGTCGTGCGAGATAAAAAGATATGTGAGCTTTTCTTTCTCCTTTAGATCTAACAGCAGGTTTATTATCTGCGATTGTATCGAAACATCTAGTGTGGAAACTGATTCATCACACACCACAAACTTTGGTTTAAGTGCCAATGCACGGGCAATGCCGACGCGTTGCCGTTGTCCGCCCGAAAATTGGTGTGCAAAGCGGTGAAGCATATACCGTTGCAGGCCGCATTTTTCCATAACAGAAAGGATATATTGATCTAAGGCCTTGTCATTGCGTCGAAACATTCCGTGCGCAATCGGCGCTTCGGATATTAACTGCCCTACAGTTAGCCTTGGATTAAGCGAGGAATATGGGTCCTGAAACACCATCTGTAACTCACGGCGCAACTTTCGCATCTCTTCTTTTGGCAACCGGTTAAGCTCTCTTCCGTTGTAGCTGATCGTGCCCCCGCTCTGTTTATACAGTTGTAATATCAGCCGCCCCAGCGTTGTCTTACCGCAGCCGGATTCTCCCACAAGTCCCAGTGTCTCGTTTTCATATATGTCCAGCGTAACACCATCCACGGCTTTGACATAGGACTTTTTTCCAAATACACTGAAAGACTTTTTTAGCAAAAAGTGCTTTTTTACATCCTTAAGCGAGATGAGAACTTTTCTATTCTCCAATCGTCTCACCGTTCCTTTCAAAATGGCTGGTTTTTTCTCGGTTGTTTTGCGGATAAAAGCAGCTTATCTGCTGCCCCGGCGCAACGCTTACTAGCTTTGGCATTTCGGTTTTGCATCTTTGGGTAGCGTAGTTGCAACGGGGTGCGAAGCTACATCCCGTTGGCAGCTCAAGCGGGTGTGGCACACTTCCTACAATAGTCTCCAGACGATGGCTATCGCGAGCGGCAAAGGATGGCATACTTTTAAAAAGTGCTTCGGTGTATGGGTGAGAAAACTCTTGAGCTCTATCAAAAATATATTCGGCGGTGGCAAGCTGCACCACCTTGCCACAGTACATGACAGCAACATCGTCGGCCATCTTGCGAATCACCCCAAGGTCGTGTGTAATAAACATGATTGAACTGCCATATTTAGCCTTTAGCTCATTCATTAACATTAAAATTTGCGCCTGTATCGTAACATCCAGTGCGGTTGTCGGTTCGTCCGCTATCAGCAACTTTGGTCTGCAAGCCAGCGCCATTGCTATCATGACACGTTGTCGCATCCCGCCCGAAAGCTCATGCGGATATCGTTTGGCTATACTCTTTGGACTTGGAATTTTCACAGCATGTAAAAGCTCTAAAACTTCCTGTTTTGCCTGTGTTTTTTTCATGTTCCGGTGTAATATCAGCACCTCAGCTATCTGTTTTTCCACTGTGAAAACCGGATTTAGACTGGTCATCGGTTCTTGAAATATCATAGATATCGAGTTGCCTCTTATCTCTTGCATATCACGGTTTGACAAAGAGGATATTAGCCGATTATCAAAAACAATTTCGCCTTCATGAATTTTTTGGTTTTTTTCAAACAACTTTAAAACGCTCATGGCGGTTTGGCTTTTTCCGGAACCGGACTCTCCTATTATACCAAGCGTCTTGCCGGAATCAATAGATAATGATACACCGTTAACGGCCTTAACCACACCGTGTTTTGTGGTAAAATAGGTGTGCAAATTATTTATCTTTAACAGGCTCATACACTCCTCCGTCAATCGTTTTCACGTGGGTCCATCGCCTCACGCAGGGCATCGCCGAGAAGATTTACACACAGTGCGGTAAAAATGACAAAAAGCGCCGGAATCAACCATCTCCACCAAAAAAACTCTATCACCGACAGCTCCTCTGCCGATATCAGCATGTTGCCCCAGGACGGTGTTGGTTCGGCAACCCCGAAACCAAGAAAAGACAACGATGCTTCGGCCAACAATGACGAGGCATAGGAAAGGGTAACATTTACAATTATAAGATTAAATATATTAGGCAAAATATGCCGCCACATTATAGTGCGGCTTTTCAGGCCCAGCGCCCTTGCCGCCATCACAAAATCTTTTTCTCTCTCTAACAAAAGTTGTGCCCGAATTAGCCTTGCAAGTGAAGTCCAACCAAGCAGTCCCAGTATCGACATAATTAGAAACAGTTTTTGCGTTTCGGATAGCTCAAATCCAATAGCAAATGATAGTGTGATAGCGATTGGATAGAACGGAATTGCGGAAAAAACATCCGTTAAGCGCATAAGTAGATGATCAATCCATCCACCAAAATATCCCGAGGTCAACCCAACAGCAATTGCAATTACGGTAGATATAACGACCGCTATCGCGCCAACGGTCAACGATATTCTTCCGCCATGAATAATTCTTGTGAAGATGTCACGGCCAAAATGATCGGTACCCAACAGGTAACCGTCATTGCCAAAGGCGTAAATATCACCATCTTCTTTCACTCCATAGAACTGAAAATAATCTGCATATACTGTATCCGGTGAGGCTAGCTCATCAGAAAGCTCCAGCTGTGAAAATGTGTTGTCACCCCAAATTGTCAGCTCGCCATCCCGGTTTATCGCTAAGAGGTTTTTATATCCGGCAGCTATTGATATCGGGTTTTCAACGGCCGGTATGTCGGTTAAGTTATCCTGCGAGCTCCCCCAGCTGTATAAATTCCCCTCTTCGTCCAGTGCTACTACGTTGCGATTACTGGCGGCTATCTGTGTAACTGTCACACTGCCATCGGTTAGCTCTGTCGGAACCTGCTGTGCAAATTCCGTCCCACGGTCACCGACAATATTGATTGTGCCATCGTCCAACAATAATGCAATGTTGCTGTCCCCTCCCGCAAAGGCAACTATATGCCCATTTATGCGTGTAGATATAAGCAGTGAATTTTTAACCTGAGTGCTGCCCCATATATCCAAAACTCCATCACTTCCCAGCACTGCCGTCCAATGTGCCATGGCCTGTATCTGGACAATTTCGTTTCTCAACCCTTTGTATTTGTCAGAGACTTGCCGAGGAATTTCCGTCTGTTGATTACTGTTAAAACCCCAACTGTAAAACGTACCGTTTTCGTCCACCACGACTATGTGATTTGCACCACACTCCACCTCTACAATTTTATTTTCATATACCTTTTGCGGAACGTCAAATATAGGCCCTGATATGTTGCTTTGCTCCCTGTTGGGTTCGGTACCCCAGATATAGAATTCCCCCTGTTCGGTCACCGCCGCACTGAACGACACGCCCGAAGAAATCTTTTTTATATCGGCGCCCGAAAGCTCTTGTGGGAAGTTAAGGTACTGCAAACTCGGTCTTAGATTTTTGTGGGTTAGTTCGGTATAGTTTGGGTCAAGCGGAATTAATGCCGAGCCAATAAATGAAAAACACAGTATAGCTAAAAACCCCACCGCCCCTAAAATTGCAAGTTTGTTGCGTAATAATCTGAGCAACACAGTCTGAGCGGGGGTGTGCAAGGCCTGTTCACTCAGCGCAACACAGGTGTGACCCGGTCCTTTAAAGAAGCGTTTCACAGTTTCAAACAGTGATGATTTGTTGTTATTGTCTTTCATTCGCCCCCTACTCCAAATTAATTCGTGGGTCAACAATGGCATAGACAATATCCGCTACAATTACCGATACAAGGCTGATAGCGGCATAGAAAAGATTTAATGTAATAATCAGTTGATTGTCACGGTTGTACACAGCACTGATAATGAGCGAACCGATGCCGTTGTATTGAAAGATGGTTTCAATGATTGCGGCACCTGCAAAAAGAGAGAACAATGTCCCAACTATAATATAGGACACCGGTATTAATGCATTGCGAAACGCATGAGAATAGATAACCACCTTTTGTGCAAGTCCTTTTGCACGTGCAGTTCTAACATAGTCCTGACTCAGCGCATCTATCATAGCATTTCTGACATATCTGATAGCGCCGGCAAGACTGATAACTGTCAGTGTTATTGTAGGAAGAGCCAGTATGCGAACCCATTCCCACACAAGCGCAGAGCCACTTAATATAGCTGAATTCGGCATACCGCCCATAGGTAGCAGGCCAAGGTTGACTGCAAACACATAAATCAAAAGGATCGCAAGAAAAAAAGATGGTATGGAATATGTGACAAGTGAAAAAATCTGCCACACATTATCGAATAGCGACTTTCGTTTGACAGCACAATGTATGCCCACCGGTATAGCGATGAACAGATAGATAAAATTAACCCCCAGGTTTAAAATAAGTGTGTTTATAAGCGGTTCGCCTATTACATCAGCCACCGGCTTGTTGTGGGTGCTTGAATAGCCGAAATCACCACGAAACACCCCAGTAATCCATGCGACATACTGGGTGACGATATCCTCGTCCAACCCCAGTCGTTCATGCATGGCTTTGTACATTTCTTCATGTTGTTGCGGTGTCAAATTGTCCGGCAACATAAACTCTACCGGATCTCCCGGCATAATTTTTGCAATAGCAAAAATTATCACCGATATTAAAAACACAACCGGCATCAAGATCAAAAGTCGCTTTAGTAAATACCGAAGCATCTCCTTATCCTTATGGCTTATTTTTCACTTTTTGAGATTTGGCAGATTACATCTTCATATTTTGCGAATGTGTTGGTATTGAGATTGTCGACGTTAACATGTGCAACGTCAAATAATTCTGTTGTATAAAGTGGTATCTGTGGCAACACTTCATTCCAGCGGATTTGATATTCCATCCAACTCTCAAGATACCCATCTATATCTTCCGGATTGCTCTCACGCATTGCAATTATAGCCGCATCAAGCTCTTCATCGGAAAATTGTGCACGATTACTCTGTGTCCCCACAAAGTCAGAGTGCCAGGTGTTGTAGCGGTCAAAAGCCGCACTGAAGCTTGTGCCCAGCCCGAATGCGCTGTACACTCTATCTTGTTCGGCGATTTCAAAGGCATTATAATAATTTTTGAGAACCGCCGCCCACTCTCCACGCTCAACATTAAATTCAAGCCCTGCAAGGGGAGCGTTTGCAGCATATTGTATCTCTATTATGTCGGTAAGTCCACTGCCCTCTTGCCCAAGATAGTTTATAACAAGCGGCTCGCCCAGTTCGTTGTGGCGGAGGTAACTACCGTCCTCTGCTGCTTTTGTGCGATCAAACTCCGTAGTGCCGTCCTGCTCGTATTTCCACTGTGTCTCGTCAAGATAATCGTTGGCGGTATCGATGTTAAAGGAAATTGGCTTTAATGCATCTTGCAACTCCGCGCCATTTTCTTGATACATCCAATGTCCCAACGTGTACTCGGCATCTACAGTGCTACCGTATCCGCCGGAAGTGTAGTTTAAAACCTCGTTGCGGTCGATAAGCGAAGCCAGTGCCCAGCGCACGTTAACATCGGCTGTCGGGCCAAAGTCACCCATAACCGAAAGGTGTCCCAAAATGGTGCTTGGGTAGGACACGGTATACACTGAGTCTGCCGCTCTTGCCGAGTCTATTTTGTCCTGCTGTGTGACAGATGTCAACAAATCTATCTGTCCGCTAATTACCCATTCAACATTTGTTTCAAGGGGGACAGCAGTCTGTACAACATACTTCATCTTTGGTTTTTCGCCGTTTAAATCGCCTTTAAAATACTCATTCATCTCAAGCGTAACGGTCTGATTTTCAAATGATACAAATTTATAAGGGCCACAGGTTACAGTTGGCGCAAAGCGCTCTTCTGTCGCTATACGTGTGCAGTTGGTCAGCAGATCCCCCTCGCTGAATTCCAGTCGACTTCCGCTATCGTCCGATATAATATCAGCAGAGGGCAGATAGGAATCAAACGGTATCGGGTAGACCGAGGCATCTAAAAACTCCCAAAAATACGGAAGGCTTTCGGCCGAAACCGTCACAGAAAATTCAAGCTCGGATATCAGCTGTGTGCCGGAGAAGATGTCGCTCTCTCCCCCTGCATAGCTGTCGTAGCCTACAAGGTCAGTATACGACAGTGCATATGCGCCGGCTTCTACCCACTGAGGTGAGGAAAACCATAAAACCGAGCCAACGTAATCTTTTGCGGTTATCGGCTCTCCATTGCTCCAAAAAAGATCATCATGAAGTGTAAAATGATAGGTTCTGTTACCGGCCTCATCGTCGGTAGCCTCTACGTTAGCCACCACCGTCTCGTTCAGCTGGACTTCACCCAGTTCATTGTATTCGTATGTGCTTGCGTAACCGCTGATCAAGGTAATGACAGCTTGGTCTGCGGTATTAGATCCAAAGCCTGTTACAAAGTCCCCAAGCATTTCGGCAGTCCCTACCAAAAGGGTGTCCATCGGTACTTCTGAAACAGCACCTTGTGCCTCCGGCTCAGACGGTTCTTCAGAGTTTACAGGAGTTTCGGTATCAACTGTGTCGGTAACGGCTTCTTCTTGTGAGCACGCTGTAAAGGATGCCAATACTAATGATAACGTCAGCAAAAGCCCAAGTACTTTTTTAGTCATAATGATAGCATTCTCCATTGTTTTTGTCTGTTTCACTATTTTAACATATTTTCGTATGCTTGTAAACCTGCAATATCCTTAATTTTCCTGTTGATGTTGTTGTCGGTAGATTAGACATACTGTTAAACATTTTAATACAGCCCGGGAATTATTATTTTTCTTGCTTTTTATGTGTGCAGGTAAAAAGCACACAACTTTGAGGGGCGACAGCAAGACAGTGTGAGTTTAACAAGTAGATAGCAAAGTTTTTTAGGTTGCGGATTTTTACCGAATGTAAAAACACCATTACACCCTCTTGTTAATGCCGTAAAAACAAAGCTTTTTATGGATATTTTAGATAAAGTAAACACCTTGATGCTCTTTAAGAGTTTCAAGGATTTCTATGACATTTGTGCAAACCCGAGAATTATAGTTATTCAACTCAAAAAGCCATAAAATTACTGTGCAGAAATTTCTTTTATAAATGTTAAGACCCAAAATACTTTGTGTGTTCAGATTGACATAGGGCAGATAGGCGGAATTTCTATCAAGTAGATGTAGTGATTTCAAGCTCAGAAACTACAGGGGCCGTTTGTGCCATCTGGAAGGTTAAACACCTTGCTTGCACATAGAAAACTGCACCCTTTTTGTTTTATATAGTCGTTACACCATATATTTAACAAAAAGGGTGCAGTTCAGTCCTGTGGTGACTTTGCTTATAGTTGATTTTTTGTTGATGCTAACTTCAAGTTATATATCATGCGATAAAATTGCACTTTTATCTAAAGCGTAATATATTCTTGATGCGAAGTGCTCAAAAAAACTGTATCTACAAATTAAAAGTCACTTACAGCGCTTCTGCGTTTATTAAAGTTGGTTCGATCTGCCTTGCAGGTTCTGAAAACCGGATCACCCTTTGCATCGTAGTTGTAACCGTACAGTGCTTCGGGCGGATCAACACACTCCATACGTATAGCCTGTGTTGGACAGGTTTCGACACAGCAACCGCAACCCATGCACTGCACTTCAAATATGTAAGGAAGCTCTTTTCCTACCGATTTGTAGTAGTTGGGCAATATCGCGTCAAACATACAGCGGTCTTTTAAGCATTTGTTACAGCCGATACACTTTGTCTCGTCGATAACGGCGCGATAGCGTGATTTTTGCAGCACCTGCCACAATTTATACTCACCGCCGGTTCTCACCGTGTGTCTGCCCACCGCACACGCGTAATGGTGGCAGTTGCAATGCACATCACCGAGGTCGTTTAAATCCATGCCAAAGCTTTTAATATGAGTCATCGGCACTTCACGTCCTGACTTCTGTAGTTTTTCAAAAAGCTCCTCAAAGCTCAGCTCATATCCTCTTCCGTTGCGAATCAGCAAGTCCGCATATCTGTCGGTAGCAGCACAAACCTCCAAATCCCACTTGTGGTCACCTATAGGATTTTTTGCACGACAGGGACATGTTGTCATTGCGTATTTATTTTTACTCTCCAGTATTGCCTTTATGTTTTCGGCAGGCAGCAAATCCGGGTGGTCTTTAACGCTGTCATATCTGGGCATGATGCGAGCATCCGCCATCGGCACATCGTTTTCAAGGCGTTGTTTGAAGCGGCCCTTTGCCATCTTCCAGTTTTCTTGGTCAGCCATCAAACGCATAACTCTTTGATACGCATCGTACATCGGCCCCATTTTTTGTATGAGATGCGCACCCATCTGAGCATCCACCCAAAGTCCACGTGGCGGGAAATAGTAACCGTTTTCAGTTGGTTCCCAAAAAATCTCGCCATTGCCGACGCTGTCTTTCAAAGTGTCTTTGATAAATTGTTCGGTGCAACCGAGTTTTTCTGTTACTCGTTTTAAAAACTTGTCCGAAATACAGAACTCCTCAAATGTCTCTTCATAGCCCTCATCCGGCAGTTCAAGTAGCACCTTTGCCCCCTCAATCGACATTTTGTAAGCAATGCACCACGGCACGAACTCTGAAGTTGGAAAATCTTCATCTATCCTGCTTGCAACCTCAAAGTAAATGGGATCAATGTCAGCAAGAATTATTTTCGCAACATTTTCTCTCATTTCTTTTGTCATGTATTGATATTTATCTTTATTAAAATCCATAATTATATGAGCTTAACGCCCCTCCTTCTAAATGTATAGCACAATATTTATTTTAAGCAAAGTCACGTTGCAACTCTGCCTATAAAGTCAATCAACTTGAAAACAATACCGAACCACCCGGTAAGAATTTTGCCTATCAAGGCGTGGAATACGCACACTACACGTTGGTTTTATAACAATCCATCGAATTGCTAAATTCGCTTTTGGCAAAACCGAAACACACTATATGCACTGCGATTACGCGGGTGGAGATAGGCGGATTTTATGTTGCCCAGACGTGTTGATTTTCAAGTTAACGGACTAAACAGTGTAAGCATCAAACAACCTAAAGTGCCACTTTTATTGTTTAATGTGGTCGCGATTTTTAAAAGGATTGAACTTTACCCCTTAATACCTTGTGATGCAATCCCCTTAACAATGTGCTTTTGCAGTACAAAGAACAGTATAATAACAACAATAGAACCCAAAACACCTCCAACCATTGTATAGTTGAATTTACCGCTGTATATATCTTGAATTACCGCAAGACCTGCAACAACTGTCTTTTTGTCGTTGTCACGTATCATGATAATCGGCCACAACAGGTCTTTCCATATACCAAGACCCGACAAAATTGATAGCGAAACGAGTGGGCCTTTTAAAAGCGGCATTAGCACTTGCGCGAATATTCTGAAATGTCCGCAACCGTCAATTTTTGCCGCCTCGTCCAAATCTTTGGGCAGTGATGAGAAAAACTGCTTGAGCATAAATACGCCCAATACCGAAAACATTTTCGGAAGGAAAAGTGAAACTAGAGTGTTGTTTAACCCCAAATCTCTTATCAGGTAAAAGCGCGGCATAATGAAAATCTGTTCCGGCACCATGTATAGTGACAAAAACACCATAAACAGCACCTCTTTACCCGGAAAATTAAGCCTTGCAAACGCATACGCCGCCAATGAAGCAAAAAACACTTGCCCGAACGTAGTTGCTATTACAACGATTGCAGAATTTAAGTACCATCTTCCAACAGTGAACTTGCTTAAAATTTCTTGATAGTTTTCCCACTCCAACTGTGCCGGTATCAGCGTCGTAGGCACAGATGAAATTTCTCCTGCGGTCATAAAAGATGACAGCACCATATATAAGAACGGAAAACCAAATATAATACAAACCAAAACAAGCGTGATGTGTGACGGAATTACATGTTTTTCTTTCATAACATCCCCTTTCTTTTATTCGTCGTGTACCCATTTTTTCTTTAACATATGCTCAACTATAGTTACAACGAGAATAATGACAAACATACCAATCGTGATGGCAGAAGGGTACCCCGACACATTGTCTCTAAATGCTATGTCATAAAAATATCGTACTATACTACGCGAAGCTTCAATTTGCGGTGTAAGTGAATTATATGGCCCTGCCGGTATAAGCATGTTGACTATGTCAAATTGTTTAAACATTGCAATAATGTCAACTGTTATGACGAAGTACAGTGTTGGCGAGAGCAGAGGTAATGTAATTCTTAAAAATTTTTGTATTGAGTTAACGCCATCTATCTCAGCGGCCTCATAATAAACAGTTGAAATGTTTTGCAGACCTGCCAACAGTACGACTGTTTGAAAGCTTATCGAAGACCAGACGATGACAAGGCAACATGCCCAGAAAGCATACTGCTCATCGGTTAGCCACGGTATCGGACTGGCCCCAAGGCTCATAAGCAAAGAGTTTGCAAGTCCGTAGTTTGTGTTAAGTATCCACCGCCACACCATTGATACAGCGGCTGAAGTTGTTACCAGCGGAAAAAATATGATAGTGCGATAGAAGCTTTTACCTCTTATCTCTTTGTTCAGTAACACCGATAAAAACAATGCTATAGACACAATGAGAGGCACACATATGATTACATATTTAAAAGTGTTTAACATTGCCCCGATAAAATATTCATCCGTCGTGAGGTCAATAAAGTTTTGAAAGCCTACAAATTGCGGAGTCATTAGGTTTTCCGCATAAAAAAAGCTATCATAAATATTTTTCACAAATGGATAGAATGAAAAAACCAGCAAACCAATTGTTATGGGTGCCAAAAACAAAACCGCTGCCCACATTTCTCTTTTCGTCGATGCTTTTATTGAGTTTTTTGCAAACAATCGTGTTTTTTGCTTTGGTGTATACGTTGGTTGTCTAAGTTTGGTTGCAACTGCTCCGGTTGTGCTATTACTCAGCTTCACCACTCCCTTTCTAAATAATTATTGCTACTGTTCATCTATATCCTGTAGAAGAAGTTTGCATATTTATTGTTTTTAAAAGGCAAAGTCCCCTGAACTGTCAACATATAGCGGACTTTGCCATGGCAATGTCATATTTTATGACGCTACAAGTCCGCCTATCTGTCCGTTTATTCCGGCTTCTAAATTGTTTAGTGCTTCCTGTGCCGTTACATCACCCTCCCACAGCGGAAGTAGGTTTGCATTAAGCTGTGTAAAGTAACCCATCTGATTGTTTGGAAGTGTTACAACTTGGAATTTTTCTGTCATATCAGCGAAGTACTGGTAGTTTAGACCTTCAACACCACTGTTTACCCAAAGCTCAGCGTTAACTGCATGTGCCGGGAAGTGTGCGCGTGCCTCACTTAAAATGGCATCACATTCTGCGCTGCCAAGGTATTTCATTACCTCCCAAGCGGCATCTTTATTGTCGGAACCGGAGTTCATAACAAAATTGTTTGTTACGATGTTTGTAAGGTTGTTTGTGCCTGTGTCTGGTCCTAAAGGCCACGGCATAAACTGAACATCATTTACACCCTCGCTGTCCTCAAGAAGAACAAGGCTGTTAGGGTAGGAGGCCATGTTGCATATACCCACAAGTCCGGACCCCAGCAGTGCGGATGCTCTTGTTTCAATGACCGTTGCCGCATCTAATGCCACACCATCAATAACCATTTGATTGATTATCTCAAGCATTTTTACCGATTCCGGAGTGTTAAGCCCAGTTGCGGTGCCGTCCTCATTAAATATGTCTGCACCGTTGCCTACCATCATCGGTATAGCGCCATGAATAGAGTCGTTCAGCTGCATACCAAGAGCTGTCTCGTGACCACCCTGTGCATCGATAGCTGTTTGCAGTTCACGGCTTAAGGCTTCGACATCATCCCATGTCCAGTCGCCCTCTGCCGGTACTTCGACACCATATTTTGCAAAGACAGCTTTGTTTATTGCAAAGGCGTATGTATCGGAACCTTTGGGCATACCGTAAAGTTCCCCGTTTATCGTGCTGTGTTCAACTGCAAACGGATAAAAACCGCTCATGTCATAACTATCACGCTCAATGTAAGCATTTAAGGGTTCTATCATGCCGGCATATGCCCACATCTCTGTTCGAATTGTGCCCCAAACAATGTCGGGTGCGTCAGGTGTACCCATTGTTTCATTTAAAATTGTGCCGAGCTGTTGATCCGGAACAATTTCCAGATTAATTGCTATATCACTGCGTGAAGAATTAAAATTGTCAACTGCCAATCTGTATTGATCTTCCTGGGATGTCAATGTTAGGTCTACTGTTACAACTTCGTCGGAAGTTTCCTGTGTGTCTGCTGCCGAGGCTGCATCGTCACCGCTTGATGTTACTGTCTCGTTGCCACCACACGCAACAAATGTCATTATTACGGTTAAGGCAAGTAATATCGCTACAATTTTTTTCATGTTTCCTCCATTTATTTAAATTTTTTGTTGAAAATTTTGTCCGGTTTGGTTTTGCTGTACATTTAAAACAATTTTGCGTTTAATTTGCTTTTTAAGAAGCGACAAGTCCGCCTATTTGCTCATTTACAGCAGTTTCAAGGTTTGCAAGACCTTCTTGCGGGGTAATTTGTCCTTCCCAAATCGGAAGCATGTGTGTATTTAAAAGACCTAAATATCCCAGCTGGTTGTTTGGCATTGTTATGATATTAAAATCTTTGGACTGATCTACAAAGTGTTGATAGTTAAGACCCTCCATGCCTGTTTCTAACCAAAGGTCCGCGTTTGTAATGTGACCCGGGAAATGTGTGCGTCTTTCAACCAGTATTGCATCACATTCCTCTCCACCAAGATATTTAAGAACTTCCCATGCTGCATCTTTTACATTTGAGCCGCTGTTCATAACATAGTTATTAATAACGATATCAACTAAATTGTTTTCGCCGGAAGTGGGACCGTTGGGCCAAGGCATAAATTGAACGTTTGCAATGCCTTCACTCAGCTCCAGAGTTTCCATACTGCTTGTGCCGGAAGTCATATTGCAAATAGCGATAAGATTTGAGCCTAACAGAGCGGAAACATTTGCTTCAAGGATGCTGTTTGCGTCCAGTGCCACGCCGTCTTTTACCATGTTGTTTATCATTTCAAGCATCTCAAGTGACTCAGGCGAGTTAAGCGCTGTTGCCGTGCCATCTTCGGTAAATACCTTTGAACCATTTCCGACCATTGCATTAACGAGAACATGTACCGGGTCATTCAGCTGTAGGCCGAGTGCTGTTTCATGTCCACCCGCAGCATCAATAGCTGCCTGTAATTCCCTGCTAATTTCTTCGACATCGGTCCATGACCATTCACCGTCTTCCGGAACAGGTACACCATATTTTTCGAAAATCGCTTTGTTAAGTGCAAACGCGTATGTGTCAGAGCCTCTGGGGATACCGTAAAGTTGCCCATCAATCCTATTCTGTTCCACTGCAAACTCGAACAGTCCACTCATGTCATAGTTGTCACGCTCAACATAGCTGTCAAGCGGTTCAATCAGACCGGCATAAGCCCACATCTCTGTACGAACCGAACCCCAAACTATATCCGGTGCATCGGGCGTTCCAAGAGTTTCGTTCAAAATTGTACCCAGTTGTTGGTCGGGTACTACTTCAAAATTGACAAAAACTTCATCTTGCATCGAATTAAAATGGTCATATGCTGCTCTGTATTGTTCTTCCTGAGAGGTAAAGGTAACGTTAACTGTCACGGGCTCATCCGAGGTACCTTCAGCACTTGAACCGCTGTTTGTATCTGCTGGTGCGTCTGTTGGTGCGTCTGTTGTTGTGCTACTGCATGATACTAATGTCATAAGCAGCGCTGTTGCTAGAACTAGTGTAAAAATCTTTTTCATAAAACCCTCCTTTTTTGTAAAAAAATTAAGTAGTTACTAAAAGTGAGTTGCATTAGTTTTGACTATTCTGTCACATTGTTAATGTTCGCAAACACTCCGCCTTGTAAGTTCTTTTGTTGTTTTGCTTTTTCCTCTTCTGAAAGTTGTGCCGCAATGGCTTTCGGGTCTTTATAGTTGCCATCGTAATCTTTTGCATAACCCAAAAGTGCTTCGGGAGGATCCACAATATACATTGTAAGTGCCTTTGTCGGGCATGTTTCGACACAACAACCGCATCCCATGCATTGATCCTCGTCAACAAACAGATCCTCGATCCCATGCTCAGCATAGTACTTTGTTCTTATGGCATTAAAAAGGCATCTTTTTTTGGTACAAAGACCGCAGTGTATGCATTTGTCAAGGTCTATCTTTGCTCTAAATCGAGATTTTGCGTAGTAATCCCACACTTTATGTCGGCTACCTGTTACAAGCACATGACTTATAACGGAACAACTTGCGCCGGCGCAGTTGCAAAAAACATCACCCAGATGCTCTATCGAATCACCGTTTTTTTGTATGGAGTAAAAAGGTTCTTTTTTTCCAAGTTTTCGCAGATGCTCCATTGCATCTTCCCACGATATCTCTTTGCCGATATCCTTATCAATAAGCATTTCCGCAACATTGTTTGCCGCAAGACATACTGTACCGTTAGAAGGGCGTTCGGGGTTTCGCTGTCGACAAGCACATTCATTTTGAGATATTATACGTCTTGATTTTAACATCTCCATATAATTTTCTGCCGGCAACAACCCGGGTATGTCTTTCACAGTGTCATATTTCGGCACTATGCGGCACATGCTTCCAATGCCTGCTTTTAAACGCGCGTCTGCATTGCGTTCCATAATCGGCCCGATTTCATCTTCATGCATAAGACCTATGGTTTTGTAATAACCTTTGCCATTGCGCTCATACCAACGCTTGCCATTTTGCAAGTCCATCCATTTGCCACACCCCTTTGTAACGAAGGGCCCAACCTTTGGATTGAACATTATATCGCCGGAATAATGTGCATCCTCCATCTGCGTTTTTACAAAGTCAGGATCCATGCCGAGGTTTTTGATAAAGCTGTCTGTCACCTCATACTTCCCCATTCCCTCTTTCCAGTCCGGGTCAGGCAATGCCAAAAGCACCTTGCAACCTTCCGGTGACATTTTGTGAGCTAACAAAGCTTTCAAATACTTTGACTTTTTAAGCTCCGGCTCGATTTTTTCGACTACGGCTTCGTAAAGTTCCGGCTGGTCAATCTTTTTTTGCATAATAGCATTGACCTGCTCCAACAATTCAGGAGCCATAGTCAGTCGCGACAAGTCCATTCTTCCTCCTTTGTTTATAGTTTAGGCAAGTGCAAAACACACTTGCGACTAATGACTAATGTTTTTGACTAAAACATTTCGTTTGATAATGTAATGAATACCAAGATATTTCAAATAGCTTCGTGGGTTAAGCGCTATATGAATGATGTCGCCTCTTTTTTCTCAACACCCGGCGCGTTGTATATTTTGCGCGCCTCCTGCTCTTCGACAGTCAGCTCACGACCGAGCTCAGCGGGTTGTCTGTAGTTACCGTCGTAGTCCTTTGCATATCCAAGCAGCGCTTCAGGCGGATCGACAAGTTTCATTGTCAATGCGCCGGTGGGACATGTTTCGACGCAACAGCCACAGCCAAGACATTGATCCTCGTTAACGTAAATATCCTCTTTCCCCAGCTCGCGGTAATACTTCAATTGAATAGCGTCAAACAAGCATCTCTTTTTGGTACATATGCCACAGTGAATACATTTTTCTATATCCAGTACGGCTCTAAAACGTGACTTGCTGTAGTAATCCCAAATTTTGTGTGTTCCGCCGGTCAGTGCCGTATGGCGCATAACTGTGCAAGCATTTGGTGTGCAGTTGCAGAATATATCTCCAAGTGAATCTAGGCTGTCTCCGTGTTTTTGCATCGAGAAAAACGGTTCCTTTTTACCGACTTTCCGCAGATAATCCATAACCTCTTCAGCGGTCATTTCAACGCCTGCTCCCATGTCAATTGAGTATTGCCCCAGGTGGTTTGCCGCAAAACATACACCACATTCCTGCTTATATTCAGGGTTGCGAATGCGGCAAGCGCATGTGTTTTGTGCAATTATTTTTCTGCTTTTTAGCATCTCCATGTAGTTTTCTGCCGGCAACAATCCTGGTATGTCCTTGACAGTGTCATACTTTGGAACGATGCGTGCCATGCTTGCTCGGCCCTCTTTTAAGCGCTGATCTGTAGCTTTTTCCATAAGCGGTGAGAACTCTTCTTCTATCATAAGACCTACAGCCTTGTAATACGCAGGGCCGTTGCGATCAATCCACTTGTGGCTATGCTGTAAGTCTATCCAGTGACCGCGACCCACCGTAACACGAGGGCCTGCTTTTCTTATGGAAAAGATATCGCCGCTGTAATACGACTCTTCAATCTGTTTGCGTATAAACTCCGGTGAAAGACCGTGTTCTTTATGTACACGCTCGACAAAAGCATCCGAAACGCCCTTATCGCCGTATTCCGGCTTCCAGTCCTCATCCGGCAACGACAGCAGTACCTTACATCCGTCGGGTGTCATCTTGTGGGCAAGCAACCAAGGCCAATACTGTGAATCAACCAGTTCGGTTGCTATAATATTTATAACATCGCGATAAAGTTTCATAGCTTCCGGGTCAATTTCTTTACTTAATAGTGTGTTTACTTGCTCGAGTAGTTCTTTACTCATTTTGGGATATTCAAGCATAATTGTTCCGCTCCTCTTAAGTGATATTGTGTGTCGCTGCTTAATTAGAAAAATGAATTATTCCTCTTTGTCCGCTGTAACAATATTATCATTATGCACTAAAAAAAGCAAGTCAAATTTTATTTTTTGCTATATATCAACATTTTAACAAAATCGTGTTTCGCCATTTTAATTGTATATTGCACAATTAACAACAAATAGTATTGTACAATTTGCTAGATTTATTAGCCTTTTATCAATTTTTTGCTTTGTTTTATAGTGTTTTTTAACTAATTGTAGCGATTTATTTGTTGCAAAATCACAAATACAGCTATTTTAATTGCAAATATTATATATATTAATAAATACATTTTGAATTTATCCGCATTTTTTTGAATTTTACACCTTTGTTTTAACATGTCATAATATTTTTCAGACTTGTTGTAATTTTTATATTGACAAACTGAAATCACTATGTTAAAATATTATATCGAAATTACAATAACTACGAATTAGTTTATGTAATATAGTAAATCGAATTAAAAAATGATACAGAATTGTCGCACTAAAGCAAATTTATAAAATTAGCGGTATATAAAATGGCTCCTCCCTGCCGACGGCATGGAGGAGCCATTTTATATAGATCATATTTTAGCGAATGTTATAGTCAATTAACTTCAAATCCACCACATCTTGGTGGCATAAATTCCATCTATCTTCGCCTGCGTCAATCGGAATACATACAGTATTTCTCAATCCTCCGCCTTGATAGGCGAAATTTCTACTCACCAATCTGTAGCGTTTTTCAAATTAATTGACTATATAGTGATTTTATATACCGATAATTTTTTTAAGCTCTGCAACATAGCGCCTGCTAACCGATATCTTGGTCGGAAAATTGTGAAGAGATATGTCATATGTGCTGTTAAACATCGGGTGAATCTCCTCTATTTTTTGAAGGTTGACAAGAAAACTTTTGTGACATCTAAAAAAGTCAAACTCTGTCATGCGTTCCTCCCAATATTTAAGAGTTTCTTTTGTGATGTAGACCTTTTTTTCTGTGACTATCTGCACATAATTGCCCTCAGCGGCAAAAAACAACACATCAAGCGGATTAAGAATGATAAGCTTGCCGTCATCACTTACAACTATCCGATTCAGCTTTGTTTTTGTTGCTTTGATTGCGGCTTCAATAGCGTTTTCACCCACTGTGAGATTAGCGTGACTGTTGAGTTTATCCATTGTTTTCTGCAATCGCGATGCCATAACCGGTTTTAACAGATAGTCCAGCGAGTTCACCTCAAAAGCCTGCACGGCATATTCATCATAAGCGGTGACAAACACTATCTTTGTGGCACAGTCGCTTTGCGCTATCTGCTTTGCGACGTCAAATCCGCCAAGCACCGGCATTTCTATATCCAAAAACAACACTGTAGGCTTGCGCGATAACACCTCGACAAGTCCTTTGACCGGGTCGGTAAACGTGTCCATTATCGTGACATTTTCATATGTACCAAGCAGACGCGACAAGGTCTGTATCGCAAGGGCCTCATCATCAATAATCATAGCTTGCATCTCGGTCATGCTATACCCTCCTCACGGAATTGTTTGTCCCAGTTTATGGGAACAAAAATTGTAACCTGTGTCCCTTTGCCAAGGGTACTGTTTATCTCTATTTGCTTGCTATCATATAGCTTTAGTCGTCTTATTGTGTTACCTATACCTGTCCCAAGCTCTGCAAGGTTACCGCTTGTGATAGCGGTTATTTTTGTGTTCGGTATCCCCGAGCCATTGTCCGTCACCGATGCTACTATGAACTCATCTTGCAAATGCACATATAAACTTACCTCGCCGCCCTTTTCGCTTTTGGATACCCCATGTTTTACCGCATTTTCCACAAGTGGCTCTATAATAAGCGCCGGCAACATGCACTCCCGTACGTTTTCATCGACCGTTATGTTATATTGCAAACGCTCAGCAAACCTTGCCTGTTCCACACGAAGGTAGGACTCAATTATCTCTATCTCCTCCGCCACCGTTATGGCATGGTCAGCGCGCCAGTAGTGGAATTTGCTACGAAGGCACTGACTGAAATCCAACAGTGTATCATGGGCACGTTGAGGGTCATCAAGGCACAACTGTGTAATTACATTTAGCGCGTTGTATAAAAAGTGCGGCTGTATCTGTGACTGCAACATCTGCGCCTGTGATAAAAGAGCCTCTTCCGAAGAGGTTTTGACCTGAATTAATGTTTTAACCTTAGCGATAAGTTGCTGGGGCATGACAAGGTAGTCTATGCAATCGTTGGCACCAACATGATAAGCCCTTTCAAGATTTGCCTGTCTGTCGTTTGGCAGTATCATTAAAATGGGTAACTGTACAAAATTGTACTTTTGACGTATGCGCTCACAAATTTTAAAGCTCATATCTTCAAACAGTTCATCTATCAATACAAGATCGTAATTTTTGTTTAAATTGTAGTTGTCGTAGTCAAAACTGTCGGCATTGGGGGCATCAACAGTAAAGCTTGCTTGCTGCAATAGATAAAGCAGCATGTTTTTGTGCGTGGACTCTTGCTTTAAAAGCAATATTTTTTTGTCATGGTAGTCATCGATGTTTAAGCTCACTCTCATACCCATATCCCGCAGATAGTTTAATTTTTTATTCTTTTTTACCGGTATACGCATGACAAAATCGTCGCGCGGTACCGTGAACAATATTATAGCCTTGTCGCCGTTTAACTTTTCTGCCCAAATTTTACCTCGATGTAGCATCACAAGCTTTTTTGCTATTGCAAGTGTAAAACCGGTGCCGCTGTATTGCCCGTTTGAAATGTTGTTTGCACCGTAAACAGGTTTAAAAAGCTTACGGTAGGTGCGTCGACTGAGTGCAATCCCGTCATCCTCAATTCTCACCTCGGCATAAGGGCCTTTGTTTTTAGCCGTTACTGTAATCGTGCCTTTTTTTGTATAGTTAATCATTGCAACTATAATGTTATTTACAACGTCTTGTATGCGCTCAGAGTCAACATTTACTGTCATATCATCGGAAACTTTGCTGACTATTTTAATATCTTTATTGAAGGTCGACGGCTCTAAATGCTCCACCACTGATGTCACGATTTTATGCAATTCATACGAGTGTGCGCTGAGCGTGACCTGACCCTTGCACAGCTGGCTGTAGTCATCCATGTCGCGCAAAAAGCGTTTCATTCTGTTGCCGCTGTCCTTGATTGTACGTGCCATTTTGCGATGTTGCGGGCTGAGTGCTGCATTACTCCCGAGTATGCCGGATAACGCAATCATTCCGTTTATCGGGACAAAGAACCTGCGCATCAACTCGTCGGAGTGCTGTAATTGCTTGAGCTCGTTGGCTTTCTGTAGGCAGTAAATTATCACAATAGCCACAAGTGAGACGCACAGTATCGTTCCTACAACGACTATCCACTGCACCCTCTCGTAAACGGCTGTGTAGATATCCTCGTTCGGTAACGAGTGCAGTTCCCAGTACAAAAAGTAATCCATCACCAACAGTATCAATGGTATAAAATACAAAATCCATGCGTATTTAAACAGCAACTTTAAGTTAGGTTTTTTATACATCGAGTCAACTCCATCATTTTATTATAAACACCAAGAATATGATAAAACATTTTTGTTGAAACGTCAACAATTGCAATGTCAAAAAATGTCACCATTAATGCAGTCACACCTCTCACTTTACAGATATTGACACAACCTATCGCTACTTTTATTCTGCAACACTTTATTTATTACAGTATAACACCAAAAACAGCAAATTTCACATTTTCCTATGAAATGTCAATTTTGATATGTGAGTTACAGATTATAGGTGATAAGCGGTAAAGTAGTTGTGTTTGTTTGTAAAACCATGGTTTGTGCATCCTTGACACACTTTAAGATAAGTGCTATATATAATAAGGTAAATCAAACAGGAATAAAAGCTTGAAACAGTATATTACACAGCGCTTGCTGCAACTTATACCGACGCTTTTCGGGGTTTCGGTTTTATGTTTTGTTCTCATGCAACTGTCGGTAAGTGATTTTGTGGATATACGATACGAAAACACCGGGACCGCCCTTTCCAACGAAGCGCTCGAAGATATACGTGCTGAGTTTGGGCTTGATTTGCCGGTGTCGCAACAATATGCAAACTGGCTTTTGGGGCTTTTCAGAGGAGACTTTGGCACCTCCTTTTACACCGGCGAAGATGTATTATCACTTTTGTTGTCAAAGATGCCAAACACGCTTTTGTTGTCACTGGCATCACTAATCATTACCTGCGCAATTGCGCTTCCACTGGGAGTTATAGGCGCATTCAAGCAGGGAGGTGCTGTCGACAACATCATAAAAGTGTTAAGTTTTGCCGCAAGCTCCTTACCAAGCTTTGTAATTGCCTTTTTACTTATATTTATTCTGGCGGTACAGCTTAAATTGTTTCCGGTTATCAGCACAAACAACACCGCTGTCGGCGTTATTTTACCGTCACTCTCACTCGGGTTGGCGATGAGCAGCAAATACATACGTCAGGTGCGTTCCGTCGTTGTAGAGGAGTTGAGCTGTGACTATGTTGCCGGCTTACGGTCAAGAGGCATAAAGGAGCGTAATATCATGCTGAAAAGTGTATTAAGAGCATCAATGATACCCCTACTTACACTTTTTTCGTTGTCGTTCGGCTCTTTGCTCGGCGGCACGGCAATTATCGAAAGTATATTTATGTGGGACGGTATCGGCAAGACCGCTGTAGACGCCATACTTGTAAAGGACTATCCTGTTGTACAGGCTTATGTGCTTTTTATGACATCAATCTATATTGTTATAAATCTTTGCGCTGATATTTTGTATCACTTAGTCGATCCACGACTTCGAGCAGGTGGTGACTATGCCATGTAGCAAAAAATTAATTGTTTTCATGTCGCTTTGCATAGCACTTATGATGGTTGTTCTGTTTTCGGATTTTCTTGTACCCTATGACCCTTATGGCCAAAATCTGCAAAACATGCTAAAGCCACCATCATCACTGCACTTTTTCGGAACCGACAATCTTGGTCGCGATGTGTTTTCACGCGTACTGTCCGGCGGAAGGTTGACAATATTTTCCGCACTTTTTGTCATAGTCAGCTCGTCTGTTTTCGGGACAGCCGTGGGTCTTGTAAGCGGTTACATCGGGGGTGTGGTCGACACGATTGCCATGCGGTTTTGTGATATGTTACTTGCCTTTCCGGGCATTGTTTTAGCGCTGGCAGTTGCAGCTGTGATAGGCGGTGGTTTATCCGGTGCAGTCTTTGCGCTGGGAATGATTTCCTGGCCTAAGTTTGCTCGGCTCGCCCGGGCGCAGACGTTAAGGATTAAAGTGATGCCATTTATCGACATTGCAAGACTAAGCGGCGTAGGTCGAGTTAAAATTATGATGGTGCACATTCTGCCGGGCATTTACAAAGCCGTACTGACAACTGCGGTTGTGGATATCGGTGCAGTTATCATGGAGCTTGCCGGACTTTCTTTTATCGGACTTGGTGTCGTCCCACCACAGGCGGAATGGGGAGCAATGCTAAATGGGTCAATAAGTTATCTCACCTCAGCACCGTGGATTATTATAGCACCTGCCACAGCAATATTTATCACAGTATTTTTATTTAACATGCTTGCCGAAGCCATTAAAGAAACTTACCACACATACAGCTAAAGAGGAACTATGAAATATTTAAAGACAATTGTCGCTTTGTCTCTTGTTGGCACGTTGATACTAAGCGGCTGTACACGTGAAAACACACAGGGTAACACATTCGTTTTCGGTACAACCGCATACAGTTTGTCCAACGCCAACGCCGGACTAAATCCTCACAGTGATTATTCCGGCTGGTCCACCGTGCGTTACGGTGTCGGCGAAACGCTTTTTAAGTACAATGAAAATATGGAGCCGGAGCCGTGGCTTGCGAGCGGGTTTGATATGGTGGACGCAAACACATGGCAGGTAACCTTAAACGAGGACGTGTATTTTTCTAGCGGAAGGTTAATGGACGCGACAGCAGTGAAGCAATGCATAGAGCACCTTATCTCTGTTCATGACCGCGCACCTTATGATCTGAAAATCGAGAGCATAGAAGCACAGGACTTCACATTGACTTTTAAGACCACCCAACCGGTACCGGCTTTTATTAACTATCTCAGTGATCCGTACGGTGCGATAATTGATATGGATTACGGTGTTACAGAGGATGCTAACGTAGCAGGCACCGGACCATTTGTTGCATCAGAGGTATCAAGCTCTGAGATAACACTCCAAAAAAACCACAACTACTGGGGTGGCGAGGTTTTGACAGATACGATTGTGGTGAAATCTATACCGGACAGTGATGCTATGACATTCTCGTTGCAATCAGGCGAGCTTGACGCAGTACAAGGGCTTGCATATGCAAGTATTCCGCTATTTGAGAACAACGACGATTACACTATTAGTACTGCTCAAACATCGCGTGCATTTTTCACTCAGACCAACACGCACAGTGCCATCATGCAGGATGAGGCGTTGCGCAAAGCCATAGCGATGGGCATCGACAAGGAAAGTTTTAACAGTTTACTTTTAAACGGTAACGGAAGCGTTGCAACAACACCGTTTCCCACCGATAGTTTTACAAGCACTGTTGATGTTGTGGAATACGATGTGCAAGCGGCAAAACAGTTGTTGGCAGAGGCCGGCTATATAGATACAGACGGCGACGGGTATGTTGAAAAGAATGGAGAAACTGTTGTGCTAAGGTGGCTTACATACCCCAGCCGACATGAGTTGCCGTTGCTTGCAGAAATGGCACAAAGCGATTTAAAACAGCTAGGCCTAAAATTAGAGATTAACGCAACTGTGAACTACAATGACTTTTTATCCTCCGGCGATTGGGACATATATGCAAGTGCATTTGTAACCATGCCCACAGGCGACTATGAATATTTCTTTTCGACACACACCCTACAAAACTCTTCAAAAAATCGTGGTAACTACTACAGCGAAGAAATGGAACGCTTAAACAGTGAGCTGAGTGTAACTTTTGATGCAGCAAGCAGGCAGGATATAGCACTGAAGATGGCACAGCTGTTGGCGGACAGTCACCATTTCATATTTGTTTCGCATCTAAATATGAGCATTGTCATGCAGGACACTGTTAGCGGATTTTCGGCACATCCAAGCGATTATTATGAGATATCCTCACAGCTGCGTGTTGAACCGATATAGTTGTACATTGTAATTGGTAACAATAAGGAAAACTTTCATGAATTTGCTGGAAATAAGTAATTTATCTGTTACTTATGGTGACAAGTTTATATTGACCAACGCTTCCATAGCGGTTAATAAAGGGGAAATTATCGGAATATTCGGCGACAGCGGTTGTGGCAAAACAACACTTCTGAAAAGTATTGTCGGTATATTGCCCCCTACAATGGTAAGGAAAAGCGGCAGCATAGTGTATAATGGGAAAGATATTACAGCACTATCCCCTCTTGATTTGCGAAAAACAAGAGGAAAAGACATTGGGTTTGTATTCCAAAACAGCGAAAACTCATTTTGTCCTGTCAGGACGGTAGAAAGTCAGTTGGTTGAACTTATAAGAGCTCACGAGCGCGTCACAAAACACAGCGCAAAGGAGCGAATCTATGAGATGTTTGCTCGCATGAACTTCTCCGATGTTAAGCGAGTTGCATCCAGCTATCCCTTTGAACTTTCCGGGGGAATGAATCAGCGTGTAGGAATAGCTGCGGCAATGCTATTAAAGCCCGGTTTACTGCTTGCTGACGAGCCGACAAGTGCGCTTGACGAAAAACTGCAAAAGTGCATAATTGATGAGATGGTCGATGTTTGCAATGACCTTAATACCACTGTTATCCTTGTCAGCCACAACCGAAGTTTGTTAAATGATATTGCACACAGGTGCTTTGAGGTAGAGAACGGCTTTGTACGGAACATTATAGCGTGAGGTGCAATTTGGAAAGCATAATCAGTTTGCATAACATAAGCAAGAGTTACAAAGTGCTTGGCGGTAAATTGCAGGTGTTGCATAATGTTTCTTTTGACATGGAATCCGGCGAAATACTGGGACTTATAGGAGAGAGCGGTAGTGGCAAAAGCACACTTGCAAGGATAGCGGCAGGTATAGAAAACCCCGACAGCGGAGTGGTGCTTTACCGTGGCCGTAAGAAAAGGCGCTTTGACGGGTCTATACAAATTGTTTATCAAAACAATGTAAATTCTTTTAACCCAAAGTTACGGATGAGAGATAGCCTGATCGAGCCGCTTACAGCCAAAGGAACAAAAAAAATCGCGGCGATAGAGCAAATTACCGACGCTGTGCGCATGTGTGGATTGCCGGAGGATATTTTAAATCGCTACCCACGCGAATTAAGTGGAGGGCAGTGTCAGCGGGCCGCCATAGCACGTGCGGTGGTAGCGTTGCCGCAACTTGTTATATGCGATGAGATAACAAGTGCATTAGATGAAAAAACCTCAACTCAGATGACAGATCTGTTGTTGAAGGTAAGACAATTTTATAAAGTCAACTATCTCATGATATCACACGATATGTCGGTAATAGA
Organism: uncultured Oscillospiraceae bacterium; assembly: GCA_964369445.1. Taxonomy (GTDB): domain Bacteria; phylum Bacillota; class Clostridia; order Oscillospirales; family Ruminococcaceae; genus CAYJBH01. Next base: position 9,113 of record CAYJFU010000008.1, on the reverse strand, counting down.
TAAAATGTGCACTCATGTTTTGGTTTTACGCGGTGGAGAAATACAAAAAAAGAAGTGCAAGCAAAGTAAATTAGAGTTGTAGTCAGTCACCTTGAAAAAACCACAAAATTGCCGAGCAGAAATTTATTCTATCAAGGCGGAAACCCCCGTAATGCTTTGTGTATTGCGATTGACGACAACAAAGATAAGTGGAATTTCTTCCGAAAATATGTAGTGGTTTAGAAGTTGATTGACTATAACATTAAATAGACTATAAATAACAAAGAGGGTTTGTTGCCTTAAAACAGAATTAAAGGATTTTTTAGTGAAATTAAGCTGCACCAAAGAGTTTTTGTGGAAAGCTCTGGTGAGAGAAAAGTCGCCAACAACTAAACAAAACGTGTATAGCTTTAACAAACTGCCGGATTTTAAGTTTTGTGTGTATTAAAACCGAAACATACTGTTTTGCTCTATTGCCAACAACCGATATCGTCGACATTTATACTGACAAAGCGTGTTAATTTTTAAGTTAACATACTTACTGTTTAGCTGTTATTTTTTTACATTAACCAAAAACATCGGTGTAGTGGTAAAGTTTAATTTTTCTTCATCCGACCAAACCTCCTGCCAAACCTCTGTTTCAAGCGTGACCGAGGACACATTAAGTTCAGATAAAACCATGCTGTCCCACTTTGGTCTGTCGACATGACTGAGAGGTAAACTGCGAGCAATGCGCTCCATTTCATCTATGTCAGTGCCTTCATAAAAATCTATGACCTGTTGCTTCGCCGCTTGCTCTCTGTCGTTATTGTAGCTTTTGCGCTTGTTTTCATCAAACAGATAACAGTACCAGTTTGCATCAAAGTTGAGCAAACTACCACCTTTTTTTAACACCCTTATCCATTCCATATATGCTTGCTTGGGCTGATTTAAGTTCCACGTCAGGTTTCTTGTAATGATAACGTCAAACGTATCGTCTTCAAATGCAAGTTGTTGAGCATCCATTTGTAAAAACTCAATGTGCTCGGTCATGTTGCCTGCGTTAAGCCTTGCCTCAGCCAGCATTTTCTCACTAAAATCCACAGCCGTCACATTGTATCCGGCAGTGGCAAGAATTATTGCAAAAAAACCCGGCCCTGTTCCTATGTCAAGCACCTTGCAGTCGGCTTTGTCTTTTTTCGGTATGCGTTGCTCGATAGCACTCAACCATTTGCTATTTTGAGCGCCTGCAAGTTCATCTTTATTGACTTGTGAATATCCACTCGACCTTTTTGACCAGTAGCTGATAATATCTTGTTTTAGCATGTTGTCCTCAAAATAGTTTCGGTTTGACCTTGCATTACAGTTATTTGTGAACACTAATCACAAATTCTTCTATAATAGTGTGCCGCCCTCCATTAATATCAGTGTATTCAAGATACGTCGGGCGCACGTACACCTCGCTGACCTTATTGCTTAAAAAAAACTCTATGTCCCACGCCGGACGCTCACAGCGACTTAAAGGCAACTCATGTGCTATGGTGCGCATGATGTTCGGGTCAACACCTTTCATAAACTCCTTTGTGTGCACATCAATGTAGTCAGGATGTTTTTGTCTGCCTTGATACACACTATCAAAGAGATGCAGGTAATGGTTGCCGTCAAAAACTATAATTTTTCCACCCGGTTTAAGTATCCTCAACCACTGCTTGTATGCGATTTCGGGCTGTTCCAGATTCCAAACAAGGTTGCGACTGACAATAACATCAAATAAATCATCTTCAAAGTCGGGTTGCTGTGCATTGCAAAGCCTCGTTGTAACCTCTATTCCGACATCAGCGGCATTTTCAGCTGCTTTTTCCAACATCGCTTCGGAATTATCACAAAGAAATACCGTGTGACCCAATTTACCAAGTAACAAGCCCATAAAACCCGGTCCACAACCGATATCCAGACATTTAAGGTTCTCCCCTTTTGGCAAAACCTCACACAGGCGCTCTGTCCATAGTTTCGCCTGCTCGGTACCAAGATCAGCATTGCTTTTTTGTGAATATCCCTCAGCTCTTTTATCCCAGTAGTTTTTTATCTCGTCATAGTGTGTCATTGTATCACCATTTTTACCCTGTTATGATAGTATTTCTATTTCTAAAATGTAACAATTGTATAGGATAAATCATTTTATCACAATTAGTAAAATATGACACAAAAAAAATGCAACATGTTAAAATAGGGTGACGATGTGACAAAAAAGCAAGAAAACCGCTTGTATACGGTTGATATAACATTACACAATTAATCGTTTTGGATTTGCCGACCTGTCCGTTACCGGATACTCTCAACGAGACTTTTCTAACCAAACCACTGCAAGAACCCGTGGCACTTATTACAGCACAGTGGAAGTGCCTGTCATCACAATGCTTAGCTCGCAAACAGGCGGGTACGCTATACCTGATGTGCGTGGGCGATAAACATCTATCGGTGTATTTTAGAAAAACATAATGAAAAGCATCATCTCCCGTTTAGTGAGATGATGCTTTTTTTGTGGTAGGCCTGCATGCCGATTCTGTAAAAAATGCACAAATATGGGTGTAGTCGCCCAACTTGAAAACCGCCACATCTTCACGGTGGAAATTCAAATTATCTGCGCCTGCGTCAATCGGATTCCTCAATACTCCGCATTTGAAGGTTAATTTCCCACCCGGCAGACCTGCAGCATTTTTCAGGCAATTGACTAAATTAAAAGAATAACACCCCTTTTGGGGTGTCGGCAAACGGTTTATTTAGAGATGTTAGGTTTGTTAGTATAATTATGCAAAACAAATGGTGTCTTGCTTTTGCGGCACTTAACAAAAAACCTTTTTATTCAATGAGCACCTCTTTTACACAAAGTAAAACTTCTCATAATGTTTTGCGCTATTCTGTCTGTTTACAGTTGCTTTCGCTACACACCGCCATGCACCCGCCGTTTGCAAGAATTAAAACAAACGGCGTTTTCATCTTCGCAGGGCATTGCATCCGGAAGATTTTTCCACTTCTGTCACAGCTTGTGTCAGCCGTTCACAGATTTTAAAATGTCTCTTACGCTATAGAAACAACAAACTTGGATGCTAACACTATTATAACAAGAGCAAGCGGATAGGTTGCCGCATATGCCGCTGCTACTTCGTCTGTCTTTGCTACCGAGATTAACGTTCCCAGAGCAGGTGTACTGGTCATTCCCCCTGTGAGAGAGCCCAGATTGTTAAAGATGCTCAGCTTGAACACAAACTTTCCGAGCACAAATCCGAGCAACATCGGCGCCAGTGTGAGTATCGCACCATAAACAAAGTACGCCGGTTTCACATAGGTGACAAAGTTGATTCCGGCAGGAATTCCTGCACCCACTAAAAACAAAACCAGACCTAATTCCCTAAAGAAATTTAGTGTGTTTTTGCTAATGCTCATATCTATCATGCCCATTTTACCAAAATGACCGATAATAAGACCCGCTATTAAAGTTCCTCCTGAAGTTCCAAGTGAAAAATCTATTCCCGGTATGGTTATTGCGCCGATTAACATACCCGCTATGATGGTAAGCACAAATGGAAAAAAATCAAGCGAATCTATTTTTTTTAGCTTTTTATCCGCCACGACTGCACTCGTCGAGCCGGCTGAAACAAAGGATGCTTTCTCTTTTTCAATATCCACCTTTAAAATTTTCGGCACAATCTGAACAAAAAGCACCACTCCAAGAATTCCAAACAAGTATGCGATTCCATATCCTGCAGTTACGGCTTCCGGGTCGATTGCTGCATCTTTTGCGGCCGAAAGTCCCGGCGTGCTTGTAAGCGCACCTGTCAAAAGTCCTATTGCAAGAGACGATGAAATCCCTGTAATTTTCATGATCAATATAGCCGTTCCGACACCTGTTAATATTACAATAATACCCATCAGACTGTATGCCAACATACTTTTATTAAGATTTCTAAAAAATTTCGGTCCTGCTATAAGGCCAACTGCCGTAACAAACAACGCCGTTCCTATACTTGAAATTAAACCGTATGAACTTTTAATGGCATCGCTGTACAGCTCAATTGTCATGTCTCCGATGCTAAAAGATCCTACATCATTTGCAACAATTCCAAATATAAGAGCAGCTATCAGCACTCCTGCCGTGCCAAGGGAGATACCCTTAATGGATATCCCCCCAATCAAATACCCCACACTTGCAACTAAAAACACAAAAAATAATACGGTAAACAAAGACTGAGCCAGTGTACCGATATATACTTCCATTAATTACTCCTTTTACTGTTTCCTGCTCAAAACAAATACAAAACTATTATTTTTTAGTCGCTAAATAGTCATTCTTTCCTGTTACATATAGGTTTTCACCTTCTGAGTCAATTATTACTACTAAAGGCATTTCCTCTATCGTCAATTTTCTGAGAGCTTCTGCGCCCAAATCTTCGTATGCAATCAGTTCGGATTTTTTAATGCAACGTGCAAGCAATGCACCCGCTCCACCGATCGCACCAAAATACACACCCGTGTATTTTTTCATGGCGTCCACAACCTCAGGAAGCCTTGCACCCTTTCCGATCATTCCCCTGGCACCCACGCTCATCATTGTTGGTGCATATGCGTCCATACGTCCACTTGTCGTAGGACCTGCCGACCCGATTACCTGCCCGGGCTTCGCTGGTGTCGGACCCACATAGTAGATTGTAGCATCTTGAGGGTCAAATGGCAACGGCTCTCCTTTTGCCAGAGTTTCACACATACGCTTGTGTCCTGCATCACGAGAGGTGTATATTTCACCCGAAAGGTATACAGTGTCTCCTGCTTTCAAAGTTTTTGCAATTTCCACTGTTAACGGCAAACTAATGTGCTTTTCCATACTATATCACCTCCGATTGATGCCGAGTTACATGGCAGTTAATATTAATTGCGCAGGGCATACCCGCTATGTGAGTTGGAAGTGTTTCGATGTTAAGTCCGATTGCAGTTGTCTTTCCGCCAAATCCTTGCGGACCAATGCCCAACTCATTCACCTTTTCCAGCATCTCAACCTCTAAATCAGCATAATACGGATCGCTGTTTTGTGAGTCGATGGAGCGCATAAGTGCTTTTTTCGCCAGTAGAGCCGCTTTGTCAAACGTTCCGCCTATTCCAACGCCAACCACCATGGGCGGACAGGGGTTGGGACCGGCGAGCTCCACCGTCTCTAATATGAAATCCTTTATACCCTGCAATCCCGCAGAAGGCTTAAACATACGAATAGCACTCATATTTTCACTGCCAAAACCTTTTGGACCTACTGTAATTTTAATCTTATCGCCTGCCACGATTTCCGTGTAGATCATCGCAGGTGTATTGTCACCGGTGTTGCCACGTCTGATCGGATCGGCCACGACGGATTTACGCAAAAATCCCTTGTCATATCCTCTGCGCACACCTTCGTTTATTGCATCCTCCAACAAATCTCCCACAATGTGAACATCCTGTCCGATTTCAAGGAACACACATGCCATTCCGGTGTCTTGGCAAATTGGAAGTTTTTCCGTATCTGCAATCTCATAATTTGTAATAATCTTTGTTAGAACATCCTGTGCCATTGGCCAGTCCTCCTGCTCTTTGCAGTTTTGGATGGCACACCTAACATCCTTAGGCAGATGTTGATTGGCTTCAATACAAAGCTTTTCCACTACGTCCGTTATTTGACTTGCACTAATTTCACGCATACTATACTCCTTAGTTGCTTATTATCTTTCGTGGCGAGTGTATTTTGGAAGCAATAACGGTGAAACTTCTCCCGTTTCTATCCCTGCTTTTTTTAACTCTTCTGCATATTCACTCAAATGTCCGAGGTTCATCGCACCAATCTCAACCGTCTTTGCTTTTTTTGCTGCCGCTTTACCCGCTTGACGGCCAAACACGATGATGTCGAGTAGCGAGTTGCCCATAAGGCGATTTCTTCCGTGGATTCCGCCGACCGCTTCTCCTGCTACAAGTAGGTTGTCAAATATCTTCGAGTTTCCTTCACTTTCGATTTCCAAGCCGCCGTTTTGATAATGAAGAGTGGGATAGATAAGGATGGGCTGTTTTCTCATATCTATTCCGTAATTAATATACATGCGCAACATAGCGGGAATACGGGCTTCAATTGTTCCTTCCCCGCCGATAATTTCAATCATTGGAGTATCCAGCCAAACGCCACTGCCTAGCGGAGTTTCTACCCCCATTTTGCGTTCGGAGCACTCACGAATGACCGAGGCCGCCGCAACGTCACGAGTTTCAAGTGGGTGCATAAATGCTTCGCCGTCTTTATTGATGAGCATAGCTCCGAGTGAGCGCACTTTTTCTGTAACAAGCGCTCCAAAAATCTGCGAAGGGTATGCAACACCGGTAGGATGATACTGGATTGTATCTTGATAAAGCAAGGGGGTGCCCAGACGATATCCCATTACAAGTCCATCTGCCGTCGCTCCGTAGTGGTTGGATGTCGGGAAGTCTTGATAGTGCAATCTTCCTGCTCCACCTGTTGCGATGATTACCGTCTTGGCTTTTGCTACCATGTAATCTTCCGTCTCCATGTTTTGCAGCACAGCACCTGCCACTTGCCCTTTGTCGTCTCTGATTAGCTCAACAGCGGAGGTAAATTCTACAACGGGAATGCTTCTGTTGATAACTTCATCACGAAGAGTACGCATGATTTCGGCACCGGAATAGTCCTTACATGCGTGCATTCTCTTTCTCGATGTTCCACCGCCGTGAGTGGTAACCATTCTGCCGTCTTTGTCCTTGTCGAACATTACGCCCAGCTCATTTAACCACTTGATTGCGTCAGGAGCTTCCATTACCAGTCTTCTCAGCAATTCCGGTCTTGCAGCATAGTGACCCCCACCAAAAGCGTCCAGATAATGTTGAACAGGCGAGTCATTTTCTTTATCAGCCGATTGAATGCCACCCTCTGCCATCATCGTATTTGCATCGCCAATGCGAAGCTTTGTAACAATCATTACATTAGCACCGGCTTCGTGTGCTTCTATTGCAGCGGACGAACCTGCACCGCCTCCACCAATAATGAGCACGTCCACGTCATAATCAACCTTATCAATGTCAATATCAACGTTCAAAATACGGCTGTTGGAGTGCAGTAGGTCACTCAGTTCGGTTGGAGCTTTTTCCCCTTTATTTTTACCAACTTTAATCTCTTTAAAACCTGCTTTTTTGTAATCCGGATGAAAACCTTTAAGAAGCGTTTCTTTTTCTTCTGCGGTCATACGTCTGGGTTCTGTCTTCATTCTTTCCGCACGAGTCGCTTCAACTTTTTTTATTGATTCAAGCATTTGCGCCGTAAACATAATCGTTTTCTCCTTATTTTTCAATCTCTCTTGTATTGTAGAGTTCTTTCATCTCTGCGATGGGTTTTTGCATAATTTGTTCGATTAATGCATCAAATTCACCGGTGTCAATTTCATGCACACGATCCACAAGATGCTTTGTCTTAGGAGCGATGTATTTGCCTACGAGACGCCTTGCCAGCAGTCCCACATGGGGATGAGAAATTCCCGCAGGGCAACGAACCACACAGCAACCACAGCCTACACAATCAAAAGATTCTTCAGCACAACCCTCAAAGTCAGCTCTTTGTGCAAGTGCAATATATTGCATAACCTTTAAATCTTGTGTACAAGCTTTTGTACAGGCATTACATCCTATACAGCAATAAATCTCCGGGTACAACTGCATCATTATCTGCTCTGTTGGTTTAAGTTCGCCAATATCGTATGTCCTTTTGTCGGATGGGAAGAAAGGAATTGTAGCAATGTACATCCCGTCTTCTACCTGCGTCTGACAGGCAAGACATGTCTTTATCTCATTTTTTCCTTTTACTCTGTAAATTGTGGCACATGCACCGCAAAAGCCGTGACGACATCCACAACCTCTTTTTATTGTATACCCCGCATATTCTTGAGCAGTCATTATTGTTAATTCAGCGGGTACGCTATATTTTTTACCGTAAAAAAATACATTTACCATTTCTTGCATTTTGGTTACCAACCCTTTCTTTACTTAATTTATCGCCTTGTACAACCCTTTACTTATCACCTCTACCGGCTTGGTTGCTTTAATATTCTTCGGGAAGTTCATCCACCTCATCACAGCGGAACACAGGGCCATCTTTACACACGAATTTAGCACCAATATTGCAACGTCCACATTTTCCAACACCGCACTTCATTCTAAGTTCCAGTGTAGTGTAGGCTTGTGACTTACTAAATCCAAGTTCACCTAAGGCGCTCAGTACAAATTTTATCATGATAGGAGGTCCGCAGACAAGCGCCACTTTATCAGTAGAAAATCCTAATTCTTTGAGATAGGTGGGTACAAACCCGACATGGCCGTCCCATCCTTCTTGTTCCCTGTCGATGGTCAAATGCACGTTCACACCATCCGTGTTCATCCACACTTCTTTTATCTCTTTTAACTGAACAAGATCCTGTGCGGATCGTGCACCGTAAAGGATATCCACCGTTCCGTAATTGTCACGGTTATCTATCACATAGTTGATAACCGAACGTAGGGGCGCAAGTCCGATACCACCCGCTATAAACAATAAGTTTTTACCTTTTAGTTCGGTTTCTACAGGAAAATTGTTCCCATAAGGTCCGCGTACAGCCACTTGATCTCCAACCGCAAGGTCGTGTAGGTAATCTGTAAGCACACCGCATTGTTTTATGCTATATTCTTGATATTCTTTGTTGGTAGGCGAAGATGTGATGGAGAACATTCCTTCGCTAATTCCGGGTGCGCAGATCATCGCGCACTGTCCCGGCATGTGATCAAACAGCTTTCCACCTTCCGGTGCATTGATACGAAAGGTTTTAACATCAGGCGTCTCCTGACGAATATCAGTTATCACTCCCACCTTGGGGATCAGTACATCGTGTGCAAATCTCGGGTAACAGGTACATTCATGACTCATGACTTGCTCTCTCCTTCCTGCTTGAAAGACTTAATAACTTTTACAATGTTTAAAGACGCAGGACATTTTGCCACACAGCGTCCACAGCCCACACAGGAATACATTCCATCGTTGTTTGCCGGAAAGTACACCAGTTTGTGCATAAATCTCTGACGAAAACGTTGCAGCTGAGATGTTCTGTTGT
>CAYJFU010000007.1:3802-47914 GCA_964369445.1 uncultured Oscillospiraceae bacterium | reverse complement strand
AACAATAACGGAAAGGACGAAAGACAATGCCACGATTATTCACAAGAGGAACATCGCTCTATGAAACGGAGGTGATGATGGTAACAATCCCAAACTTCAAACTTAGAGCAAGTGGAACACATACCTACAGACGGATGAAAGACAAAGAAGCAGGCAAATGTATTTACTGCGAAGATTACAGCAAAAAGATTGGATGCAAACACGTATACTGCCCATATATTTTAGAGCGAGCCGAGATGGGCAGTATCGACTATGCAGGAGTGCTAAATGAAACTTTTAGAAAGAAAAAGAAAATCCCCAATATGCAAAACCGACTTGATAAACTCGCTGAGAGTTATGACGGAAATATGTTTTTAAGTGCAGAGCATGGCTATCGGTTTTATATCGCACTAAGGAAAATAAGAATGGTGTGCAGCAGACCAACAAATCGTTATATCTCAGCCATATATCTGCTGACTACAACAAGTAGGCTGGACTGCAAGGTACAGTCTCAACCGATGTTTACAAACGTTTAATTGAAAATCCAAGCGAAATAGACTTTGAGTATGTCGAAATTCAACTGGACGGATTAGATGAACGAGGTGTAAACGTTTCTGAGGGCTTGTCAACTTTAACAGCTTGGAGTTCTGGGCAGAAAAACGAAGCTGAAATATATACATCCAATGATTTTACATTAGCCAATATTACATTAAAGATAATGCATAATGCAGACACTTATTTTACTGAAGAGGTTAACATCTCAGTAATCAATAATTTAGAAACATCTATTAACTTACCACGTACACCGATAGAAATAAATAATTTTTCATATGATGAAAGCATAGCTACAACATACACGATTGATAAAATCGTGTATGTTGTAGGTGTTTGGTATGAAGAAAAAACCTCTGTTACAATTTATCTGTCCGGTGAAAAGATTTTTGATGCTGAAGGCGACGATAAATCAAATTACGGAATGATAGATTGGAAATTATTTGATGAAAACAATAATGTTTTGGACAGTGGATCAATATTTGCTGATGAGTTAACCGTTGGTCAATCATTTACAGGCATCGAAATTTATTTGTTCGAGCTTGCTGTCGGTAGTTATAAACTTGAATTGTCCGATAATTCCTTTTAGTGCGATGAAACCTGAAAAGACACATGGTTTAACATAATAGTCTACTCATCACGTGAAAAGCTTGTGTCGAGTTTGCTGTTATGTACAATTTTCAAACTATTTACATTAGTTTAACCATATGATAGTCTGAAATTAAAATAATTTAATCAGAAATTTCCCAATACCAGTTCATAGCTGATTTAAACAGTGCAAAATTTTGTCAAATCTCACCCATAACTTCGTTATCGTCCATTGGAATACACAAAGTATCCCTCTGTCCTCTGTCTTGTTATGAATGAAATTTGCCTGTGTTTTTATCACCGTTTAAACCGACCATAAGCAACTATGCAACGCTTGCAGGGTGTCTTAGTGCCATTTTAGGTGTTCCGATGCATATCGAAACCGTAGCTATTCTTCCACTTACAAATATGCTTATTACTCAAGGTGTAGGGCTCAGCACAATAGTAGCACTTATTATCGGTGGTGCAGGTGCAAGCATTCCGGAGGCATCACTTCTCAGCACACTGTTCAAAAAGCAGTTTATAATAAAAGAAAAGCTAGTATCTACAAAATTGGCAAAAGAATATAAGCTCTTTTCGATTATCCAAAGCTTTGTTAGTGATGCAATCTATCTTATAAATGTGTTTTGCTATAAAACCAATCCTTTGATATTTTTTTACCCACGCAAAATATTGCTATTGAATATCTGGAACAACAGCATTATAACCCAGTTGAAGTTTTCGGTGGAGATGAACCCTTAAGATCAAACCAAGAAAGGGACTTGAGAAAGAAGAGTCTTGTGTTACAGCAATATGTTAAGATGAGTAATTTTTAATTAACAATCAGCTGGTGATTCTCAAAATATCACAACTGAATCCTGCTATACAGGCCGAAAAGCAATCTTGCTTTTCGGCCTGTATAGCAGGATCCGGTAGATAATAATCTCCGTGCAAGGTGTAGAATTTTCAATTTTGAAAATCCATTTTTGATGGGTTGTAATTTTCGCCGTCGTGCCAGAGCTTCTCACCTCATTTGCAATAAAAAATTTAGCGTTATTCAGAACTTCACAAGCACAAAATATAAAGCTTATAGCCTCGCAAGTAGCTCTTTAACACAAAGCTCTGCAAACTCGTCGTCATTGATGTGCGTGTCGCTGCGCACAACCTTTATGTTGCTGTTCTTCTGCGAAGCCTCGCTCACCGTGTCGGTAAAGCCACTGTCCGACTGCGGGTCGTACAGCGGTCCGCCCTCGGCATTTAGCTGACTAAAACCCCTTTGCGGTATAAGTACTGTGCTTTTAAAGCCGGGCTTATCCACCTTATCCAGCAAAAACCGCGCAAGATTTTGCATGTCCTTATAAGATGTCTTGACGTGCGTGTGGATGTCATTGTGACAGACATATTTTCTTTGCGTGTGGCTTTGCGGTACATTTGCCATACCGTTAAAAACAATTAGATCAGCACAACCCGGCGCAAAAAAATATGGGATATTCTTTTGCACCACGGCATCTATCCTTGTTGGCTCACACGGCATCATTCCACCAATTAGATAGTCGGTCATGTCGTGCGGTGTGATGTCCATAACCGCGTCAATCTCGCCGCGTGCCACCATCTGCTCCATAGCCTTTGCGCCTATTCCGTTGCAATGAAATACAATGACCTCAAAATCCTGTTGCTCGAGCAACTCTTTTATGCGGGTAACGCAGGCGGTCGTAACACCTGCCATCGTGATGCCCACGCTTGTCTTGGCACTGACTTTTTTTGGCTGTACGTCCACCATTGCCGCCACGGCACATGCTGCCTGCTCCAAAATTGTATCCAGTATGTGGTTTGTGCCCGATATGTCCACCACCGAGTGCATTATCGCCATATCTGAGCAACCGACAAATGGGCCGAATGTCGTTTTACTGTTTGCCACGGTCGATACTAAAAACTTAGGCACTAAAACAGGTAAATTTTGCATACCTTTTGATGCTATGACACTGCCCTGAACACCGCCGACGGACAAAACACCCGACAGTTTACCTTGTTTATACAGCTGTTGCAACAGCCTGTCAACACCCGTCTGCATTGCATTAATACACCTGTTTTTGTCCTGTGCGGCAAGCAGTGTCGCAAGCTCTTCACCCGCATGGGCAAGCACTTCGTGACGCGAGACATCAAACGAGGTCTGGGCCTCGCCTATCAACGAACAGTCGACAACATAGGCATTTTTGCCTTTCGCTTGTAATGTTCTTTTTATTACCTCTACTTCTTTGCCCTTGGTGTCCAACGTGGCTATGACAACTATATTCATTATTCACCGTCCACTTTAAATGCTACTTTTGTGTAGGCATCCGGATTGTTTGCCAGCACCTCAAACACCTTTGCGCCATCCTCTAACTGCAAGAATGTCACCACCTCATCAATGCTCACAACCCCTGTTTTAAGGTAATCTATCGCCGTGTCGAAATCTTTAAGTGTGTGGCATTGTGTGCCATAGATTGAAATTTCACGTGTTACCAACTCTAAAAAGTTAACCTCGTATGTGGGTGCGCCAAGGGCGATGAAAAGCATCTCGCCACCGGAGCGGATACTCTCAAACGCAAGCTTGCGCACCGGATTTGCTCCTGCGGCATCCACCGTAAGGTCGGCTTTGTCGCCGCCGGTTATGTCAATGATTTTTTGTAGGGCATCGGCATCCTTTGAGTTGACAACATGTGTTGCACCAAGTCTTAACGCGCGCTCCAGCCTTGAATCCACTATGTCGCAAACTATGATATTGTCGCAAAAGGTTGTCATTATCTGCAACGCAATAAGTCCCAGTGACCCCGCGCCGAAAATTACGGCATTTTTTACACGCTCCTGCCTTATCTTGCTGAGTCCGTGTACCACCGTGGCAACCGGCTCTGCAACCACCAAACTGCTTTCGTTGAACCCCTTGGATACTACGGCATCTTTTGGCACACACACATATTCGCACAGCGCACCGGGGCGCTCGCCGCCGATAAGCCTGATGTTCGGACAAAGGTTGGTCCTTCCCTCTTTGCAGAACCTGCACTCACCGCAGTGTAAAAGCGGCTGCACCGTCACGATATCACCCGCCGATATGCCCTCACAGCCGTTACTATCGCATATCTCACCGTAAAATTCGTGCCCGATTATGCCGGGAAGACCCCAGCTGTTTGCCATACCTTTGTAGACATGCATATCGGTACCGCACACTCCGCAAGCCTTGACCTTAATCATCACTTCACCGGCGGCGGGCTTTGCGGCCTCTCTTTGTTCATAGCTTATTTTTCCGTCTTTTGACAGTATCAAACATTTCATATCAGTTCACTCCCTTTAATCTTAGTGTAATAATTTCGTATGGTTTGTAGCAAAGTTTATAGTTGCCCTGCTGTTTTTGCAACTCGCATTCGTCCTCTTCCAACAGGTTACAGGTGAATATTCGCTCGGCATCACTATTAAATGCAAGGGTGCCGCGACTGCCTTTTGTCTCGCACAGCCTCAATATTATGCCGTCATTATCCTGTGAGACCTTTATGTTTTTTAAGAGCAGGGCATCGCCATGTGCCTTGAAGAACCTGTCGTAAAACAAAAACGTTTTGTCGTTTTCTGTTTGTGTTGCCGTCGCCTTTTTGACAATGAGCGGATAGTTAAGTCTGTCTGCAACGATGTTGATGTCCTGCTCCTCTTGTTTTGTGTGGGGCAAAAGCGCATAACTGAACTCATGCTCGCCGAGGTCTGCCGTCTCGTCCGGAAAACATGCACCCTTTAAAAGGGTGAGCGTCACAGTATCACCGTGAACATCGTAGCCGTACTTGCAGTTGTTAAGCAGTGCAACGCCGTAGTCTCCCTCGCTGTAATCCGCCCACCTGTGTGCGCATACTTCAAACATTGCCTGTTCATAGGAGGTGTTTTTATGCGTTGGGCGCTTTACAACGCCAAATTGGACATCATAACTTGCGACATCCGACAATATGTTTACCGGGAAAGAAACCTTTAACAGCTTTTTGCGTTCGTTGTAGCAAACACCGGTGACAAACGTCAAATGTTTTTCCCCTGCACAAAGTGAAATTTCCTGTTCAATAATGCTGTTGCACATCTGCGTTTTGATATAAAGGGTGACAATGTGCGGATTTTGAACCTTTATAGCACTGTCCAAAACTTTTTTGTCGGTTTTGACGGGGTTTTCTTTGTAATATTCATCAATGTCCCACGCCTCCCAGTCCGCCGGCAGGTCGTCGAAAAGTCTGAAGTCATTACCGACACAGCCAGATTTTATAAGTTCCCTATCGCAGGTGCAATCAATATAACTTGTTATCTCGCCTTTAGTGTTAAAGGATACGCTGATTTTGGAATTTTTGAGTACAAATCCATCGTCAAGAGACTGTATCGACAGGTTGTCATCCTCGCTCTCAAACTGTGTGCCACCCGGTGAGAATGTCGATATGCTGTATGGTTGTATGTTGTTCAGCCTGTAATATTCTTGCTGTAGCAAGACTGTTTCACTGCGCGGATACGGTGTTGTGTTGACAACGATATACTGCTCCTCGTCACTGGCAAAAAGTGGTGACAAGCGTTCCAGTTCCTCGGCGATGATGCCGTCGGTTGCGGCAATTACCTTTGCATGTTCCGCGGCGGTAACCTCGTAAACCTCTTTTATGGAAGAGCCGGGCAGTATATCGTGAAACTGATTTAAGCACACAAGCTTCCACAGCTCCGTCAACTGTTCATGGCGGTACTCACTGTTGGTGAGCAGGTGGCTTATCGTCAATACAAACTCGGCGTTGTGAAGTTGTTGCTCGCACAGGCGGTTACCCTTTTTCACCCCTGCCTGACTTGTGTAGGTGCCGCGATGCAACTCAAAATATATCTCACCCACCCAACGCGGAAGTTCATCTTTTCGCATTTCAAGCGTATTAAAAAATTCGTCAAATGTCGATAATTTTACGTCGGGTAGTGCCGGCAGGTTTCTAAATGCCTTTTCCCTTAAAAGCATCTGCCTGCTCGGTCCGCCGCCGCCGTCACCCTGTCCGTAGGAGATGAGCATCTCCACAGAGCTGTCCTTTTGACGGATATCGTTTTCGGTGCTGATGATCTCCTTTACTGTTAAATCCGCACTGTAGGTTGCGCCCCACCATGCCGGTATAGAGGTTGAAACGACATGCGAGGTTACCTCACTGCCGTCAAGACCCTGCCACAAAAAGCTGTCATACGGAAACTTGTTGTATGCATTCCATGTGACCTTTGCCGTGGCAAAGCGGTCGATACCGACCTTATTTAAAATCTGCGGTAGCTGTGCACAAAATCCAAACGTGTCCGGCAACCAACACACATTTGTGCCCTGCTGACCGAAATAGTCTAAAAACAGTTGTTTACCCAGTATAAACTGCCTTACAAGCGACTCCTCTCCTATCATGTTGCAGTCAAATTCGACGTAACTTTTGCCGACAAGTTCCCACCTGCCGCTGCCCACCGCCTTTTTTATCCTTTCAAAGACCTGCGGCTCGTCATGCTTTATTATCTCGTACAAAACCGCCTGGGTTTGAGAAAACTTAAAGTCTGCGTTGTCGGTATCCATCAGTTCAAGAGCATTCAAAAATGTCCTTAAAGCCTTGGAGCGACTTCTTTGAACCGTCCATAGCCATGCGACATCAAGATGTCCGTGACCACAGGCAAAAAATGTTTCCGCACTCTTACCGCCCAAAGCTATATATTCACTTTTAAGGGTTTCAATGCATTGACTGAGTGCGGTTTCATCAATATTAAAGACATCCACCTTGTTTAATGCCTCGTTTAAAATCGAGAGGAGTTTATGTGCTGTGTTGCTTTGAGGTTTGCCGGCAAAATAGTCCAGTGTCACCTCGATAAACATGCAAAGTTGCTCGACATTTTCATTTAGTGTGCATATTTCGCACCGTGCCACCGTATAAAACTCATCCTTTATGCCTGTCCAACCCTTGAGGGTGACGGTGTGAGTGTTTGAGTCTGCAAGGTCGGGAGGTATGGGGTGTAGGTCGTGGTGCACATCCAACGACATGCGCGCCTTGCCGTCGATGTAAACAACTGCCTCGGGTCCGTACAAAAACGTAAGGGCATCGGCAGACGCGCTTTTGCCCATGTCGATGTACAACATGGGCCGCAAAGC
Organism: uncultured Oscillospiraceae bacterium; assembly: GCA_964369445.1. Taxonomy (GTDB): domain Bacteria; phylum Bacillota; class Clostridia; order Oscillospirales; family Ruminococcaceae; genus CAYJBH01. The sequence goes on along the minus strand of CAYJFU010000007.1, from coordinate 40,683 downwards.
GTCTTTTGGAACACAAAAAGATGAGGTGATCTCAAAAGTTTGGCGCGCACCCTTTAAAACCGAATCTCTGTAAAGAGAGAAAGGGGTAGCGGAGTGCTCCTCGCCGTCATTATGTATAACACCTGTGAACGGTGCAAGTTCACATAAGGTCGTGACGCGGGACATGGCAAGTTGCTCGTAATATCGTTTGAGCTTTGCTACTCTCAACTCAACTTTCATACATCACCTCAAAATTTGCTATACCGGATAAATGTCGGTTCCCATCTGAGAGGGGTCGTGTGTCATAAGTACAACGTCAGCACGCCTCATGACCTCTTCGATGCTGTGCCACACCTCAATGATGTTGCAAAATCTGCCGGGAGGTGTTATAGGCCAGCCGGTGGGTTTGTAGGGCTGCATATTGTCCATTAAAAACATTAAGTCCCCAACCATTACATGCTTACCCTTTGCGGTGTCCACAGAAACCGCAATGTGCCCGGGCGAGTGCCCCGGAGTCGGGAATATCGTTATGCCCGGCAGTATTTCCACCTCACCGTCGGTAAGAGTAAATTCTCTGCCGGCAAATGGCGGTGTCAAACCGGTGGCAGGGGGATATTCATACGATGCCCAGTAAAACGGTATGGGATTGTTTGCAAACTCGTACTCGGTTCTGCTTGCGACAAGCTCACATTTTGTAAAGTGTTCAAGGTAAAAGCAGTGATCCCAGTGCAGGTGGGTGAATATAATCATATCTATGTCGTCCGGCGATATATTTATCCTTTCAAGGTGCTCCAAAATGGATTGTCCCTCGTCCTGTCTGCCGTCGTGGTGGTATTTTTGCGAGTGCTCGGTATTGCTCATACCCGTGTCGACCAAAATCTTCTTGCCGCCGCCCTCAATCAAAAAAGCGAAAACCGGGTGGTCGATTATTGTGCCGTAACCCTCGCGAAAGGTGGCATAGTTACCCTTATCTAAAAACTGCCACCCTGTTTGAAACTGTCTTATTGTATATTCCATATTTCTCCAAATCTTTAATTATAGTCACTCACCTTGAAAACCAACACAGCTTCCCAACAGAAATTTCACCTATCGTCGTTGTCGTTAATCGCAATGCACAAAGCATTACTCACTCCTCCACCTTAATAGTCGAAATTTCTGTTCGACAGTCTTGTGGCGTTTTTCAAGTTGAACGACTATAGCAGGTAAATGTTTTTTTGGTTACTTCCCCCACCGACGGCGGGGGGAAGTAACCGGTGATGTTAGCTTTGTTGACATCAAACACATGCTTTATTTGTCAAGCTTGATGCCTTCCATCTCACAAACCTGCTCCATGTAAAGTTTTGCAAGTGTATACTCTTTGTCAAGCAGGTCTGCAACAGAGTTCGGGTCTCTGTTAAATCCGGGGTAACCTGCCGCACCCGGAACATCTTCAAGCTCCAAGGAAATTACGCCATTGTAACCGATTTCGTCCAGTGCACGAACCGTTGCGTTCCAGTCAATTTTGCCCTTACCTGGACGCCAATGTGCGTTTGTCTGCGCATCGTTGTCGGAGAAATGTGTGTGGAAGATCTTTTCCTTGACACGGTGGACAACTACCTGCGGAATTTCTCCCATTGGGAACAGGTGGCTCGGGTCAAAGTTCATGCCTATTCTGTCGGTGTTCAAATCAGCGGCAAGTTTTAACATTGAGTCGGCATTTTTCATGTATCTGTGCGGGTGCGGCTCTAGAGCAAGGCGCATATCCTCCTGCTCTAAAACTTCGCCGTATCTGTTCATTGTATCGACAAAGTCGAGGTAGTTTTGTGCCCAGTCAAGATTCTTCGGCAAATCCACCGTCCATGTCTGGCTGATAGGTCTTGTCTGCTCAAACGGAAAATCAATTTCAAATGGACAGGAAGCGCAGGTTGTAATCTGCTTTACACCGAGTTGCTGTGCAACTTCAATGGCACCTTTGAGTTCCTCAACCCCCTGCAATCTCAAAGCCTTGTCGGGACTTGCCTGGTTGGACGGCAGACAAAACACGTTGGTAAGGGTCAGACCGCTGTCAGCGATAAGCTGTTTCAGTTCCTTATTTGTCTCTTTGGTGTAGTAGTTTTTCATAAAGTCGTTGTTCCAGATGGTCAACTCAACACCCTTAAACCCAAGTCTTGCAATACTCTTAATTGCGTCGTGGTAGGGCGGTGCCCAACTGAAAACCCATGATGATGCGCCTAAAAACATAATATAACCTCCATTTTTTGTATGGCATTGTTAAGTTAAACAACTATAAACCCGAAAACGAAACTGTTTTTCTGTCCCCTCACTCCTCCCCACCGCAGGCGGAGAGGAATGAGGGGGGTGGCATATATTTTTCCATTTTAAATCAACAATGCCTTTTGTATGATAAAGCCTGTAGCTTTATTTAAAGAAAGTAAAACTCTGTCGCACTAAATAGTGTCGATACTATCTAAAGGCAAATTGTACAATTTTTGTTACACTTTTACCTGTGTACACCCCTGTCGACATCCTAAAGTAGTTTTTTAGTTGCGGTATAAGCCTCGTTTGCCGTCAACTGTGCATCTTTATTCTGATAGTCGGGGTTAAAGATTTCACAGGACAGGTAGCCGTCATAATTCAACTGCTTGAACGTTTTCATAAAGTCGTCAAGTTTCAAAACTCCGTCATATGGAAGCACTCTGTCTGCGTCAACAACCTCATTTCTCATGCCGTCCGGACTATCATTGACGTGTACGAGGTAAAGTTTTTCCTGCGGTATGCGCAGTATCTCCTCCATTGTGATGTCAGATTTTGAGTAGTGGAATGTATCCACGACAAGACCGACATTTGATGAATCGCTCAACATGCCGATAAGCTCCAGTGCATCGTCTGAGCCGCCGACAAGCGTGTGCAGACCTATTGCCTCCACCGCAAGTTTCAGCTTTTTTGCCTTTGCGGCATCCGCGTACCATCGCAGCTCATCGCGGTGCATAGCAAATGCTTCACTGCGTGTTTTTGTCAACGGTTGAAAGTCAGGGCATACGATTATCGTGTCACAGTCGATAGCCGTTGCCACCTCAACTGCCTTTGTGAACTCATCGCGGCAGTCCTGTGTCGTTCTAAACGGCGACATAAGAAATGGGCAAAGCGCGATAGGTTTTATGTTGTTTTGCTCCAGCAGGTCGGATAAATCTTGTGTTGTATTGCTCTCGAGATAGGCTTTAACCTTATCCCACCACAGCTCAACACCCTCAAAACCCGCCTTGCCGTATGCAATAATGTCGGTTTTGAGGTCGTGCGACATTGTCGTTGCCTCATTAATTGCTAATTTCATGTTATTAGTCCTTTCGATTTTTTAGATATTTCGACGTGGTATATACACAGTTGACACAGAAGTGTTCCGACACCTATTAACGATTACTCCGCTAAATTAAATTTTTTGCTCAACAGATCGTTTTTAGAGTTGCGAATGTGTGCTTCCAGTGTTGTCTGCACCGCATCAAAGTCTTTTGTTCTTATGCAGCTTATTATTTTGCCGTGCTCACTCAACATGCAGTTCATGCTACGGTTTTTGATGATAATCAAACGGTAACGAATGTTCTGCTCGTAAAGGTTGCGCACAATACCGAGAAGTTGCGGATTGCCGAGTGGCTCTATAAGCTCCAGGTGAAAATTTGCATCAAGTTCCAGGTATTCTTCAAATTCGTATTGTGATTTGCCGACATTAAAGTGTTCAAACTTTTCCTGCCATATGTCACAAAAATCCTCCGAAAGATATTGTGACGCCTGTTTTACCGCCGCCGGCTCAAGCAACTCCCTCACCTGAAAGTTGTTTATAACGTCTTCGATGGATATGTCAGTTACAAAAATTCCCTTGCGTGGGATTATGGTCACAAGCTTTTCGATCTCGAGCTTTATCAGCGCCTCGCGCACTGGTGTTATACTGCCAAGACCCAGTTGTTCGGTCAGTGCTCTTATGTCCAAAAGTTGGTTGGGCATTAAATCGCCGTACACTATCTGCTTTTTTATGTCGGCATAAGCCTTTTGTGCGCCTGTGGTATTTTTAACCTTCATTTCATCATCCTTTAATCGGTAAATTGTACATAGTCAATTGACTACTTCTATTTTAATACTTTACCGCTCCGTCTACAACACCTTTTAGAATATTTTTTGAGCAGACAAGGTAAAACAGGATTATAGGTATTATAGACATGGACAGCGCACTGAGTAATGCATTCCAATCGCTGGCGAACTGACCGAGGAACGCCTGTGCACCCATCGTGACGGTTAAAACCGACTCATCCGAGGCCATTACAAGCGGAAACCAGACATCATTCCAGATAGGTATTATGGAAAATGCCCCCACCGTCGCCACCGCGGTTTTAACCATTGGCAGTGTCATCAGGTAAATTTTAAACTCATTTGCACCCTCTATTCTAGCGGCCTCTTTAATAGCTTTTGGAACCTGCTCCATAAACTGCGTTAATATAAGCACAGCAAGCGGTAACCCGCTGGCGATGTAGATAAGTATTAATCCCAAATGTGTGTTTTGCAGGTTTAGACCCAAAATTATTTCAAGGATACTTACCGTGCCGAGCCTTATGGGAACAATGATGCCAAGTGTAAAGTATACCGACACCACCGCTCTGAGTTTAAAGCTGTACTCCGATACGCAAAATGCTACAAGCGAGCCGAAAAACAATATGGCAAACATGCTGATACCGACTATTATAATACTGTTAGCGTAATATGTAAGAAAGTCAGCCCTTTTGAATACCGTCTCGTAACCTATGGTGCTGAACGTATCTGCTGTCGGTATCATGTATGGATTTGAAAATATCGCCGCCCTTGATTTAAAGGAGTTGAGCAATATTACCAATATGGGAAAAAGACATATGGCAGAGTACAAGATAAGTACGGCATGTTTTGTAAGCGAGGAAAAAATGTTCACTTTTTTGTAATTGTTTAACATAAAATCACCCGTCAATCTTCTTTTGGATACGCTGTTTAATTAAAGTATAAATCAAAACACCCAAAAGCATAATTATGAAAATTGTAGCCGCAATGGTCGTACCCATCGCCGGATTCGGTGTATTAAACTCGTGACCATAGAATGTTCTGAAAAAGAACGACATCATTGTATCGGTCGAAAAGTTTGGCCCTGCAAGCGGTCCTTTAATTGCAAAAATCATGTCAAACGCATTGAAATTGAATATATAGGTCATCAACGAAATTGTTGCAATCATCGGCGCAATAAGAGGGATTTTTATCGAGAAAAACACCCTTACAGTTGACGCCCCATCCACCATAGCCGCCTCCAAAACATCACCGGGTATAGCTATAAGCGATGCGTAGTACAGCAATATCGGAACGCCGATATTCTGCCAGGACGATATGAGGGCAAGAGTAATGAGCGCTGTTGACTCTTGTCCCAGATACGGTGCAAACAGACTGCCAAGACCCACAGTATCTAAAATGCCCTCAACGATGCCCCATGTTGGGTTTAATAGCATCTGCCAGACAAATGCCACAGCAATCAAGGACAGTGTTACCGGCATATAAAACAATGTTCGGTACAAAGAAGAGGCTTTAGTTTTTGTTGCAAGCAACGTCGCAAGCAAAAGGGCAATGGGGTTTTGCACAAACATATTAACTAAAAAGTAAACAAAACTATTGATGAGTGCTCTTGACAGTTGCTCCGTCCATTCAGGTAGAGTCAGTAACGCTATGTAGTTATCAAGTCCGGTGAATGATCTCACCCCTTGCTCAACCTCAAAAAAACTTAAAAGCAGGGAAGAAAACAGTGGGTAGATACTAAACACAGTGTAAACCAATAGGGCCGGCAACAAAAAAAGCAGTATATGTAACGGGAATTTCTTTTTACTTGTCCTTTTCACAACTTGCCTCCGATACATTGTTTAAGTTGGTGAAACCATCCACATTTAAAGTGTCTCCGTACATCCTCCCCTATGCAAGCGGGGAGAATGTACGGATAAGCTAATGAAAACTAATATCTACACTCGTGTTAAGCTGTCTTTGTAAGGATAATTTCACATAAGCGCTTTATATTCAGAACCTTCTTTATGCAGCGGGGGTGTACCAGCTGTCAAGTCCTGCCTGCAATTCTGCTGTAACCTCTTCAGGTGTCATACTTCCGGTTAACATAAGCCCTGTCAGCCTATTAATTTCGGCATCGGTGTTAGGTGTACCTCGAGAGATAATCTGGTATGCAACGCGTGGGCTGGAGCCGTGTGTCGTTGTAAAACTTAAGAATTCGTTTGCCAGCTCGTTTTCAATGGTAACTTCGTGTGTAAGCAGGCTGTAGAAACCCGGCATTGCTGTGTTCCAAACTTCTGCAAACTCTGCGGTTGTCATCCACTCAAGGAACTTTTTCGCCTCATCGGGGTGTGCCGCATTTGCGTTGAGTGCCATGCCCATGTCGGGGTGGTTATTGATGTAACCTTTGTCGCCCTCTGCTCTTACTGTGGGTGCGAACGCACCATACTCAAATGTATCACCGATTTGCGCTGCAAAGATCGGAATTTCCCAAGAGCCTGCCGGATATATAGCTGCTTGACCCATAATGAACAGGTTTTGCAAGTCAGCATAGGTGATAGCCTCAAAGCCATCGGGCATGTAAGGTACCCAGTCATTTACAAACTGAAACGCCTCTACAAATTCGGGGTCGGTAAACTTTGCCTCGCCGCTGATAAGACCCAAGCGACCCTCTTCGCCGTTGATAAAGGCCGGCATAATGTTGTTCATCGCCATAACACCATTGACAAACTCATCACCGGTGCCCATAGCTATCGGTACATATTCACTTTCGTTTTTAATTGTTTCCAGTACCGCAAAAAACTCTTCATTGGTTGTAGGTACGCTGAGTCCAAGCTCGTCAAATATGGTTTTATTGTATATGTAGCCGTGAAGTGCCGAAGCAAGGGGCACACCGAATATGTCTCCGTCATCAGTGGACCATGCGTCCAGTGCAAACTGTTCAAAGTTATCGGTATTTACACCCGAGACATCATTCAGCTTTGCAATGTTGCCGTCGGTGTAAAGGTTAGCTCTAAAGTCATAAGGCTCTACCATTATCAAGTCGCCGGCACTGCTGCTGGAAAACTTTGTCTGAAGCGTTGTGCCGTACTCTGTGTTGATTACGCCGTTAAACTCTACGTTTATGCCGGGGTTTGCCGCTTCAAAAGCCGGTATTATTGTATCTTCCCATGCCGCGATATCATCGGCACGCCAGCTCTCAATTACAAGTGTTACCTCTTCGCCGGTTGCATCGGGTTGGGCATCGGCAGCTTCCGGTTGCGTCTGTGTGTCATCCGTTGCAGGTTGTGTGCTATCGCCTGTTGAACAGCCTGTAGCCATGATTAATAGCATTGACAGCGCCAACATACTTGCCAGTAACTTTTTCATTTTTCCCCCTTAAAATTCTTAAATTGTACGAAAATTCAGGATAGATATAGTATTGATGCATCTGTGATATATCATGAAAATATTATAACTCTACTTGCTGCTGTTGTCTATACACAAAAATCACAAAATTAATTTATTTGTTTTAACATGTTGCACAAAGATGCCCAACCTTAACGGTTTGGAGAAACATTTTTTGGATGATTAAAATGCCGAGACTGCAAAAGTGACAAAAAAATAAGGACAACCCTATGCCGACCGACGATAAGGTTGCCCATTTATAACTAGCTTAAAGCTACTTTTTGCTTTTGAAAAGAGGTAGCACCGACCTTATAATTTCATTAAAGTTATCGGCATCCCAAGCACTTCGCCCTATAAACAATCCGTCGATGTCGGGCATGACAATCAACTCCTCGGAGTTTTGCGGATTGACGCTACCACCGTACAGTAACGGGATGTCACCGCCTATCTCCTCGGTAAACAGCTCACACAGAACGCGCCGTATAACCGCATGTTTTTCGCTTGCGTATTCCTTTGTGGCAGGCTCACCGTTCACGCCTATCGCCCACACCGGCTCATAGGCAACCCACAGACTTTGTGCCTGTTCGGGGGTGACGTTGTACAGGTCGCTTTTTAGCTGTGTCGCCAGCACCTCGTCGGTGAGCCCAAGCCTTTTTTGCTCAGCGGTCTCACCGATGCACAGTAGCGGTGTAAAACCGTGTCGCAGTGCGCACAGCACCTTTTTGTTTTCCATTTCATCCGTTTCAAGCAGAGTATGTCGACGCTCGGAATGTCCTATTTCAACAATACGTGTACCGACTTCCTTGAGCATAACAGGTGAAATTTCACCGGTAAACTGCCCCTCATCTTCCCAGCCCATATTCTGTGCACCCAAACTGATAAGGTCTTGGTCCGTGTGCCTGTTAGCACTTTCCAGTGTCGTGTAGGATGGAATGACAAACAGCTGCATCTCTTTACGGCTTATGTCGCCCGTTAGTTGTTGCAGTCGCTTCAAAAAATCCACCGTTTGAGCAATGGTTTTGTACATCTTGGTGTTTGTACCAATATAAAGCTTATCAAGTCTGCCCATTATTTAAAATTCCCCTTTTCTATGTCTTTTATTTCGTTAACCTTTGGAGTGGAGGAGCCGTCTTTGAATGTTAGCGGTATCCACTCTGACAGTATTTTTTTTGCAAGCTCCGGTCCCACAACGCGCTCGCCGAAACATATGACATTGCCGTCGTTGCTCAGTATGGAGCGCTCGGCGGAAAAGTTGTCGTGACACACCGCCGCGCGGATGCCTTTAAACTTGTTTGCCGTCATCGCCATACCTATTCCGGTACCACAGACAAGTACACCCCTTTTTTCATAATTACTGTCTATTATCGCCTCGCAAACGCGCTTTGCAATGGTTGGGTAGTTTGTGGGGTCTTCTTTGCTGTCACAGCCTACATTTTCAACAGTTATGCCTTTTGAAGTCATTAGCTCGATAAGAATATTTTTTAGTGGTACTGCTGCATTGTCACAACCTATTACGATAGTCATAATTGTTCTCCTCATAATTATAGGCATTGTTAAGCTAAAATGAATGAAATATCGCAACATACAAATGTTGTTCTTTTCGTTCATTCTTCCTTGTAAATTAACAAAACCCTTTATACTTACTTTTTTGTTACATCACCGCAAGTGTATTTTAAACTTGCAGTATAAGAGCCCCCTCTCGGAGGGTGTTGATATCCTTTTAACCCCAAAGTTCTATTGCCTTTTGTAAGGCTTCACAGCTTTTTGCAGCTGTATTTAACGGTATACCTTTTGAGGTTGCCTCGACAGCCGCCATTGCCGCTATCGCACCTTGCGTTGCACCCATCGGATGCCCTTGAATTGCACCGCCTATGCCCAGAATCATATCGTTGCCAAGCTCCTGCTGTACCGTCTGTTGGTTTATGGCTGTAATGCCACCACCCACCGTTGTTACAAGCGGCTTTATGCCCGGCATGTCCATCTTTTGCACCTGTACCGTTTTTGCAAAATTGTATGCCTGCTCGGCTTTTGTAAAGTTCGGATACATCGTCATAACGGCGTCGGCACCGGCAATCCTCGGCAAAAAGCCAACCATTACCTCGTCGGTGATACCGCCGCGCATTGAGTTAAACACCGAACAACCGGCATAATGTCCAAGTATAAACAACTTATCACCAAATTCGTCAGCAATCTCTTTCAGTGCATCCGCTCCTGCGAACACATAGTTCACCATACATGCCTTTGCACCGGCATCAATTATCGCCTGCGCATTTTCGCGCATGTTTTTTGGTGTTGCGGTTATGTTCGGTATGTATAAAGTCCTTTTACCGGTGACATTATAACATTCCTCTGCGACAATGTTGTATGCTTTTACCCTTTGCGACACCTCATTGTAACTCGGCGAGCCTAACAGCTCGTCGTCCTTGACAAGGTCAACTTTTCCAAGAGCAACCTGGCGAAACAGTTGTGCTCCCTCTTTGGGGGTAAAACCGGAGCAAGGTTTTATCATGTTTAACACGACAGGTCTGTCGTAAGCACCTGTCATGTCACGCAGATCGTTTATGCTCTTTAACGGGCCGACAAAATCCTTTTGTGCTTTGCCGTCAAACTCCAGCGACACTAGTTTTACGTCCATTGATGTCGACACATCGTTACCAACAAGCGCCGTCATCATCATCGCTATACTCCCACCGAAATTAACGATTGGGAACGCTATTCTTATTACAAATGTTATATCACCGTCCGACTCTTCGCTCGGTATATCAACTATAGACACAATTCTTCCCTGATAGTTATTTACCATCGCTTGTGATATTCCCGGCACCTTTACCCATGTTCCGATGGTTTGTCCGACGGCAAATGCACCCACACGCGAAAGTATGTCCGCATATCCTGTCTTGTTGACAATATAGGTTGCCGTCAGACAGCTGTCCTCTATCTGCTCTGGTCTGCAAAAAGGCAAATTGTAGTAGTTTTTCATGTTATTGCTCCTTTTTAAGAAGTGCTGTCAATGTGGCTATCTGTGCCGTCTCCTCTATAAGTTCCAGTGCATGTTCCGCCTCGACCGCCGTCCTGCCGACGGTGACTATGCCGTGCCCTTTAAGTATAATTCCGGCAGGTGGTACTTCCGCTTTAAACACCTCGACTATGTCAAACAATTCCTCATCCGGAACAACCGCCGCACGCACATCAAAAACCGGTACTTCCACCACCATTTTCAGCTGACTGTGCCATGTGACAAGTGGCAAGCTGTCATGCGTGTCCGCCCAGCTTATGCTCCACGGCGCATGACAGTGCATAACCGCGTCGATGTTTGTAAGATGTTTGAGCAGAGCGGCATGCAACCGCCACTCGCGCGTGGGTTTGTCGTGCGCGGTGTCATGGCTCCCATCAAAGTTCATGGTTACCCAGCCTTTTCCGTCCGCTGTACAGTCGCCAAAGGAACCACCGGAACTTTTGACAACCATGCTCCCCGACATATCTTTAATGCGCACCGAGACATTGCCGCCACTTCCCGTCTGCACACCACGATTGTAGGCGCGGTGTGCAGCGGTTGTTAAATCAGTGTAAATATTATTCATATCACCCTTTCAAATAAAGCCGATTTTTAAATACATACAGCATCAATATCTTAATTTGGCAAATATTTTTCAATAAACTCTTCAAATTTGTTGATATTGAATAGATAATAACGTCAAATTTCAAAATTGTCAACACAAAAATTTTGTTTATGTAAAAAATGGCAATTGGTTGCTTTTTGCACAAACCAATCCTTTTCAGCTTTGAGATGAGGATTTATTACACAGTAACACCGTTAAATTAGCCCTGCCCGTAATAGGCATTTTTGCCATGTTTTCTTGAAAAATGCTTGTTGCAGACATGCTCGGGTATGGGTGCTATGCCGGTGTTCAGCGTCTCGGCGTAAAAGGCCATCGTCGCCACCTCCTCCAGTACAACGGCATTGTGTACTGCCTCGTGAGCATTTTTACCCCACGTAAAAGGGCCGTGATTTGCACAGATTATACCGGGGCAGTACATCGCGTTATAGCCGCTTTGGTTTAGTGTATCGACGATGACAAGGCCGGTGCTTTGCTCATAGTCCGCCTTCACCTCAGCCTTTGACAATCCCCTTGTACACAGAATGTCCTTGTAAAAATAATCGCTGTGGGTGGTGTTGTAGTTGGGAATGTTTCTGTTTGCGGCCGCCCACGCAACCGCCATTTTGGAGTGAGTGTGAACCACACCGCCGATTTCTGGATAGGCTTTATACAGCTCTAGATGTGTTTTTGTATCGGAAGAGGGACGATACCGGCCCTCAATGACGTTGCCGTCAAGATCCATTATAACCATATCCTCGGCACAAAGCGCATCGTAATCAACACCGCTGGGCTTTATTGCAAAATAGCCGCTATCCTTGTCAAAACCCGAAACGTTGCCCCATGTAAAGGTTACGAGGTTGTATTTGACAAGCGCCATGTTTGCTTTATAGACCTGCTCTTTGAGTAATTCCAACATAAAAGACCTCTATTTCAACTTCCATGCAACGTCTGCGATAAACAGGTCGTGTTCAAACTTTTCTACCGTTGTGTCCTTGCCGATGTGCACAAACTCTATGTCGGTCATGTTGCAAAAATCTCTCATCTGCTCTGCATTAACGTCATAGCTCAGCACAGTGTGATGTGCGCCGCCGGCATGTATCCAACACTCGATGCCGGTGTAATGGTCGGGGAAAGCTTTCCACATGACACGAGCAACCGGCAGGTTGGGCATGTCCATTATCGGCTTTATACACTCTATTTCCTGACAGATAAGTCTCATTCTACCGCCCATGTCGACGAGTGATACAACGACTGCCTCACCAGTTTTGCCCTCAAAGACGAGTCTTGCGGGCGGCTCGCGGTCGCCTATACCAAGCGGTGAAACATCTATTGATGGTTTGTCGGCGGCTACACTGGGACAGACCTCTAACATATGTGCACCCAGACTCAACTCACAACCTTTTTCCAGGTGATATGTATAATCCTCCATAAATGAGGTGCCTTTGCCTTTGTCCGCGCCCATAGCTTTGATAATGGTCGTCATGGCGGCGGTTTTCCAGTCACCCTCGCCGGCATAGCCGTACCCTTTTGCCATAAGATTTTGTGTGGCAAGACCCGGAAGCTGTCTCATACCGTACAGATCCTGAAACGTGTTAGAAAACGCCATACAACCCTCGCGGTCGAGAAGTTTTTTCATGGCTATCTCTTCGCGCGCCTGATATTTAACGGTGTCGTCATGCCCGTTGGGCAGTTGATAAGCCGCGGCATACTCCGCCATCTTTTCCACTATTTCCGCCTCGGACACCTGCTCCATTGTTGCGGCAAGTTCACCCACCGGCCAGGTGTTTACCTGCCAACCGAGTTTAAGCTGTGTCTCCACCTTATCACCCTCAGTGACGGCAACTTCGCGCATGTTATCGCCGAAACGCATAACTTTAAGCTCTTTTGAGTATGCAACGCCGTATGCAACCCTCATCCAGTCGCCCAGACGGTTTTGCAGTGCGGAATCCTGCCAAAAGCCTGCTATAACCTTGCGCTTTGCTCTAAGTCTTGCGCCTATAAATCCGTGCTCCCTGTCGCCGTGTGCGGCTTGGTTGAGATTCATAAAATCCATGTCTATTTCTTGATTGGGTATATCACGATTGTACTGCGTCGCCAGATGACACCACGGTTTTTGCAGTGCCGCAAGTCCGTTTATCCACATCTTGGACGGGCTGAACGTGTGGCACCATGTGACAATTCCTATGCAGTCATCATCAAAGTTCGCCTGTTTAATAACCTGCGTTACCTCAGCATTTGTCTTGGCGGTAACCTTGTATACAAGCTTGCACGGTAGGTTGCCACCGTCGTTTAAAATCGCAACCATTTCGGCGGCGCGTTTATCAACCGTCTGCAACACGTCGTCGCCGTATAAAAACTGGCTACCCACGACAAACCAAATTTGTTTTTCACTGATGTTCATGATATATTCTCCTTTTTATTGTTAAGGCTTCGTTAAGTTAAAATGAATGGAACGTCATAGCAAACTCGAAAGTCATTCTTTTTGCTTACCTACCCGCCTACGGCGGGTAGGTAAGCAAAAAACATCTTTTCACGTTAAGTTAACAAAGCCAATGTCAAGTAAACGAACGCACAATCTCCACCGCTCTTTGGATTTTTTGCGGATTGTTGTGATTTGTGTATATATCCCGAAATATGTATTCCAGTTCACAATTCTTTGCGGCATCTGCGGTTGTTTTTATATGCTGTGTAAAGGCCTGCTCGTCAAACGAGGCGTCGATAAGAAAAAAGTTCGGACTTGGTTTTCTTGAATATACGACACTTTTATCCGAAAGCCTTTCGCCCATAAACTGTTCGTCGCACCACGGCGAAACGGAAACCTTGCGCAAGCCGGGTAATTTTGATATGTAGCTGTCATAAATCTTTTCCACCGGCTCACAACATCCGTAATATAGCATCCCGAACATCGAGGCAAGTTCGCTGTAATACGGGTTTACGAACTCGTCGTACATATCGGGGCTTATGCCCACCGCCTCCTGTGAGTTGAGATGCCCCCATGTCTTGCTCGCCGTTGTGACGCCGTTTTGCAGAAGTTCGTCGCAAAAGCAGAAGTTGCCGCTACCGGTGTAATCGTTGGCGCCGTTTGCATATATAAGTGAATGTTGTTCCTCAAATGCAATAAGGCGCTTCATGTCCTCGGTCAAAAACCGCATTAGCTCGTGCAACTTGTCGGGACTGTCATACATCGCAAGGTACATGTTTTCCATGCCCATAAGCCTTACAACGTGTTCTGTCAGCACAAAGTGCCACATGTTAAGGGCGTTTATGCGCCTTGTGGGCAGTATGTCACCTATCGTGTCCTGTGCAAACTGTTCAAGTGTTTCGGTCGCCTGCTTGTCATAGTAAAAGTCGGTGTGGGATAAAAGTTCCAAATCCCTTTCTATGTCGTTTATTATCGGCTCGTCGTGATAGGCGACGCCGTCCGCCGCCATCGTGCGCCGCATCTTGACTCCAAACATATCACCCTTTATCGCCACCGGGACAGCCAGCGTGTCGGGGATAACCTTGTCGTCCTTTATAAACTCCGCTGAGTACAGGTTTCGTTGCATGACCTCTTCAAGATACCGTCCCTGCTCCGTCACGCATTGCAGTTTGTTGTGCTCCTTGTTTAAATAGTAATCCTCCACCACAATCATCGCCCTAGTGCCCTTTAGCGAGTTGTGTTCGTACCACAACCTTTCAAGCTGTCTGTTTTGCGGCGAGTTTGCCAGTTCTGCCTGTTGTTTTGCAAGTTCTCTCAGATAAGAGCGTTCGTCCATCGTTACCTCACTTTCTTTTTTCTGTTGCCGTCAATTCTTTTTAATATGGCATTCATCTCGTCCTCGTCGTGTACATACCCTATGTCAAAATACACACCGTTCGGCTCTATATGCTCCATGACCTCGTCGATATCCTCCGCCGTCACGGCTATGTTTATAAGCTTGCCTTTTGCCTGTATTTTTTTAAGTACATCTATCCAGTGCGCCGCCGTGGGTTGACCTGCGCCGTACACCCATTGCACACCTGCTATATTGGGTATTTCAAGTATAGTGTCAAGATGTTTTAACGAGCCCGGACCGTCCAGATGAAATATGCTGTTACCTTTTAGCAGGTCAATCTCCATGAGCAGTTCCGGAACAATAAATTCCTCAAACATGTCCTCGGATATCATACATATAAAGTCCGAGCTGACGACATACCATTTTTCAGGGTGCCAGATGTTCATCCAGTTACTGCTACCGCCAAGGTTGTGCTTTGTTATGTCGTACAGCGTATCCAGTTGGTACTGAAATGCCGGCAGAATATCGGTCAGGGCGGTTTTTACTCGGTCGGGATTGTCAAACAGATCCATGCACAGCTTTTCCGGACCGCGCAACGACACAAGACCGTCGGCACCGGGATGTAAATCGGTAATGCCCACAAAGTAATCGCCCTTTGCATCGTCAACGTAGCTTTTTGTTATGTCGACAATGCTTTGCCACCACCTGTTTGATTTGTCAAACACAAGCTGTTTGTGATTATCCCAGTGCTCTATTATCGGTACCGAGTAGCTGGTGTCCTTTTCAAACACAATATCCGTGCCGAATGTTGCGCCGAATATGTCCGGTCCCAAATTGGGGTTTGCTATAGGAAAAGCCTCCGCGCCGTATGCCGTCATGGCAAACATTTGACGATTTTTCTTTATGGTGTACTCCGTGTCCAGCCAACACCGCTCTAAGGTGTCGGGGGCTTTGAGCGGTTCGGCTTTTGCCCCCTTGCGCGGTGCGGTGATGTACACAAGAGGTCTGTCGGCATTTTCATGCGCCCAGTATTCGTTAAATCTTTGCTTTATTCTGTCAAAATTGTCGACGTACAGCATTGTGTCCTTTCCTAATTGCTCTTTCAATTAAATGTCTAAATTATTTTGCCAGTCCTGCGGCTATCTCCGCCGTCAGGTGGTTTTTGTAGCTTTCTATATAGCTTGCAAAGCCGTTTATGTCCTCATCGCAAGGGGTGGTAACGACGGTTTTTGCATCCTTGAATATCCTGTTTGCAAGGAAATCGCCCAGTGTCTCCTCGCCCTGCTTGTTTAACATGTAGCTTGCTAAAAGCGCCATACCCCACGGACCGCCCTCGCCGGAGTTTTCCGTCACCGCAACCGGCGCGTTGAGCGCACCTGCCAAAAGTTTTTGACCGACAATCGGCGCTTTGAAAAGTCCGCCGTGTCCGAGCAGTGTGTCGAGGCTGACATTTTCCTCTACAAAAAGGATATCCATGCCGATTTTAAGCACTGCAATCGAACCGTAAATAACCGAGCGTGCGAAGTTCGCAAAGGACATGTTAGAGTCGGGGCGGCGAACAAACAAGGGCTTTCCGTGCTCGACATTCACCACCGGCTCTCCTGCGAAAAAGTTGTAGCTTAAAAGACCGTCACAGTCCGGGTCGCCTTTTAGTGCCACCTCATAAAACAGGTCGAAAAGTTGCGGTTTTGTCATGCTGCTGCCCGCGATGGTCACCACCTCAAACATCATGTTTACCCACGCGTTTATGTCGGAGGTGCAGGTGTTGCAATGCACCATAGCAACGGGACTGCCGCAAGGGGTTGTAACCAGGTCAATCTCTTTGTGCAGTTTTGCCAGTGCCTTTTCAAGCACTATCATGGCAAACACGCTCGTGCCGGCGGACACGTTACCGGTCTTTTTCGCCACGCTGTTGGTGGCAACCATGCCCGTGCCGGCATCGCCCTCCGGTGGGCAAAGCGGAATGCCTGCGTTTAGGTTGCCCGTGGGGTCAAGTAATTTTGCCCCCTGCTCGCTCAGTGTTCCGGCGCTCTGTCCTGCC
Source organism: uncultured Oscillospiraceae bacterium (assembly GCA_964369445.1). Classification (GTDB taxonomy): domain Bacteria; phylum Bacillota; class Clostridia; order Oscillospirales; family Ruminococcaceae; genus CAYJBH01. Next base: position 23,887 of record CAYJFU010000007.1, on the reverse strand, counting down.
GCAAGCACCCTTGGCATTACATCCCTAAGCTTGAACGGTACCGCACCCGACAACACGCTGTCGGTTTTTGCAAGCAAATCCTCATCAAAATCCATACTTCGGCTGTCTATCGGGAACATGCCCGAGGCATCGCCTATGCCGAGCACCTTTTCGCCCGTCAAATTCATGTGCACATAGCCGGCAAGGGTGGTAAAAAACGCAATGTCCTTGACGTGCTCCTCATTATCGAGGACACACTGGTACAGGTGCGCAATGCTCCAGCGCTCGGGTATGTTAAAGTTTAATATTTCGGTCAACTTTTCGGCGGCAACCGTTGTGTTGGTGTTGCGCCACGTCCTAAACGGCGCGAGAAGTTCCCCCTCACTGTCAAACGGCAGGTAGCCGTGCATCATCGCCGATATGCCGACAGAGCACACCGAGGTCAGCTTTTCACCTGTCTTTGTGCTGTAATCGGTGCTGAGCTTTGCGTATGCACCCTGTATTCCCTCCCAAACGCTTTGGAGCGGGTATGTCCAGTAACCGTTTACAAGGCTGTTCTCCCAGTCATGCGAGCCGCCGGATATAACCGCGCCCTTATCATCTATAAGTACCGCCTTAATTCTTGTCGAGCCGAGTTCTATTCCGAGATATAAATTTTGCATAACGTTCCTTTCTCTCCACCATCTGCTGTCACCGTCGTAGGTTCGAGAAGCAGATGGAATATTCCACTATTTACCCCATCATACAACAGTACAAATTGAATATCAACAACATTACAATATTAATAATATGTAAATACAAATTATAGTATTTAAACAGTTTTATACAAAGTTAATTTGAGTATCTATTTTTGCTACCGATGCTCTTTCCACTAAAGTTTCTACAAACTCATATGAGCGGCAGATGCTTTTGGTGTCTATCATCTCTATCATAAGAGATGCCACCTTTTCCCCAAAGCGCTCCTTTGGATGATTATAGGAGGTTAATTGTATGTTTGTATAGGTTGCAAGGTTTGTGTTATCCACACTTACTATAGAAACGTCTTCCGGTACCCTTATATTGTTTTTTACGAATATATCTATTAGGCTTGCCGCAATTTGGTCGTTGTAGCATACAACCGCCGTGCAATTTTTAAACCTTGTCAACACCTTTTTTTCAATAAGGCTAAAGTCCTTTGCATCCTCGGTATCCACCCATACAACACGGTTGTCACGCAGTTTCAAACCGCTTTCCACCAAGTGTTTGGCATAACCGCTGTATCTTTTTATACCCTGCCCATCATCCGACTTAAAAAGGCCGCCTATATTTCGATGTCCGTTTTCGATGAGGTACTCCACAAGCTCTTTGCCGATTACTTCATCCTGCATTGACACAATGGGTGCCTCCAGTTCGGGGTAGATAGAGTGAATAAATATTATTGGAACACCTTTCTTTTGCAGTTTACGATAAAGCTCTATGTTGGGGTTTGGTAAAGCACTTTTTGTTGTCTCTACAATAACTCCGCTCAGTTCCTGCTTTAGCAGTTCCTTTAATATGACCTCTTCCTTAAACACCTTGTTGTTGGTAAAGGATAACTGCATATGGTAACCATTTTCCTCCAATACCTTTCCGACACCCTGCAATATTTTAGGAAAGATGTAGTTGTCGATATAGGTGGTTACGGTGGCTATCCTTTTACTGTCACTTGGTTTGATTGTGTTGGTACCCTGCACAAAAGTGCCACTACCCTGACGGCTTCTTACCTCACCTTGGCCTTCCAGCACTTCAAGCGCTTTTCGCACCGTCTGACGACTGACCCCGAACTGCTGTGACAGCGCCTTTTCAGAGGGCAATCTATCGTTCGGTTTAAACGCCCCGGTTTTAATCTGTTCGTTAAACCACTTTACTATCGACTCGTACTTTACCATTTTTTCTCCTTTCACCTACCTAGATAATATTTCTAGGTATTTCATCTCATTAACGGTCGGTCGACCATAATAAAACAAGATGTTTAACTTTAAATAATAACAACTTCACTTAGAGTATGCAAAACCCAATTAGTTCCCGCGTGTGGAGCTGTCACAACCACTGATATTTTATAGATTTTTTACTCTACAGATGGCTTATAATCCTTGCACGCTTGCACATAGGCTAAAACATTTTCAAGCGGCACTTCCGGCTCTATCACATGTGTCGGTGCAACGAAAAGTCCGCCACCGCCACCGACTTTGTCAAGGTGTTTTTCGACGACCTCTATAACTTCTTGCGGTGTTCCGAACGGCATTACCGTTTGTGTACCTACAGTGCCGTGGAAAGAAATCTTGTCACCGTATTTTTCCGCAAGTGCCGAAAAATCCATACACTCGCTCTGGATAGGTGTCAGCACGTCGACGCCTGCTTCTATCAAGTGCGGTATAAACGGCTCGATGTAACCGCAGGAGTGATAGAATATTATCACGTTTGGATTTATGGCTTTTACATAATCAATAAGCTCTTTAAGGCGTGGTTTTATCCACTCGCAGTACAGCTCTGTACTCATCATGGTTGTGTGTTGCATACCGATGTCATCACCGAAGTACAATACGTCCACACCAGCTTTCACAAACGATGCCGCCCTTATTTTATTTATCTCTAAAACCTTGTCAAACAGATAGTGGGCGATGTCGCTGTCCTCCATCATATCGCAGAACAGCTCCTCCATACTGCGCATATACCAAGCAGTTTCCCACAGTGTAATCTGCATGTCACCCAGCGCAATAAGATCCTGTTCTACCAGTTCTTCCACCTGCTGTTTTTGGTGTTCGTTTGTTCCGTTTGTAAAGTCGGGGAACGGATATTTTTTCAATTACTCCACCGTGGTCATGTTTTCAAGCGGGTGACGCATATGCGTCATGTGCATACTGTTCGGCGAGCGCTCGTAACCAATACCCCAGTGGTCTAAAAAACCGCCCTGGGCTATCGGGGTTTCATAAAACTCATGAAACTTTCCGGTATCCACATCTTGCAAGCGAATATCCTCAACCCTACGCCACGGAAAGTTGAAAAGCTTCTCATAGTCTTCTGTACCAAAACGCTCCTTAACCTGTTCGATAAGCGCCGGGCAGAGTACAAATTCAACCGGCACCCACTCAAAACCCTGACGGCGCACCAGTGATAAAAAATTCTCTCGGTTAGTCATATAAGTTCCTTTCGATGGGGAAAACCCCTGTAATTGCTCTTATTTCAGTGTAACTTCAAACAGCCTCGCTGTCCTTGGCCGCAACGTTACGCTTAGCACCTTCTCCTGCTCATTCCACTTAAAGTCTGTCGGAAGCTCAGCGGGGTATATGCACTGCACCTGTGCGCAGTCGTATTCAGTAAGAGGTATGTCAAAGCCGTTTTGCTCACCCTCGCATGTCCTCCAAACCGCTATGAGCAGTTTATCTTTTAAGAGCAAACCACTTGAAATGTACTCATCACTGAGCGTTGCAAGACCTGTCGGCCATATCGGCAACGCTGTCTTAATGTCGTCACGGTACTGTTTGTACGTCTTTATGCCCGCGGTGACAAGGTTCATTCTCGACGGGGCAATCTCGCCGAGGTAACCGCTTTGGTGAATTCTGAACAACATGGAATTTATCATGTTGTAAGCCGCCTCTTCGTCGTCGCCGTCCTTTAGCGGATAGCTCCAGATTGCCGCCTGTTCCGGTGTGCAAGAGGTCGCGCTGTTTGCAGCTATCGCCGTGAACTTAATGTAGTCCGTCTGGTCGCTTACCGACTGAATGCTGTGTGTTGCCAGCATGTTATAGTCCATCCTCATACCGCCACTGCTACAGTTTTCTATTATGAAGTCGGGGTATTTTGCAAACAACTCTTTTATCCACGCTATATAGGCCTTGTTGTGTTCAAACAGACCCTCGCCGCAGGAGTCGGCATTTAGGTCGGTGCCTATTCCGGTGTCAATGTTGTAATCGTTTTTAATGTAACCGATTCCGTACTCGTTTATAAGGCGCTCGACGACGGAGGTTGCATACGCTCTCACCTCTGGGTTTCTGAAGTCCAGTTGGTAGCGCATGTGATCTATCATCGGTTTACCGTTGCGCTGGAAAAACCACTCCTTGGGGACTTTGTCTGCCATAGGACAGTTTATGCCCATGACCTCTATTTCAAGCCACAGACCGGGCACCATGTCTTTGCTGTGAATATAGTCGATTACCTCTTTTAGACCGCCGGGGAAGCGCTGTTTTGAGGGCAACCACTCGCCGACACTTGCCCACCAGTTACCGTCGTCGTACCAACCGCAGTCGATGCAGAAATACTCACAACCCGCCTCTTTTGCGGAGTCTATTAGTGGTTTTAGCACTTCAGTCGTGGGGTCACCTTGCAGGCAGTTCATATAGTCGTTAAATATTACCGGCAGAAGCTCGTTATCCTTGTTGGGCCGTCTTATAAGGCGGCGGTACTTTGTCATTTCCTGTATCGACTTGTAAAAATCGCCCTTTACCACTGCAACGGCGGCGGCAACGGACGTAAACGTCTCCCCTGCCTTTAATTTTTTTTGAAATGCATTTTCCTGCAACGTCGGTCCGGAAAGCTTTATGTACAGCTGTTGAGCAAGGTCGCTTAACTCCCACTGCCACGAGCCTGTTGTCTCTATCTGCCATGTGATGCTCTTGTCGAGTACAGTGTTGTAGTAGCTACCCATCGGTAGGAACTCACTGCAAGTCCAACTGCCGGTTTTGTGTATGGAAATACGCTTCATGGAAAAGCCCATAACCGCATCATAACCCGCCTCGTTCAGGGTGTACTCTTTCCACTGATTTTCGCCGCACCAGGTGTTGTGGGGTATCCAAATGTTACCGTTTTTGTCACGCGGCCCTTGCATATCCTCCGTCAATCCGACAAGTGAAAAGGAGGAAATATACTCGATGTACTGATCCTCAGCACCTTTATTTACCGCCTCATTCCAACTTTTTATAACACTGACACCGTCGAAAAGTTGATAGTGTGTTATTAGAAAGATGTTTTCGTACTGCTGTGTTATTTCAAGTTTTCTGCCGTGTGCATTTCGGTAATCCTTGTGTGACACATACTTCATGTCGTTAGATGGATTACTTCCGGTGTGCTTGTTACCGTGGTGATCCAGTTGATTAAATCCGCTCAAATGCAGGTCTGCTATGTTGTAATATCTCGCGCTGTTGTCTTGCAAATCCACCCCTGCTATCTGCGGACGGTAGGAGAGATGCACAAGCTTTGCCGACGTGTCGGTGCTGAGATAAAGGTTTAAGTGTACGTTATTTTCATTTATTTTGAGTAGCATAATTTACCTCTTGTTTCTTTTTATTTTTTGAAATAAACCTGTTTCGCCATTTCTCTCCGCTTGCAGCAGAGATCAATAATTGTAATCAATATTTTTTAATCAACAACATTATACCATAGATTTTCGATGTTAAACAGTGAAGCTTTATCTGATCTATTCACAGCCAACAGTATATTGTCGTGTGCTTTTATCGTCGCGAACAGTTCGCCTTCGGCGATTGTAAAATGGCTGTTTTTGTAGGGTACAAACCGCTCGTCACCCATAAAGCCAAGCTGCGACAGTTGGTATCTTACATTTAAGGTGTCCTGCGTCGGATTGAAAATGAATACCAGTCCTTTATCGCCGTCCTCCTGCCTGTGCACCATGACAATTTCCGTTTTTGTGCTGTCGGCATAGGGTAAAAACGGCTTTCGAAACCCGCTCGGACGTAAAAAACGGAAAAAATCCCTTCGCTCTTTGCTTATGCGTTGCAGCAAATCCGAGGTGTAAATACACCCTCCGCTCATCGCCGCTAAAAGCCCTAAACTTTCTATGTCGGTGTCGGTCAAACGGATATGATAATCCCTCAACATAACGGCATCGGGGTCGATTTGAAACCAGTTCAAATTCAAAAAATTATTGCCGTACACATAGGGAATCATGTTTTGAGCGCCGAAATCACCGCTCCACACTGAGCCTACATCACCGCCGACACGCATGGCATCGGCATAACCTATAAATGGCGCAAACGGTGCGATGCAGCCAAGCCACAGAGCCTGCTCGCCTATTGCGGCGCGAATATTGCATAGCAACTCCCTGAAATACTCCACCGACGTCTTGCCCGGCGTGTGACGCAACACCTGCGTGCTGTCCTGCAAACCCCAGTACATAAAGTCGGTTTTAAACATACCTGCGCCCCAATCCTTTAACGTCCTCATGACACCGACTATATAGTCCATCGCCTCGGGGTGGGATGTGTCAAGCACATAGTACTCCTCGTCTTGATAACCGAGCATCTTCGGTTCGTTGTCGGCAATCGCCTGCACTATCGGCTGACCGTTTAAATTCTTTAACAGCCAATCCTTATGGTTTTGAAACAGCAGTGAGCGGTTGCCCACCATAAACACACCGACCCATATGCCTGGGGTATATCCGCAGTTTGCTATGTCCGAAAAAGCTTGTTGCAAGCCGCCATGCCAACGATGGTTTTCAATGAGCCAGTCGCCGGGCGATGTGCAGTACCCCGCATCTATTTGTACATATTGCAGTTTTCGCGTCTCGCCGTCGGTGTCCTTTATGCCAATAAGAGCCTCTTGCAACTGCGCACGGTTAAACTGATCGTAAAAGTAGTACCAAGAGCACCCACTGTATAGCGGTTGTTTGGGAAGCCTTGCACCCATAAACGCACCGATTTTTTGCGCGGCATACTCGACACCCTCGCTCGGGCTGTTACAACGACAGAGGCTTATTGTCGGCAGTGTTACACCGTCGCACGCCGTCATTTCCATATTGACGGTAGCGCTTAAACAAATGTTGTCAAACCATCTGTCCATGTCAAATGTCGTCTCAAAACGTGACAAATCTTCGCAGAATATTGTAAAGGGGGATGCTGAGTCAACGGCTCTAACTCAGTACCCTACAGTCTGACTTGTGTCAACCTCCGCAACCTCTTTGTAACCCACGTCGCGGATAATGCCCTGTGCCGTCTTATAAAATCCCTTCGCCTGTGACAGTGGTGCATTTAAAAAAGCATGAAAATAATGCACAGGGGTGTTGAGGTTTAAGGTCATGCTGATGTTTAAAGTATCATTATGGAAACCGCCAACTGTTGAGTTTACATTAAAGTTGTAGCTTATGCTACCCTGTACCGTTGTGTACACAACACTTTCCTTTGCAACCTTGACCGATAACGGACGCACAGCATAACCGTCAATGGCCGGATAACAATCCTTTAAAAGAACTGTGTTGTCTGTGGTGATGGTAAAAGCACCCGACGGCTGTATAAAAACGTTCATAAGTCCCCTGCTACGCAATGTGTTTGTTTTTGATTACCCAACCCTACGAAATGGGAAGTAATCGGGGGGGTGATTGACATCAGGATCAATAAATCCTACCCCAATGTGACATCCGGCTTTATAACCCTCACCGTATCAAGGCTTTTTTCAGTGGCATCGAAAATAGTCATATCCGACGGGTTTAATGCTATACCGCAAATGGCCTCTTTGCCGGTGGTGTAGTGGTGATACTTCATGCTGTTCCAGTCGATGTCGCGTGTGCACTGTGCAACATCTACCATTGGTATAACCGCGCCGGCTCTTACAAGTGCCACGCCGCAAAGCTCGTTTGCCGCTATGCTATGCCATTTTTCACCCTCGTAGATGTCGTTTGGATGTAAAAGGTCAATCCAGTTGCCTTTTGGCAGGTATACATCTCTATGCGTCGCGGCTTCTTCAAACAGTGGTGCAACCAGAATATCGCCGCCAAACATATACTGATCCTCAAGGTTTAAGCAGTTGGCATCCTGCGGAAACTCGAAAAACATCGAGCGGAGCAATGGGTAGCCTTTTTGTGATGAGTATACCGAATGAGCGTAAATATACGGCATCATCATATAGCGTAAGTTGACCTGTTTTCTGTACAGTGCCAAGAACTCGTCACCGAACTCCCACGGCTCTTTCGGCGCCTGACCGTGGCAACGGATATGTGATGAGAATATGCCAAAGAACATCCATCTTGCGTACAGATCTTTGGGGGTCACCTTGACAAAGCCGCCGACGTCATGGCTCCAGTAGGTAAAGCCCGACATTCCGAAAGACAGTCCGCCCCTGACACTACTCAACATGCCCATATTTGTGTTTTCGCTGTCTCCACCCCAATGCAACGGATAGCGCTGACTGCCTGCCCAAGCGCTTCTGCCCCATATGACGGCATTGTCAACATACTTTGATGTCGCCTCGTGCACCGCCTTATTGTAGCGCAACGGATAGAGATTGTGCTCGATGTTGCCGGATTTTTTCGAGTGGTAAACCCCTTTAAGCGGTGCCGCCTCGCCAAAATCCGCCTTTATAACCGAAACACCCATCTCAAACAGCTTGCCAAGTGTCTCAGAGTACCATTTGACGGTGTCGGGGTTAGAAAAGTCCAGTATCAGCTCATCGGTAGGACTGCGACCGTCGGCATCCTTGACGTGCAGGCCTTTGGACATTATCTCGTTAAAGCGTGGGTTTTTAGGTCCAAAGTATGGGAGTTGCCACAGTGAGATGTGATAGCCGTCGTCTTTGACATCCTTTATCATGTTTTGTGGTGAGTCAAAACGCTCCTTTGAAAACTCATAGTCACAGCACCAGTCCTCTTCAAACCAACCGGTGTCAAGGTGAATGACATCGCAGGGGATTTTGTGCTCGCGCATTTTGGCGGCAACCTCGCGCACCTCGGTTTCTTCTTTATAGGTGATGCGCGCCATCCAAAGACCAAAGCTCCAAAGCGCCGGTGTCGGGGATTTGCCCGTCAGGTCGGTGTACCCCTCCAGTATCTCTTTGGGTGTACCGGCGATAATGAACACATCAACATTGTCATCACCAATGAATATAGTCTGCGCCTCATTGTAGCTGTTGCCGAAATCCAGTGTAACGGGTGCTGAGGTGTGTGTGAAAACACCATAACCCCTCGAGCTCATATAAAAAGGTACCGGCTTATACATGCCGTTTGTCTGCACACCTTGTGCATCTATTGTAAACAGGTGTACTTTTTGTCCTAACTTGTCCAGTCTTGTAAAACTCTCACCACAGCCGTAAAAGTGCTCGTCGGGACTGATGAGCATGGAAAAAGCGCTGTGCTTTTTGAGGTCGGCGGAACTGCGCACATACGACAGCGGCAATGGATTGTAGTTTTGCAGGCAGTAGCTGTCGTCGGCACTTACAGTTTTTGTCAGCACTTTGCCACTGTTATCCTTTACAGTGACCGCAAAAAGCTTTGTTGCAATCTCCACCGTTATCGCTGACGTTTTCAACATAATAACGTCTTGTGTGCGCTGTACCGTAACATCGGTGTAACCGGCAACACTGTCCAACATCAATGAGTCGTCTTTGTCGTGGCTCTCATAGTGAAAAGACGTCGACATCCTGACAATGTTGGCGGCGGTAAAGCTAAACTGCACCTTGTACGTCGGACTGTCAGTGTAAGCCGGTGGGAACTCCCATGACTGGGAGTCCTCAAAAGGGCAGGTATACATACTGAAGGAAAGGCGACCTTTCCGTTCTTTTCTTGTAAATCTTACGCAGGCCGTCAGTGTGCTTTCATCAAAGTCTACCAAGTTTTCAACGGTAAAGTATGAGTTACCGATGGTATTAAAGTATGAGCTTATGTCAAGCTCCTGGCCCAGATAGTCATAATTCTCAATATGCATAGCGCTCCTTTAAACTCTATAATTTATCCTTTGACGCCGGAGGCTGTTATGCCCTCGACAAATCTCTTTTGGAATATAATGTAAACGATTACAACAGGGATAATGGATATAACACTTGCGGCAAACAGTCCGCCGTAATCGACGCTGTAACGGCTCTTAAACAGTTTAAGTCCGACGGACAATAGCTGCTTTTCTTCCGAGCTGATGATGATGAACGGCCACAAGAAGTCCTCCCATGCCCACAAAAACTGGAATATGGCGATGCTGGAGATAGCGTTTTTGCAAAGCGGGAAAATTATTTTGTGGAAAAGGCTAAACTCGTTAACGCCGTCGATACGTGCCGCCTCAATTAGGTCGTCTGGTATGGTACTACAGTACTGCCTCAGCATAAATATACCGAAACCGCTGAAAATAGCCGGCACTATAAGCGCTATATAGCTGTCAATCCATTGTAGCTCGCGCACAATGGTGTATCGCGGTATAATTGTAACTGCCCAGGGTATCATCATTGTGGCAAGTATAAAGCTGAATATGACATCTCTGCCCTTGAATTTGTACTTACTCAGTACAAACCCGCTTATTGTGCTTGTGTAACAGATAATAGCTGTGGTTACGATAGCTATAAACAAGCTGTTTGTGAAAAACCTGACAAAGTCAAAATTGGTATTCATTGAGATGTAGTTTTCAAACGTGAAGTCCACGGGGAAAAATGTCTGCTCAAACGCGTTTATCTCTGCGTTGGATTTAAATGAAGATGCAAGCATCCACGCAAAAGGGTACAGTGTCAACAGACCCATTACGGCAAGTGCCACATTTAAAGTAATTTTTGATATTTTTAATCTCATAATTCCACCCCTATCTATCCTTATAAATGGTTTTAAAGGAAATTGCACTCACTATGGAAACCAATACAAACAGCACAAACGATATAGCGGACGCATATCCAAAGTTGTAGTTTTCGAATGCTTCCTCATAAATCATATAGGGAAGTGTGTAGGTAACGGTGCCCGGACCGCCCTCTGTCATAATTAATATCTGTATGTAAGCCTGAAAGTAGCCGATAAGCGAGGTGATGACAACAAACAGCATGGTGGGTTGCAACAGTGGAAGCGTAATGTATGTAAAAACTTGACGTGCGTTAGCGCCGTCTATTTCCGCCGCCTCAAAGCAATCCTTGGGTAGCGATATGAGACCTGCTAAAAACATAACGACAGCATAACCGAAGTCTTTCCAAATTGTCATTGCTATTACCGACAGCATAGCAGTCGACGGCTCGTTTAGCCAGTTTATGTTAGTATTGAGGATCTCGTTTATGGGGCCGACTTCGGGGTCAAGCATCATTGTCCATACAAAAGCAACGGCAATAAGCGGTGTAATGGTGGGCATGTAGAACACGGTTCTGTAGAATATTTTTGCTCTTGAAAGGCGCGAGTACAACATAACTGCTATCCCGAGTCCGAATATAATTCTAAAAAGCACCGATATTAGCGCAAAAATAACCGTATTAAACAGCGACGATACAAGCAATGGGTCTGCAAACAATCGGACGTAGTTCTCTATGCCGTTAAACTCAAATGTTCCTCTGAGAGGATTCCAAACATGGAAACTACCTACAAATGCAATGCCTATTGACATTATTACGAACACTGCATAAAACATAATTAGAAAAAACAGAACCAAATTACGTAAAACAACTTCACTGCTACTTTGCAGACTTCTCTTTTTAAACACTCTAAACACCTCTTTTTATAATAAAGGGGTAGTAGCATTTGTGTAAATTATTGTCAAATTGCACAATGCTCTTATGTGTTTTGGAGTACTTCTCCCGCCGGAGGCGGGGGAAGTACTCCAAATTTTGCGATTTGGCTTTGATGCTGCAAACCCCTATTGATATATTTTTATTGTGGTACGTACTGATCTTCGATGGAGGTAAAGTCTATCGTCTCTAGATCTGCATTGATGGCTTCTTCAGCCTGTTGCAGTGCCTCGTCGATGGCCATGTCGTTGTAGATAACATTTTCTACAGCAACTTTAAGATTGTTTTCGTATGTTGCGGGGAACATACCCGGGTTAACATACTGGTCAACCTTGCCTGCAAGCGCTGCAAGTGTGGGATGTGCTAAAAGCTCTTCGTTGTCAGCAAGAGATTTTTTTGTCGGGAAAGAGTTTGCGCCGATTGCATAGTCAATCTGGAACTCATCATCAACAAGGCTAAATCTCATTATATCCTGCGCAACTGCCTGAACTTCGGGGGAAGCGTTTTTGCCGATACCGAAAGAGTTCTGACCGCCGTAACGACCCAGTGCATAGGGATCTTCAGTCCAGAGCGGGATTTGAGCACTGCTCCAGTTGAGGTCGGGGTAACTGTAGTCAAGCGTTCCGCCTATCCAGCCCCAGCCGATAACCATTGCTGTTCTGCCCTCTCCCAGGCTCATAAAGTCTGCCTCGCCGAAGTCCTCATCGCCGACTTCGTGTACACGGTAAAGGTCAACAAAGTATTGGAGCATTTCGTTGAATGCGGGGTTGTTTAAAGAAACAGTCTGCTTGTCTTCGTTAAACATGTTCTGACCGAGTTGGTAGTTAAGACCCATAAGAATTTGGTGTCCGCTGTAGTTCCAGTTGAAACCTGCTTGTACAAGTTCACCATTTTCGTCTCTTATAGTCAGTTTTTTAGCAACGTCGATAACTTCATCCCATGTTGTGGGAATATCTTCCTCTGTAAGACCTGCTGCCTCAAACATGTCGGTGTTGTAGAACAGTACCGCAGTCATCATAGCGTAGTCCATATAGTATAGTTCGCCGTCGATGAGCTTGCCGTCGATGCCGTCAAAGTCTGCTCTGAGCTCGTCCAGTGACATTTCAAGCGGAGCCATGTAATTGATAAGGTTGTCGTGATAGCTCTCGTGCACTGCGAAAAGCCCGGGGGCTTCATCGGTGTCGAGTGCAAGCGGCAACTTTGTGAAATAGTCATCCCACGGTTGCTCGATGAGGTTGATGGTAACGTTGGGATGTATAGCTGTGTATCTGTCGATAAGACCTTGATATGCATCAAACAGCTGCCAAGACCACATATCAATTTCGATAGGCTCTCCGTTATTAACGGGTACTGTGGGGTCATACTTTAGATTATCGCCCATTACTTCCATGCCCTCATTGATGGAACCTGATTCTGCCGACTCGGATGTTGCCTCGCTTGCGGATTCAGTAGGTTGTTCGGCCGGCTCGGCCGGCTCTGGTGCTGAGCAAGCCACTAAAAATGACATGCACACCAATATAGCCGTCAATAATGCTAGTAGTTTACGTTTCATTTTGTCAATCCTCCTTAAACTTGTGTGTAAATTGTACTTTCGCTGTACGTACATATTAGCCAATTTCGTAGGTGATGTCAATACTAACACATCACTTTTGGCTAACGTCACAGATATATCAGCGATATATTGGTGATATTGCTGTAACTTTAAATACAAGCATCTGTAATTTGTATTTAAAGATCACGCTTCCTTTGCCGGATAGTGTTGGTGTTGGTATTTCTATAGTCGACGGACTTGAAAAGCAATGTAGTATTGCCATTTTGAAATTTCGCCTATTAAGGAGGGGGAGTACCCGGACACTTTACTCGTACAACTTATTAAAGCATCTTTAAGTGAAAATATGGTATTATCCGATTTTTTCTAGAGCAATGGTGTAACATCACTGTTCAAACAAGCTAAGCTGAAGCCATTTTTAAAATTAATTTAAAGCGTTTCAAATTAATTTTAAAAAAACTCTGAAAACTACTTGATTTTATGAAATAAATGTGATAATATACCCTTAAAGAATACAAATTTTGAATATTTTAATTTTAAAACGATTTAAAACCCTTTAATTTTCGAGGTTGATATGAGTAAGTTGAAAGCAATTATAATGACCGCAGGCCATCTGGATATTGAGTGGTATATGCCGATGAAAAGCTATCGCTTTTGGACAGTAGAGGCTCTGGAGCAGTTGAAGATCGCGGCACAACGCGAGGACTTTAAAACCTACATACTGGATGGTCAATACTACCCTCTTAAAGAATATCTCGATGTAATGCCACAGGACGAGAAACTTTTTAAAAAGTATGTTGCCGACGGCAAATTGACTATAGGGCCGTTTTTTACTCAGTTTGACGAGTGGTTGCCCAGTGCTGAGTCGATGATACGCAACTGCCTTTATGGCAAAAGACTTTCTCAAAAGTTTGGTGGCTATATGAGGGCAGGTTATCTGCCGGATAACTTCGGTCATCCGCGACAGTTACCGCAGATACTAGGCAACTTTGACATTGACAGCCTTATGTTTATGCGTGGTATGCCTGAGGTTGCCGGCGGTCATCCCGACGAATTTTTATATGAGGGGCTTGATGGTTCTAACGTACTTGTCAGCCACTTCCGTGAGAGTTACACCGGCGGATTTGACCTTTTTGACAAGGTGCCGCAACAACTTGGTGAGCCACTTGACGGCATACTCGACTGTTCCCTTGGCATAGACGGATTACAACCGCGAGACATACCTTATTATAACGGCTACCTGTCATTCGAGTGGCACAAACAGCTTGCCGACCACACCAATCCACTTAAAACCGCAAAAAGTTTTATCGAAAACACACTGCGGATACAGCATCGTTATCCGTCGGGTGTCGTTCCCATCATCGTGGGTTTTGACCATCTGCCGCCACAGATCAACGTTGGTGAAGTGGTGAAACTTGCAAACGAGATACAGGGTGACATTGAGTTTGTCATGGGCACCGCCCAGCAGTACACCGAAACGGTGCGCGCTCGAGCAACGTCGCCTACTAAATATAACTTTGAGCTTTTAGGCTCTAAATACCAAGGACTGCTTTTGGGTGCGCTGTCGACAAGAAGTTACCTCAAACGTCAAAACTTCGCCGCCGAGGCACTTGTCGAACATTATGCAGAACCACTGGAAACACTAGCAACACTTTACGGCTACAACCGCAAAGCACGCTATCTTGACGAGGCATGGGAACTGCTAATGATAAACGCGTCGCACGACTCCATTCATGGCACAGGTGTCGACGAAGTTCATACCGAGATGGAAAGCCGCTTTTCCGCAGTTAAGCAGATATGCACCGGTGTTGTTCACGAGACCATGAAATGTTTGGGCAAGAATATCGCACATGACCCGAACGCGCCGGACAAGACGGTAATTGTCTATTCTCCATCATCGGCTGTACAACAACCGGTTGAGGTGTGGTTGCCGCTCAGAAGTCGCGATGTTGTCATCAAGGATGCGCAGGGCAATATACTGCCTTCGCAGGTTGCTCCGAGAGACCCCATTGGGCGTAACAGCAACGACATGCCACGCAACGAGACATTTCCACATGCTATGTTCCAAAAGGTCACGGTGCTAGGACAGTTTGACAAAAACGCCGTATCCTCACTTAAGGCGGAGTTTGTGGAGCAAGCAATAGAGGTTGAAACCGATCTAAAGCACGGTGAAAACTTTATCGAGAACGCTCATCTGCGTGTCGAGTTTAAAAACGCTGTAATTGACATACTGGATAAAAACAGCGGTGAGTGGTACCGCAACTTAAATGTTCTTGAAGAGAATGAAGATGCCGGTGACGTGTGGGATTACTCCCCGTCATGGTTGCCATCGGAAGAAATTCTGTCGACAAAAAGCGATTTCACCCTCTCATTTAAACAGACGGGGCTGGTTGCGATCACAGCGGAGCTGAATGGAATTATGAACGTGCCGCGCAGGTTGAACGGCGACGTTCGCAGTGCTGAAAGAATCGACATGCCCGTCACGATAGGTGTCACGCTCACAGCGTCGGTGCCACGCGTCGATGTCAAGGTTACAATCGACAACACGGCAAAGGATCACCGTGTGCGCCTTGCGGTCAGCACAGGCATACAGTCCGACTTCGTGCGCTCACAGGGGCACCTTGCCATACTGGACAGACCCATTGTAAAACCGCAGGAGATAGAGCCGTGGGAACAACCGTTTACACAACAACTACCGTTTAGGGAGTGGGTTGCGGTACAGGGCGAAAAACGCGGACTTGCCGTCGTCACCAAAGGCATTTACGACTATGAAGCGGATATTAATCCGCGCACAAAATGTGTCGATGTCCGTCTGACACTCTTGCGTGGTGTGGAGCTTATGACACGCATCAATACCATGCAACGTACAAACCACGCGGCTTGGCCGTTTGCAACACCGGGCGCACAGTGCCTCGGTATGCAGGAATTTGAGTGGTCGTACATCCCCTATACTCCAAACAATGAAAAGGCGGCTCCGTTTATCGAGCAGGCAAACGCATTTATGTATCCGGCGGTGGCACATGCCGTTCGCGACAATGTGAAACCCGATACCGATGCCACCGGCATAGCCGCACCGTTTGCATTTGACGAGCACAACATCCAACTGTCGGCATTTAAACTCTCCTACGAGGGGGATGCCTACATACTGAGATTTTATGAAAATCAGGGCATTAAAACCGACTGTCGCATTGCGCTCAGCCCCATGTTCAAACAGGTGTGGCTGTCCAACATGGACGAGGCATGCACACAGCAACTCAACGTCAGCGACTGCAGTGTGACGATAGAGGTGTTGCCCTACAAAGCGATAACGTTGAAAATGTTTATAAAGTAAGCAAAACCGTTTGAACGTTTTTAAAATTTAAGCAGTGCATAACCTTATAGGTTATAGCCTTGGATATTGTCGCGCAAATTTAATATTTTACACAATTATGGTTTTTCAAGTTTAGTGACTATAATGCGAGAAAGGACAGAACATGACTGCTCAGGCGAAGCCTACATATACCAGCAGAAAAAAAGCTAACGCTCGAAAAGCGCTGACCGGATACATCTTCATCGCACCGGCGTTTTTAGGACTGCTTGTATTTATATTCATTCCAACAATTGCAGCATTTATACTCAGCTTTTTTGACTGGAACGTCGTTAACGACCCTGTTCCATTGGGGCTTGGAAACTATATAAATCTTTTTGCGGATCCGCTATTTTGGAACGCTATCGGGGTCACACTTTTTTACATGGTGGTGCACATCCCTGCAAGTCTCACCCTCGCATTTTTTATGGCACTTGCAATGAAACAAAAAATATTTGCCAAAGTCTTTTTCCGGGCAAGTTACATATTGCCGTGGATAATTACCCCGGTCGTCGTCGGATTTGTTTGGAAGTGGCTACTCGACCCTACGTTTGGTGTCGTAAACTACTTTCTTGGAAACATCGGACTCAGTTTGGATCCGCTCGTCAACGCCTCGTGGTTCCCTATGGTGTCCATTGCCGTCATAAACATGTGGGTCTACTGTGGATATCATATGCTTGTGTTCACCGCCGGTCTTGGCAACATACCCGCCACACTGTACGAGGCGGATATGATCGACGGTGCAAACTCCTTTCAACGGCTCATCTATATCACGTTACCGCTCATGCGCCCCACCATTATGTTTGCCGTTATTACATCGGTTATAGGCTCATTTCAGATATTCGACCTCATATTCGGCATGTATCAAGGCGGCCCCGGCGATGCCACCAGGGTGTACTATTACTACATCTACAACAACGCATTTCAGTATTTTAAAATGGGCTACGCCTGCGCCATGTCCGTTATACTGTTTGTCATACTCATCGTCATAACCGTTGCGCAATATAAGCTGTTTAACAAGGACATCACAACCGACTACTCTTCATAAAGGAAAGGCTGAAATATATGAAACGAACAGGTGTAAGCAGTTACATAGGCAAGACGGTGCTCTATGTGTTCTGCATTGTGGGTGCAATATTCGCCCTTTTTCCAATACTTTGGACATTTTTAACCTCTTTAAAGCCGTCACAGGAGATGCTCAGCTTTCCGCCGGAGGTTATCCCGTCGACATTTACCCTCGACAACTTTGTTTATGCGCTAAACCGTGCACCTTTTGAAGTATTCTTCTTCAACTCGATATTCGTCACCGTTATGTCGGTGGTCGGACAGGTGTTTTTCAGCGCTCTTGCCGCATACGCTTTTGCCAGAATACAGTTCCCCGGCAAAAATGTGCTGTTTATGATGTTTCTTGCCAGTATGATGGTGCCAACCATCATTGTGCTTGTTCCACAGTTTATCATGATGCGTATGATGGACTTCATCGACACTTATGTCGCGCTTATCCTGCCTTATTTTTTCGGCAACGCATTTACCGTGTTCTTTTTAAAGCAATTTTTCGACTCAGTGCCGGACTCCATTCAGGAAGCCGCGGAGATAGACGGCTGCAACCAGTTCAGGATTTTCTTTCAGCTGTTCCTGCCGCTGAGTAAAAATGCACTGCTGACCATCGGTCTTGTACGTATGGTCGCTACCTGGAACGACTTCCTCTGGCCGCTTGTCGTCACCAACCGCGAAGCGATGCGCACCATCCCGACCGCTATTGCCATGTTGTTCTTTAATTACCTAAACGTCGACTGGCCCGGACTTACTGCCGCCTCGATAATATCCATCGTTCCATTGCTCATTGTGTTTATAGCGGCGCGTGATTACCTTATGGAATCCATAACGCTTACAGGTTTTAAATAAAGAGCACCCAAAAATTTCAAACAGCTATTACATGCCAACAACTGGGGGCAAGACTTGTCTTGTTTAGGTTGCTGACTTTATATAGCTACGCACTTCTCGTTTGAAACATGGAAAAGATTCATGTTCAATATATTAAAAAAAGGAGATTTAATATGAAATACGTCAAGAAAACATTGCTTTCACTCGTTAGCATAATGACAATCGTTGCTCTTATGCTCTCCGGTTGTGCAGCAGAAGCACCGACAAGCGAAGCTGCACCGGCAGCAAGCGAGACCCCGGCGGCGGAAGATACCGGCGACGGCACTGCAACAAACGACATGGCAGCAGACATACGCTTTGCATTTTGGGTACCTGAGCAGGAAGAGGCTCTAAAGCAGTCCATCGCAATGTTCAACGAAATCTATCCCAACATCAATGTCAGCACCGAGCTTTCGCAGTGGAACCAGTACTGGACAAAACTGCAAACTGAGGTTGCAGGTGGCACAGCACCCGACATATTCATGAACCAGACATACTACTTCCTATCCTTACAGGATGCCGGCGCGGCGGAATCGCTGACACCGTACATCGAGCGTGACGGGTTTGATTTGAGCCTGCACAATCAAGACGTACTTGACATCTACACACTGGAAGACCAACTGTACGTTATGCCGCAGGACTGGGATTCCATTCAGGTTGTATACAACAAAGACCTGTTTGATGAGTATGGCGTCCCCTACCCGACCGACCTTGACTGGAACCCAATCGACGGCGGTTCTTTCACCGAGACGGCACAGCTCATGACCGTTGATGCAAACGGCAACAACGCAACAAGCCCCGACTTTGATCCGGAAAACGTTGAGTCATACGGCTTCCTTACCAACAACAGCGGCAACTGCTTCTACTGGAACTTTGTGCACATGAACGGTGGTGACATCGACAAGTACGACGACCCCAAAACCATCGAGACACTCAACTGGGCACAAGAACTTATCACAAAGTACCAGGTCAGCCCCGAAGTTAGCCAGGTAAGCTCAATGGGTGTTGACAGCATGTTCGCGACAGGCAGTGTTGCCATGTACACAATGGGCAACTGGGTACTCAAAACATTGGAAGAGACCTGCGACTTTAACTGGGGCGCAGCCGAAATGCCGGTAGGGCCGAACGGTACCGCTTCGACAAACGTAAACGGCGTTGGCCAGAGCATCTACAGCGGTAGCGATAACAAAGATGCCGCTTGGGAACTTGTAAAATGGTTTGGTGGCGAAGAGAGCCAAAAACTTATGGGGGAGACCGGCACAGTTCTCCCCTCCATCGAAGCTTATCAGCAGGCATTCATCGACTTCTACGGCGATAAAGGTATTGACATCTCTGCTTTTAAAACCGGTATTGAGAACTCCAGCACCTACATCGCACCGATCGTACCCAACTGGACACAGAAGTCTGATTCCGCTTACAAAAACATCGACCTACTGTTCATGAACCAACAAACAGCACAAGAAACCGGCGATAACATCGCGGCAGATTACGCACAGATAGGTTAATCCTACATTTTAAATTTTGACTTGCTCCCCCTGCCATCGGTGGGGGGAGCAAGCTGAAACAAAACCCGAAAGGACAAGCTTTTATGAAAAGATCGGAAATAAATAACGCAATGAAAGGTGCCCTTGCACTTTTTGAAAAATACAACTTTGCACTCCCGCCGTTTGCCTACTGGAAAAAAGAGGACTGGGAAAAAGCCGGCGAAGAGTACACCGAAATCCGTGACACCATGCTCGGTTGGGATATCACCGACTTTGGTCACGGCGACTACAGCAAGATAGGTCTTTTGATGTTCACAATCCGCAACGGAAGCTACGCAAAACCTGATAGCTACTGCAAGCCATACGCGGAAAAAATACTCGTTGTT
>CAYJFU010000007.1:0-3792 GCA_964369445.1 uncultured Oscillospiraceae bacterium | reverse complement strand
GTTGTTGAGGAGAATCAGGTCACACCACTCCACTTCCATTGGAAAAAAATGGAGGACATAATCAACAGGGGCGGCGGCGATCTCGTCATACAGCTGTTTGAATCAAACGAGGACGGCTCCGTCAGCGACAAGCAGGTCACCGTCTACAGCGATGGCAGAACTTATAAGGCAGAGGCCGGTGCCATTGTGCGGCTAAAGGTAGGTGAGAGCATAACGCTCCCGTGCGGTCAGTACCACAAGTTCTGGGGCGAGGGTGGCACGGTGCTTGTCGGAGAAGTTTCTATAGTAAACGTTGATACCATACATAACAATTTTGCCGATCCCAAAGGGCGGTTCCCCACAATAGATGAGGATGAGCAACCGTATCTCTATCTTTTTAATGAAATTCCGCAGGCAAAATAAACCATTTTGCACAAATAAATTGAAAAATGTTTTCGAGTGTGTTAAAATTTGTGTATCGTTAGTTTATCGTGCCGATTTTTGCAAAGATGTTGACACGCCTAAATTATAAGGAGTTTTTATGGCAATCACATTATCCGACATAGCGCAGGAGTTGGGCCTATCTGAGGCTACCGTCTCATTAGCGCTTAACAACAAAAGTGTCGTCAATGAGAAGACACGGGAAAGGGTCTGTGGTACAGCTGTAAAGATGGGTTACCTGCCAAATGCAAACGCGCAGGGACTGGCTAAAAAGTCTACAAAACTAATCGGCGTTGTGGTGCCGGATATCACAAACCCCTACTACGGTGAGCTTGTCAAGCAGTGTGGCGAACATATACGCCTTAAGGGCTATAGTCCTCTGTTTGCTTTTTCTAACGACAGCAGAAGTTTGGAGGAGCAGATTATCGACCAGTTTATATCGGAGCGCGTTGACGGTATAATAATCGCGCCGACTAACAAAGAAATTATTGATGCTGATTATACGGTAAAACTTTGTCGTAACAATATAAAACACATTTTTGTAACATCATACTATCAAAATTTAAAAAGTCCGTATGTAATGGTTAACCTTAAAAACGGCAGTTATCAACTCATAAAATACCTGCTTGATTTGGGACATAAAGACATTTATTTTTTGAGTTGCAATCCTGAAATGATCCCAACCCTGACGCGAATTGAGGGGTACAAAGAAGCATTTTGTGAATACGGTTTTGAGGTTGACAACAGCAAGTTTATTGAATGCAGTTCGGTGACGTTTGAGCAGGCGTTTTATATGACCGAACAGCTTATAAGCAGTGGCAAAAACATTGATGCAATTGTTGCCATGAACGATATGATGGCACTCGGAGCACTGCGTTCGCTTATGAATAACGGTATCAGAATACCTGAGGATATTTCGCTTGCTGGATATGATGACGTCGTATTTTCGAACGTTTCAGCTATACCCTTGACAACTGTTAAGCAAAATATTTCTCAAATGAGCACCATGTCGGTAGACATGCTCGTGCGAATTATAGAGGGCTCGAAGGAGCCTAGTACACTTATGATTGAGCCGGAGCTTGTCGTAAGAAAGTCGACCGGCAGGGCGAAAAAGAACAAATAAAATTAATTGTATAAATATTGACTATATTTTATACAATTTGTATTAATCTGTATACCAACAAGCTTGAAAATAAAAATTTATACTAAAACAAACTGAATTTAAGCCGCTACAATTTTATGTAGCGGCTTAAATTATAATTATGCGCAGATCATTCTAGTATTTACTGCTTCTCGTGCTTGTTCTATAAAAGCGTTCATATAACCTACCCAAAGCATCTGATTTTCTTCTTACAATCGTTCATCAACACCATTATGTTCAGCTAACTTCTTAACTATCTGCTCATTCATTTCACTGCACTGTACATCAATCTCATGTAAATGCTTATTCAATTTGCACGTGGTGAGAAGTTTTGAGTAGTCAATCGGTCGATGTTCTTTAAGATATCGAAGTCGCATTCTTCCATACATACCGAAAGAATAATCTCCTTTTTCGGTATGTAATGTAAAATCCGGTAAATAATAATCTCCGTGCAGGGTGTAGGAAATACCGTTTTGAATTTTAGTTTTAGGTAAGTTGTTGTTTGATGTTGTATTAGACATAATGTTAAATCCTTTCTAAATGTTCGGCTTTACACAGATTTAGTACAGAATTATTTAGTTGAATATGCCTGTGGTATAATTTTACTTTGGTTATGAATATCCGCACCATAACGACGGCCCGAATAGGATTTACGAAGGATTTCGTAAATCCTATTCGTCTTTTTTAAACCCTATGCCGTAAGCGCCACAACATGAACTCCTTGCCTTGTGTCCATCGCAACCTCATCGAGTGCATATAGGTGTACCGGGATTATAAACTTTCCTATCACGTTGTAGAAAATTTCAATCTTCTGCACTTCCTCACCGTCCAACCTATGCCTGTGGTGGATTATTATTTTATCCACAAATTCACGCAGGACAGGCGCTGTTAGTTTTTCGATGCAGGTTGTTTTTTCAATGATATCAAGGAAAGCCTTTGCGGTGTCGATTTCCACTGTTCTGGCATTTAAGAGCTTTTTACAACGGTCAATCTCAATGATGTTGTCGTTTTGTTCCGTTTCAAAACCCTGTGTCATACGCTTAAATCGTTCCTCCGATACCGTGCCGTTCACCTTATCCTCATAAACGCTGTTAAAAAGGCGGTCTAACTCGGTGTTGCGCTTGGTTAGTTTTTCTATCTGATCTTCAAGATAGTTTGACTGCCTCTCCATCTCAGCGCCGGTGTTGTCGAGAAGAATTTTCAGAAATTCATCCTTATACTGTTCACTAAACTCAATTACTCGGTTTAGATCACGACGCACCACCTCTTCCAGAAAATCTGTCCTGACATAGTGGGTGGTGGGGCATTCTCGGTTGCGACTGTTGTTTTTGGAACAACTGAAATACTGGATGCTTTCGTTACCTTGATTAAAGTGGAAATGTAGGTTTGAGCCGCAATCCGAGCAGTCCGGAAAACATGTGGTGTTCCTTTTCTTTGCGCTTGCTGTTGTATATCTTCCCACGGGTTTTCTGCACCTTTTCAAACGTCGCTCTGTCAATAATCGGCTGGTTTACACCCTCAAAAACAACTCGGTTTTCCACCGGATTTACACGTCGCTTTTTGTTTTTGTATGACTTGGAGTAGGTCTTGAAGTTGACGATATCGCCGCAGTATTCACGCAGTGCAAGCACCTTTGAAACGGTGGAGCTTCGCCAGCGGTACTTGTTGTCGCTCAATCGCCCGCTCACTTTATAACCGTTTTCCTTGGCGTAGTGGTTGGGGGTGAGCACCTTTTCATGCTCCAACATTCCGGCAATTTGCTCTGTGCCAAAGCCGTCGATAGTCATCTTAAAGATGCGTTTTACCACCTCTGATGCCACCTCATCGACAAGCCAACTTGTCTTACTGCTTGGATTTTTCTTGTACCCGAACGGCGGTTTTGCCAGTGGATGACCGTTGTTGCCTCGCAGTCGATGCGCCATCCTCACCTTGCGGCTGGTGTCCTTTGCGAATTGCTCGTTTGATATGTTTTTGTAAGGCATAAAGTCGTTTTCGCCATCGTTTGTATCGACAAAATCGTTGATGGCAATAAACCTAACATCGTTGTCGGGGAAGTAACTATCCACAAAATATCCGACATTTATGTAGTCACGCCCAAACCTCGAAAGGTCACGGACAACCACCGTGTGAATAATTCCTTTGTCTATGTCGTCTTTCATTGAGATAAACCCCGGACGCTGAAAGTTCGTGCCCGAAAATCCATCGTCAATATATGTGCGTGTTTCGCCGAG
>CAYJFU010000006.1:35686-52275 GCA_964369445.1 uncultured Oscillospiraceae bacterium | reverse complement strand
CAATTATACACCTGTCGGCGTTGGTGGTGGCCAGGAAAAAGGGTTGCGCAGTGGCACTGAAAATATAGCTTATATCGCCGCTCTCGGTGAGGCAGTTCAGGGTCTTTCGAGCACGGTACAGCAACGCTTTGAGCAAGCGGCACGGCAAAAAGCTGTGTTGCAATCGGCGCTCACCCTTGGCGGTGCGATTGTCAACAGTCCGCAGTACAGCTCACCGTATATATTAAACGTGTCTTATGAGGGCACTAAAAGCGCTGTAGTTCAGCGCGCACTGGACTATGCCGGTGTGATTGTTTCGCCCGGTTCTGCCTGTAGTAGGGGGAAAAACAGCAGAACACTGATGGCAATGTCGCTGTCGACAAAACGCGTAGAGGGGGCGCTTCGGTTAAGTTTTTTTGAAAGCCTAAGTGAAGAGGTTTTAGGCAATGCCGCCAATATAATCCTAAAAACTGTCACAGCACAGCGGCAAAGCACACTTTCGCGGAGGACATAATTCACACTACAAATTTTTAAAATACTTGCAAGGGTTTTGCGTTTTATGTTATAATGTTGTTGCCGGTTAAATTTGAAAACCAACACGTCTTGTCGGCACATATTCTGCTTACCTTCTTGATATGCGAAATTCCCACAGGGCAACCCTGTGTTGCTTTTCAAGTTAATTGACTATTGAAATCACAAACCAGCTTGGCTGTACCGGGGGATATTAATGTTTGATCATGTCATGTTGTCACTGATAACCATATCAATGTATGTCGCCTATAATTTTGCCGCATTTTCTTACGCTACAAAATTATTGGTGGGTGGCAAAAGAAATATACTGTTGTTTACGGTTTGCACCACCGTTAATGTGCTTATATACGGTGCTCTTTTAATGTATGATTGGAATTTCCTCTTTTTCTACCCTATAGCTTTTGCGGTGCTGACGGTTGAATTCAAATTGCTCTCGAAAGCCTTGTGGAAGCAGGTGCTGTTGAGCGCGTCACTTTTTGCCATGCACATTGCGACCATTAACCTTCCCGTTGCGATACTCACCACAGCAGTGGCAGGAGTTGCACCGGCTGAAATACATAGCAACCAATATCTCAACCTTATAAGTGGATTTATCACACTTTTACTACTCTATATTGTGCTTATGGTGGTTGATAAATTCATACCAAAGGAGGGTATAATAAAACTATCGCTGGAAACTACAACCATTATGTTTTTAATGGTTGTCTCACTCGGCACTGTAATATTTGTCATGTCAGAGGGCGCACTGTTGCTTATAGACACTAGTTACCCGCAACAGGTTTACATTGTCTTAGCATGTTTTTCTATGCAGATGGTTATGTTTTACTATACTTTTATATATTGCATAAACTTTATCACCATGTCGGTACACAAGCGCCATGCCGACGAGGCTATGTCCAATTACGAAAAGCTAATCGAACAAAAGCAGGAGGTGCTTTATAAGGTTGAGCGCGACAGCCTGACCGGCGCATACAATAAAAAGTTTATACTTGACCTACTCGCGGAGATGTATGAAGATGAAAGCTTGTCATTTGGCCTTTTGTACGTTGATATCAATCGCCTAAAATATGTTAATGACAACCTTGGGCATGATGTTGGGGACATGTTGATTATAGAAATTTATACTTCAATACAATCAACACTGCGAGAACGTGACCTTGTAGCACGAGTGGGTGGAGATGAACTGCTTATTGTGCTGGACAGCATAAATGAAAGTGATATTGAACTAGTTATTGATAGAATTAACATACGAATTGCGCTTGATAGTGCAAAAAAAGACTATCCGTTTTCTGCCAGTGTGGGGGGCACGTATGTGAGTGACGGCGCAAGAACGTTATCGATTGAGGAGGCACTGAACTGCGCAGATAATAACATGCGGTTGCGCAAAAGACAGTTTTATCTTGAAGAGGTGCGCCCATGCTAAACGTATTGTCCGTATTGTCTTTTTTGTTTTATCATGTGGTGCTGATGAGATATGCCGCGGCGATACTCGGTGTAAAAAAACATGTTGCAACAATTACGGCTGTTTCTGCGGTCGTAAACGCACTGCTATTTATGCTGACACTTAACCTGTCAGCAAACAGTATATATATAATGCTAATCGGATACACGGTAATATACTTTGTTCTTTTTAAAATTATGTCACAAGTTGACATTTATGTTACGTTGTTCGGTGTATTTGCATTTGCAATAAACATTTTTGCAAGAAGAGTAATTGTAACCTCGGTGTTTGCCATTGTTTTTGATATCAGCATGGCAGAAGTTTACACCGAACCGACATATCGTGCACTTCAAAGCATTGTACCCTTTGTGTGGGCCGGCGGCTACCTACTTATGCTGAAAAATTTTGTCAAACCAAAACATTTCAATATGTTTTTTGATGATAAACCGAACGTGCGCTTTGCCACAAGACTGCTTGGTATAACATTCGTGTTCTTTGTTTACGTGGTAACACTTATCGGAGCACAGGGCGTCGGTGATGAATATGCTTACCTTTTTATGATGCTAGGCCTTGCAAGTTCCTTTAGTTACCCTCTGGCGCTTGCCTATGCATTTTTGTTTAACCGTTTGCGTGGAAAGCTTGCAAAATACGAACAGCTCCGAGACAGTATGAAAGAAGAGGAACTTGCGGTGGCAAAATTGACACAGCAGTCAACTGTCGACGCGTTTACCGGTTGCAGTATACGTGATGTGGCACTGGAAAAGACAAAGCACCTCTTGCTTGCAAATGTGAGGTTTCAGATTGTGTTTGTCGATATGGACGGGCTTAAAATTGTAAATGACACATACGGTCACGCTGAGGGTGACTTTTACATCAAAAGTGTAGCGGATGAACTACACAACTACTTTGCCGATGAAGTTGTGTCGAGATTGGGTGGCGATGAGTTTTTGATAGTCACACAGGAACAGGATGTTGAAACGGTGAATAATCGGATAAGTGCTGTCTATTATAAAATTAAACAACTGGGTGAGGTGTATTTAAAGCCTTATAAAACATCTATAAGTTACGGTGTCAAGGATGTCCTTCCGAATACACCACTATCGGCTGCCGAGCTGATAAAGGCTGCTGACAACGAAATGTATGAGAACAAAAAGAGAAAAAAATTACAGAGGACAGTATAGATATTGTCAACTTTATCTTGACAATATCTATAATAATACAAAAGAGGTATATTTTGAATTTTCTTCCTATAAACATCGAGCAGGTAAAACAGTTAAAGCCATACTTTGAAAGGACACACTATCTTGCCAGCGAATACACAACAACTTTGTTGTATATGTGGCAGGATTCCCTTGTATCTGAGGTAGCCTTTGCTGATGGTTGCGCTATATTCCGCGTTAACCACGATACAGGGTGTGAATATTTATTGCCGGTCGGCAGACCGCTCGTCGAGGCGCTGGAGGTGCTTAAACGCGACCTATGGACGGGCGAGTGCAACCCGACACTCATATGTATACCGCAGGAGCATGTTGAGACGGTAAAAGCTGTTTTTCCAAATGCTGTGGCGGATTTCAGACGCAAGTGGAGTGACTATATTTATGATATCGAACAGATAAAAACGCTGTCCGGGCGACGCTTTCAAGGTCAACGTAACCATAAAAACCGCTTTGTCAGAGAGTACCCAAACCACGCAGTGCACAGCATAAATAGCCAAAGCATACCGCTTGTAAAGGC
Organism: uncultured Oscillospiraceae bacterium; assembly: GCA_964369445.1. Lineage (GTDB taxonomy): Bacteria > Bacillota > Clostridia > Oscillospirales > Ruminococcaceae > CAYJBH01. Next base: position 48,590 of record CAYJFU010000006.1, on the reverse strand, counting down.
CTTTTTGGACGAGTTTGTTAAAAGCGAAACACGCGACAAGCCCGAATCCTACGAAAAAGAATACAAAGCGGCGGTACGCGGGCTTGACTCATTTGAGGAACTTGGGCTGTTCGGTCTTTACGTCACGGCTGATGATAAAATCGTCAGTTTTGCCATCGGCGAAGCGGTGGGTGACATGTTATATGTTCACATTGAAAAAGCCGACATATCATACCACGGCAGCTATCAATTTATCGTGCAGGCATTTGCACAAAAGTTCGGCACCGAGGAGATAAAGTATCTTAACCGAGAGGACGACTCCGACGATCCGGGATTGCGCAGCTCTAAAATGTCATATCACCCTATAAGAATATTGGATAAATATTTTTGCGAGCTGAATGCTAAAAAAATATAGAAGGTTAAAAACGTTTACGCGCCTGCACTCCACTTACAGTGAGGTGTAGGCGCGTAAAAATCAACCAAATTTATCAGTTGCTTCATCTATAGGGGTTTGCTGTTTTTTACAAATTCAGCAAGTTTGCCAAAGGTTTCGTCGCTCAATACGTGTTCGATTTTGCAAGCGTCTGCCTTTGCCACTTCCTCCGAAACACCGAGGTTTATCAGCAGTTCCGAGATAACCACATGGCGCAAGTTTACCTTTTGAGCAACGGCAAGACCCTTTTCGGTAAGCTCTATGTGGCCGGAACCGTCCATTGTAATATAACCGCTCTCACGTAATTTTTTCATCGCAACAGACACGCTCGGCTTTGACACCGACAGCGCATTTACCACGTCAATGGAGCGCACGTAACCCAAAGAGTTTTTAAGTACTAAAATTGATTCAAGATAGTCTTCCGCAGATTGGTATATATTCATGTAACCCTCCTATGCTGACAGAAAGTAGATAAGTGCAAAACGCACCTGTGACTAATAAAGACGAACGGTAAAAGACGTATGCCGTTTTCGGCTAAACACCGGTGTCGACACTATCTAGGTTAATTGGTCTTTTAAAAAGTATAACATAAAATAAAGCGCTTGGCAAGTTGTAGATATTTTACAAATAGTTTAAAAATGCTAACAACTTATGAAAACATTTTGTCAGCTTGCGTTGGTAACATTGAATAGAAAACAAGGCAATTACGTGTCTTTTTTTAAATCAAACAACGATAAATGCGAAAAAACCCGGCTTTTTTGTTGTTGATTATTTTGAAGGAGTGTTGTATAATAAATATAACTGCATTAATACTCAGTTCATAGATGTCACCACAAAACCTGTTCTTTTGCATGGCTATCATCAAAGTAGCGTTGCGACAATATTTTTCATACTGTAGTCGGTTAAGCAGTGCTGACACTATCTAAACCATTGCAAGTTTAGTAGGGAATTCGAAGGGTGTTATATGAAAAATCGAACGCTAATTCAGTTTTTTGAGTGGTATCTTCCGGCGAACGGACAGCTGTGGGTACAGACGACACAACAGGCGCAAAAGCTTACAGAGCTTGGCTTTACCGATATCTGGTTGCCGCCGGCATACAAATGTGCCGCAGGTATTGAAGATGTCGGCTACGGTGTTTATGACATGTACGATCTCGGCGAGTTTAACCAAAAAGGCACAATACCTACAAAATACGGAACTAAAGACGAATATTTGACCGCTATCAGGTCGTTGCAACGTGCCGGTCTTCGTGTTTATGCTGACGTTGTTTTTAACCACCGCATGGGTGCGGATGCCACCGAAAACGTCGTTGCGGACATATATGACAACAACAATCGCACACAGGTTCTTGGTGAAAGGGAAATTGCCGCGTGGACCCGCTTCACATTTGATGCAAGGGGTAGCAAATACTCCGATTTTACTTGGAATCACTCACACTTTGACGGCTGTGACTGGGATGAACGTACACAGCAAAAGGCGCTGTACCTATTTAAAGGTAAAAGTTGGGATGATGGCGTCGACAATGAAAACGGCAACTTTGATTACCTCATGGGTGCCGATCTCGACCTCGGTCACGAGGAGACTTTTGAAGAACTGGTAAGGTGGGGGAAATGGTACCTTGACTTCACTGGTGTGGACGGTTTTAGGGTGGACGCGGTAAAGCACATCAATTTTGCTAAAATGCTAAGCTGGGTACACGAGATGCGCGATTATTCCGGCAAAAAGTTGTTCGTGGTGGGGGAGTACTGGCACCAATCGCTGGAGTCATTAAACTACTATTTAAACAGGACGGCACACTGCATGAAGCTTTTTGATGTGCCGCTTCACTATAATTTACACAAGGCCTCGATTAGCAACGGCACATCGCACCTCGGCAGGTTACTGGAGGGGACGCTGGTGGCGGCACGCCCCGAACGTGCAGTGACCATCGTTGACAATCACGACACGCAGCCGGGGCAGGCTTTGCAAAGTTGGGTGGAGGGTTGGTTTAAATTGCATGCCTATGCGCTGATACTTCTTATGCAACACGGAATGCCGTGTGTGTTTTACGGCGACCTTTACGGCATACCTCACTGCAATATTTCACCGGTGGGTGAGGGGCTTGAGAAGTTGCTCAAGGTGCGAAAACATCTCGCTTACGGTGAGCAGATAAACTATTTTGATGACAGCTCGGTTGTTGGCTTTACGCGCCTGGGGGAGCACGGTTATGACCGCTCGGGTCTTGCGGTTGTAATGACCGACGGTGCCGGCGGCAGTTTAAATATGTGCATGGGCGAGAGCTTTATCGGCAAAACCCTTATCGACTGCCTCGGCAACTCAAATGCAAAAATCGTCGTCGGCAAAGACGGCTGTGCCGACTTTCCGGTGAGCGGCGGCAGTGTAAGCGTGTATGTTGATGAGAGATGGGGGGATTAAGGGTGGTTGATATAAACCCTGCCGGGTAAATTTCCATTCCACACCGTAAAAATCCATCCGCTCCCCATTGACAATCGCTTTGGTTTATGATAGAATAAGTCTACCTCTCTTTGTGGGCGGTGTTTTTTCGTGTGAAAAACGACATCGAAGCAAAGAAAAGAGGGAGGTTGTGCCCATAAGGGCACCATTCAACCGTTAGAAATATGGAGGCAAATAATGAGAGTTAAAATCACCCTCGCTTGTACCGAGTGCAAGCAACGCAACTACAACACAATGAAAAACAAGAAAAACACGCCGGACAGAATACAGATGAACAAGTACTGCCGCTTTTGCAAAAAGCATACTCCTCATCGTGAGACGAAGTAGGGGTGAATGATGAGCGATAAGCAAACCGCAAAAAAAGATGGTTTTCTTGCAAACGTCAAAAACACTGCTAAAAGAACGACGAAGTTTTTCACCGATACAAGAAGCGAGATGAAAAAAATCGTCTGGCCGACAAGAAAACAGATAGTTAACAACACTATTATCGTACTTGTAGTCGTCGCCGTTGTCGGTGTGTTTTTGTTCGGACTTGATACGGTTATGAAATACCTGCTCGATCTTGCGCTTATGGGAAGGTAGTTGACAATGAGTGAAGCTGAATGGTATGTCGTCCACACCTATTCCGGTTATGAGAATAAGGTGGCGCAAAGCCTTGAAACTATAATAGAAAATCGCCGCTTGGGCGGTTTGATAGAAGAGGTTCGCGTGCCTACCGCAATGATGACCGAGGTTAAGGACGGTAAACAGCGCGATGTAGAGCGCAAACTTTTCCCAAGCTACGTACTTGTCAAAATGCACATGACAGACGACTCGTGGTACATCGTGCGTAACACGCGCGGCGTAACAGGGTTTGTCGGCCCGGGCTCAAGGCCGGTGCCGCTGACAAAATCCGAAGTAGACAAGCTGTGCATAGACAGTAATGAAACAGCAGTCGACTACAAGGTCGGCGACAGCGTCGAGGTGACAAGCGGCCCGATGGAGGGCTTTGTTGGCACCGTCGATGAGATAGATTTGCAGGAACGCAAGGTTAAGGTTACGGTGTCGATGTTCGGTCGCCAAACACCTGCCGAGCTTGATCTGTCACAGGTTAAGCCGACACTGTAGCGTTTAAATGTATTAGGCGAAGGGCGGGACACACCGCCAAAGCTCGCCGATTAAAATGTAAAAGGAGCAATAAAAAATGGCACAAAAAGTTGTGGGTTATATAAAATTACAAATTCCGGCCGGTAAGGCTACACCGGCACCCCCTGTTGGCCCGGCACTAGGTCAGCACGGCGTTAACATCATGTCCTTTACGAAGGAGTTTAACGAGCGCACACAGAAAGACATGGGTCTTATCATACCGGTAGTTATCACCGTCTATGCCGACAGAAGCTTTTCTTTTGTCACCAAGACACCGCCGGCTGCAGTACTCATCAAAAAGGCAATTGGTCTTGAGAGCGGTAGCGGCGTGCCCAACCGTACAAAGGTGGGTAGCATAACAAAGGCTCAGATTGAAGAGATAGCAAAGACAAAGATGCCCGACCTCAACGCCGCAAACATCGAGACAGCGATGTCTATGATAGCCGGTACAGCACGCAGCATGGGTGTCACCGTCGCCGAGTAACAGTTAGGGCTGACAGTAGTTGAAACGAGCAGATTTCGAGCGTTTTTTTGCTCTACAAGGAGGAAAAATGTAACACTCGTTGATGGAATGTGACTTTTGACGCCGCCGCAGAGCGGAAAATCACCAAAATCGGCCGGCTGAACACTATTGTCGACACTATCTAAAATGTACGCTAATTATTAATGATAGGTGGGAGGAAGTTTCCGCTATTACCACGGGAGGAATATATGAAACACGGCAAAAAATTTAACGAAAGTTCTAAACTTATAGAAAAAGGTCGCCTGTACGAGAGCGAAGAGGCGATGGATTTAGTTTGCAAAACCGCAAAGGCAAAATTTGACGAGACGGTTGAGTTACACGTTCGTCTGGGTGTTGACAGCCGTCACGCCGACCAGCAGGTTCGTGGCGCAGTTGTACTGCCGCACGGTACAGGTAAAGATGTTCGCGTCATCGTTATCGCCAAGGGTGATGCCGCCAAGGCCGGTGAGGCCGCAGGCGCTATGATGGTTGGCGATGATGACATCGTTGCAAAGATTCAAAACGAGGGCTTTGTCGACTTTGACGTTCTCGTTACAACCCCCGACATGATGGGTCTTGTAGGCCGTCTGGGTAAGGTTCTCGGACCGCGTGGACTTATGCCAAACCCCAAGGCAGGCACCGTTACCCCCGATATCGGCAAGGCAGTTACCGAAGCGAAAGCCGGTAAAATCGAGTACCGTCTTGACAAGGCAAACATTATCCACGTGCCGATAGGCAGAGCAAGTTTTGGCAAAGACAAGCTTGCGGACAACCTCAAAGTTGTTATGGAGGCCATTGCTAAGGCAAAGCCGTCCGCCGCAAAAGGTCAGTACTTTAAATCCGCCGCCGTTGCTGCAACAATGGGCCCCGGTGTTCGTCTTAACACAGCGAAGTACGGCGTTTAATTTATATAGTGGTGTCATGAGTGTTCACCCGTCCGATTTTGGCGGTTTTCCGCCATCACAGACAAAAAATCACTTAAATTATGACGGCACTGGCTAGAGCTACAACAGAATAAAAACACTCCCTATCCAAAGACCCCGGTGTCACACGACTTAAAGGACGGCGCAAGCTGTCCGCCTGACGAGGAGAAGGTCAATGCTAAATTGCACCTCTCCCTATCACTTCGGGGAGAGGTTTTTAGAATATAATTTTACAAGGAGGTGAAAACACATGCCAAGCGAAAAAACACTTAACGCAAAAAAACAACTTGTTGCCGATCTTAAAGCACGCATTGAGGCTTCAAACGCAGGTATTCTTGTAGATTACAAGGGTATTTCCGTTGAAAAGGACACTGTTCTGCGTCGTGAACTGCGTGAGGCCGGCGTTCAATACGGTATCGTAAAGAACACTATGCTCAACTTTGCTGTAAAGGACACTCCGTATGAGGGCCTTTCAGAGCACCTGAAAGAGAGCACCGCTTTTGCAACATCCGACACAGACATGATGGCTGCGGCTAAAATACTGCAAAAGTATGCTGACGACAGCAAAGGCGCTTTTACAATTAAAGGCGGCTACATGGACGGTAAAACCGTTTCGGCCACAGAAGTTTCCACTATCGCAAAGCTTCCGGGCAAGGAACAGCTGCTTTCTATGCTGTGCAGCGCACTTTCCGGCAATATCCGCGGTCTTGCCTGCGCACTTTCCAAAGTTGCCGAGCAAAAGGAATCCGCTTAATTTGGTATTTATGCCACACACGTGCTATCGCGACATATGCCGCGTAGCCAACTATTAAAAAAGGAGAATTAAACAATGGCTGATATAGCAAAGTTTATAGAAGAAATCAAAGGTATGAGCGTCCTTGAGCTCAACGAGCTTGTAAAAGCTATCGAAGAAGAGTTCGGCGTAAGCGCCGCTGCACCGGTTATGGTAGCAGGCGGTGGTGCAGCAGCACCGGCAGCAGAAGAGAAAACAGAGTTTGACGTTGTACTTGCAGAAGTTGGCGCAAACAAGATGGGCGTTATCAAGGCTGTTAAAGAGGCTACAGGTCTCGGTCTGAAAGAGTCCAAAGAGATAGTTGACGGCGCACCCAAGACCCTTAAAGAGGGCGTTTCCAAGGCTGATGCTGAAGAAATGAAGAAAAAACTTGAAGAAGCCGGCGCAAAGATCGAGCTGAAATAGGTTTAACTAAACCAATTAAATTGTATGGGCATGGCTGACTATGTCCGCCTGTTACCAATGTTAACAGCGGATTTGTCGGTTGTGCTCATGCTTTTTTTAGTAGTGGCTATTGGTGTTTATTAGCTTATCCGCATCTGCTCCTTGCCAATGGTGGGAGCAAATACAGGACACTTTTGATGCCCCCAATTGAAAAGGTAATATGAACAAATCACACATTCTAAAAACGGCGATAATTGCCGGTGCGCTCGATGCGGTTGCACTTTTGTTTTACGGCTTGTTGTCACAGTTGACAGCGGCGGTTATATTTGGTATTCTTTTAGGGTATGGTACGTCTATGTTTTGTTGCTACCTGCTGTACAAGGCAGGTCACGACAAAAAGCACTGGGCAGTACTGTACATATCGCGCCTTGTAATCATGGTTGCAACGGCAGTTTTAGCGGTGTTTGTTCCGTTTTTTGACCCCATTGCCACCGTTATTGCGCTTACAACGACTATGCCGGCGCTGACTTATGTCGTTAATAGGTGGAAAAATGGGTAGTATCGGTGCGGTCATTGTGGCGGCAGGCAAGGGCACGAGGTTTGGCAAAGATAAATTGCTTGTCAACCTGAACGGCAGACCCGTTATACGTCACAGTGTTGAGCGTTTTGTACAGGATGAGCGTTTTGAGCGCGTTGTCGTTGTGGTTGGCGAGAATAAAGCAGATGTTGCCGCCATACTTGATGACCTTGATGTTATCATGGTTGAGGGTGGTGATACGCGTGCTCGATCGGTATTAAACGGCGTAAATGCGTGTGATTGTGATATAATAGCAGTACACGACGGCGCTCGCCCCTTTGTGTCACAGCAGGTTATCGACGACACACTTGCCGGTCTTGACAGCTACGACTGTACCTGTCCGGCACTTGCCGTCACCGACACAATTAAGGTGGCAACAGATGGTCTTGTCACCGACACACCCGACAGAAACACCCTTTTTGCAGTGCAAACACCGCAGGTTTTTCATCGGGATCACTACCTTAAAGCGACGCAGTCGGTCGACATAGCCGAGTATACCGACGACTGTTCACTGCTGGAAGCGGCAGGTTACCGCGTCGGACTGACAACGGGGTGTGTGTGCAACAAAAAGATCACATCACCACAGGATTTACAGGAGAATGTTATGCGTGTGGGACAGGGGTACGACGTTCATCGCCTCGTGTCGGGGCGGCGGCTTATATTGGGCGGGGTGGACATAGAACATACCCACGGACTGCTCGGGCACAGCGATGCCGATGTTCTTTGTCACGCGATAAGCGATGCCTTGCTCGGGGCGGCGGCGCTCGGCGATATAGGCAAGCATTTTCCCGACACCGACGAGACATATCGTGGTGCAAACAGCGTGCAACTGCTGTCGCAGGTTGCAAAGTTGTTGCGTCAAGATGGCTACAATATCGGCAATATAGACGCCACCGTCGTTGCCGAGCGCCCAAAGCTGGCACCACACATCGACGCTATGCGGCAAAACATCGCCGCCGCAACAGGGGTGGAGTTGTCGCAGGTGTCGGTAAAGGCAACCACCCAGGAGGGACTCGGATTTTGCGGTCGCACCGAGGGCATTGCCGCTATGGCGGTTGCAACGATAGTATAGTCGTTCGACTTGAAAAACGACACAAGATTGCCGGGAAGATGTGGTGGTTTTTAAGTTGAATGACTATATAAACAAGGAGGATAAATTTTGCAGGGATTCATCGCCGATACAGTGGCGCTGTTCAGCACCGTCACCATCGTGGACGTCATCGACATACTTGTCGTCACCTTTATCGTCTACGAGCTTATTATCATTGTGCGCGACACCCATACCTCGCAGCTCATTAAAGGTATAATATTTCTCTTTACCGCTGATTTAGTGGCAAACCAGTTAGGATTGCGCACCTTCGGCTACCTTATGGGCGAGGTGCTCCAGTTCGGTGTTTTGGCGCTTTTTGTCGTGTTCCAACCGGAAATTCGCCGCACACTGGAACAGATGGGGCGTACCAACATACTGACCGGAGGCATATTTGCCAACCGCGATATGGGCGAGGTTACGCGCAAACGCTGGCGCAGTGCCATAACCGGGGTGTGCGATGCTGTGCAAAACTTTTCTGATAAAAAAACCGGCGCGCTTATCGTTTTTGAGCGCTCCTCCAGCCTTTATGACCTAAAACGCACCGGCACCGTGCTTGAAGCGGAGGTGTCAACCGAGCTGCTCGGCAACATATTTTACAACGGAGCACCGATGCATGACGGTGCGGTTATAATCTCGCAGGCAAAGGTCGCCTCGGCGGCATGTGTGCTTCCGCTGTCGGCAAACGTCGACATAAGCAAGGATCTCGGCACGCGTCACCGTGCGGCACTTGGCACGGTGGAGATGTCGGATGCCATCGTCGTCGTCGTGTCGGAGGAGAGCGGTATTGTCTCGATGGCAAAAAACGGCGTTTTGATACGCAGGATAGACAGAGCCTCACTTTATCGGATGCTGGAGGACGAAATCGTCCCCAAAGAGGAAAAACGCGAGAGTCGTTTTACCGGAATTTTCCACAAAAAGAAAAAGGAGAAGAACAGCGATGAAAAAGCTTAAATTGCCGCGTATTTCAACCCTTTTTCACTATAGACAATTTAACATAATATTTTCGGTTGTCGTGGCGCTACTTGCGTGGGTGGTCATCGTGTCGACTGTTTCACCCGATTACGACGACACGATAAGCGGTATCCCCGTCAATTTTTTAACCAGTTCCAGCATTTACAGCTCACAAGACCTTGCAATACTCGGCAACCCTGCCGCAGAGGTTCAGGTCAATGTCATCGGGGACCGCTCGGTGGTGGGCAGTCTGACAGCTGCGGACTTTAACGTGTCGGTCAGATACGAAAGTGTCACAAGCCCCGGCACATATGAACTTGCCGTCAACGTCAGCAAGGTTGATAATCTTGCGAGTTTTGACATTGTATCGGTGTCGCCAACGACGGTGCCGCTGGTTTTTGACAGGCTGATAACAAAAAAACTGCCTATAGTGCCGGATGTTCACAGCGTGGTTATACAGGAGGGTTATGTCAGCTCTGCCGCACTCAGCTCGCCGGAAGAGATAACAATAAACGGCCCCGAAAGCCTTGTTTCGAAGGTGGATAGCGCTACTGCAACATTCACATCCGATGCACCGCTTACCGACAGGACAACGGTAAGTGCACCGATAGTGCTACTGGACAGTGAGGGTAATGAAATATTATCAGAATTTTTGACGACCGACGTTGAACAGGCGGAACTTACAATACCCGTACTGAAAACAGGCAAACTGGGCGTGACTATTCAGTTTGTAAACATGCCGACCAACTTTGATGCCTCGGTGCTCAAATATGAGCTGTCGACAGGGCAGTTGTCGGTTGCCGCCACATCAGAGCTTATCGACAGCACCGAGATATTACAGATTGGTTATGTTGACCTTTCAACCTTTAAACTGGATGCCGTATATGAGTTCACTGTCGAGTTGCCCGCCGGTTTCACCAGCCTTGACAATGTGCAAAGTGTTACGGCCACGTTTGACACCTCGGCACTTGCCGAGCGGGTTGTGACGGTGGAGGAGATTGTCATAGTAAATCAGCCGACTAACCGCGACATAGTGGTGGACAGCGAACAAATACAGGGAGTAACGCTCATAGGCGATGCCACGCGCCTTGAGTCGCTCACACAAGAGGGGGTTATCGCAGAGATACACATGTCGGATATTACGGTGGAACAGGGACTGCAAAATGTTCCGGTAAACATTGTGATACCTTCGGCGGACGATGTCTTTGCAATCGGTGAATACACAGCGGTAGTGAATGTACAATGATAGAATTATGTCACAGAGTTTGGGAATATAATAAACAAAATGCAGGCACTCTTGCAGAGCAACTTTCGGCAGTGCGAGGTATCGCGAGTGACGATGTAATAATCGACCCAATGTGCATTGCCGACATGCAAATCGCGGTGCAGGTATGTAGCGAGGCGGTTGAAAACGGTGACCGGATTGTCATATTCGGCGATTATGATGTCGACGGTGTTACCTCCACCGCACTGCTCATGAACTATTTTGAGGATATCGGCGCGGAAGTGTACTACAAATTGCCCAACAGGGTGCAGGACGGCTACGGCATCAGCGTTGATGCGGTGGAGATGCTACACTCCAAGGGCGCACAGCTCATTATAACCGTGGATAATGGTATATCGGCAGCTGAGGCACTGGAGTGTGCCGACCGCCTGGGCATAAAAGTTGTTGTCACCGACCACCACGAACCACCGGCGGTGCTACCGATAGCGGCCGCGATAGTAAACCCCAAGCGTGCCGACGACACAAGCGGCTACGACTGCCTGTGTGGTGCGGCGGTTGCACTGTGCCTTATCGCCGGCATGGAGGGGTGTTCGCTCAACGATGTTCTGTACCAGTTCGGCGACCTTGCCGCCATTGGCACGGTGTGTGATGTTATGTCGCTAAACGAAATAAACCGCCTTATCGTCAAGGTAGGGCTTTCCATTTTAAACGAATCACCGTCGCCCGGTGTCAGCGCACTGCTAGAACAGGCGGGACACGGCGACACCCCCGTGACAGCGCGCACGCTCGGCTTTACAATAGGACCGCGGCTAAACGCCGCCGGACGCATGGAAGACCCAACCGCTGCACTGTCGCTGTTGCTTGCAGAGGACGATGAACAGGCTCTTGCCGTTGCAGAGCAACTGGAGAGCTGTAACGACCGCCGCCGCCGCGAGGAGACGGAGCTTGTAGAGCTTCTGCTCGAGCGCGCTAAGCAAAAATCACACCTGCCTGTCATAGTGCTGTACGGCGAGGGTTACCATGAGGGAGTGTTGGGGCTTGCGGCATCACGGCTGTGCAAGCAGTACACCAAACCGGCACTTGTTATTAGCATAACCGATGACATGGCAAAAGGAAGCGGACGCAGTATCCCCGGGTTCTCACTTCATACCGCGCTGACACAGTGCAGCCATCTTCTGACTGTATACGGCGGACACGAACTCGCGGCAGGTATGTCGCTTAAGGCCGACATGTGCGAGGAATTTGAGCAGGCAATCAACGACTATGCAAAAGGTATTCTGCTTGATATGCCACTGCCGTCCTACCGTGCGGATGGCGTTATCTCAGGCGCGGTCACGGTAGCGGATATAAAGGAAATGGACGTGTTCGGACCTTTTGGACACGGCAATCATGTGCCGCTATTTGTGTTAAACGGCGCTACGATAGAGCGCATTATGCCGCTAAAAGACAAACATTTGCGTCTGCAACTTGCATATAATGGCAATACTATAACAGCAACGATGTTTTCGCTGATACCACAGCAACTGGGTTTTGCGGTGGGGGACAGCGTTTCGGCTATACTGGAACTGTCGGTTTACGCCACGCAAAGAGGGGAGTATGTATCCGCCACCGTCACCGACATACGACTGGACGGTCTGCCCGAGCAGTGCGCCGAGCACAGCATGCTCTTTAAAAACTTTTTGCAGGGTGCGCCGCTAACACCACAGCAGAAATCAATGCTTTGCGCCGACAGAAACGACGTGGCTCAGGTATATCGCAACATAGAGGGCATAAGCGTAAAAAAGCCGGACAAACTGTTTGGTGCTACGGATATTGCCGTCGGCAAAGTGATTGCGGCTGTATACATATTGACTGAGTTGGGACTGATTTACCAAGAGGGCGGCATAATGTACCGTACAAAAAACGCCGCAAAGACAGACCTGCAACAGAGCAGTATCATGCGAGGATTGCAATGACATACGAGACACTTTTAGAACACTGCAAGCAAAACGGTCGCATAAGCGCCACGACACTTATCGAAAAGGCTTACAAACTTGCAGAGGAGGCGCACCGAGAACAGCGCCGCCGTTCCGGCGAGCCTTATATCGTGCACCCTTTGTGCGTTGCGGCACTGGTGGAGGAGTTGGGGCTTGATGCCCCGTCCATCGCCTCGGCACTGTTGCACGACGTTGTGGAGGACACCGACATCACACTTGAGAGCATTAAAAAGATGTTCGGTAGTGAGGTTGCCATCATTGTCGATGGACTGACCAAACTCGGAAACATCGCTTTTTCTTCGGTAGCGGAGCAACAGGCGGAAAATCTTCGCAAAATGTTGTTGGCGATGAGCCATGACATACGCGTTATGATAATAAAGTTGTGCGACAGGCTTCACAATATGCGCACACTGAATGCACTCGCTGAGCAAAAAAGGCGCGATATAACTCTTGAGCCGATGGAGGTTTATGCGCCGATAGCCTATCGCCTT
>CAYJFU010000006.1:33896-35676 GCA_964369445.1 uncultured Oscillospiraceae bacterium | reverse complement strand
GCATGAAAGCACTGAAAGAGGAGCTTGAGGACACTAGTCTTTGTTACCTTGACAACTACGGATACAACGAGATAACGCGCGCCCTTGGTAACACCGGCAAGACTAAGGAATACATGGAAATGGTCACCGAAAAGGTCAAATCGCGCGTCACGGCCGGTGGCATAGTGGGTGCCGATTTTGAGAGCCGTATTAAAAGCGTTTACGGTATCTATCGCAAGATGTTTATAGGCGATAAGGAGTTTGACGAGATTTACGATATATACGCATTGCGTGTTATCGTGGAAAATGTTGGCGAATGTTACAATGTGCTTGGCATAATACATGATCTGTTTCACCCTGTTCCCAACAGGTTTAAAGATTACATTTCAACGCCAAAACCCAACCTTTACCGCAGTCTGCATACGACGGTTGTAGGGCCGGGTGGCACACCGGTAGAGGTGCAGATACGCACCTTTGAGATGCACCGCACTGCGGAACTTGGTGTTGCGGCTCACTGGAAATACAAAGCCGGTGTGTCGGGACAGGACAAGATGGAGGAGCGTCTGTCGTGGGTGCGCGGTCTTTTGGACGAGGACGGCAACGTCAGCGACGGCGAGGAGATGCTTCGCAGTATAAAAAACGAGCTTGTACCGATGGAGGTGTATGTTTTCACACCGCGCGGTGATGTTATAACGTTGCCATACGGCGCTACCGTCATCGACTTTGCCTATGCAATACACTCACAGGTCGGCAACCGCATGATGGGCGCAAAAATAGGCGGTAAGCTTGTACCTATCGACCACATTTTGGAGCACGGCGAGATTATAGAGGTGGTTACAGGACCGGAAAACAAAGGGCCGGGGCGCGATTGGCTGTCGATAGCAAAAACGAGCGAGGCACGCAACAAAATACGCACATGGTTTAAAAAGGAACGACGCGAGGAGAACATACAGGAGGGGCGCGATCTTCTTGAAAAAGAACTGCGCCGTGCCGGCATTTCACTTCCGCAAAAAGAGCTGGAGGAGCTGCTGCTTGACCTGTCGAAAAAACAGCGCTTTAACGGCATTGACGAACTTCATGCTGCCATAGGTTACGGCGGAATACAGCTGTCAAAACTTGTGCCGCGCTTAAAAGAAGAGTACGCCAAACTTATAAAGACAACCGACCCGGTGGCGGTTTTTGCCATACCTAAAAAGGAGAGTGCAAGTGGCGGTGTTGTTGTGGAGGGTCTGGACAACTGCCTTATAAAATTTGCTAAATGCTGTTCGCCACTGCCGGGTGACGACATCGTCGGTTTTATCACACGCGGGCACGGTGTGGCGATACACAAAGCACAGTGCCAAAACTACCTACAGCGCAAGGACACGGTCGAAAACAGCGCGCGGTGGCTGTCGGCTAACTGGGCGGAAAAGGTAAAGGAGCAGTTTAACGCGACGCTGGAGATAAGCACATTCAACCGCAACGGTATCGTTGCGGACATAGCGACGACGCTTGCAGGTATGCGCGTGCCGATAGTGGCGATGAACGTTCGCGAGACGATGCAGGGCAGTAGTGCGGATTTTTCGCTGACGCTTAGCGTTGCTAATGTTGAGCATCTTCAAACGGTTATAACAAAATTGAAATCGGTGCGAGATGTGCAGAACATAACAAGACTTTAGTGGTGGTGATGCGTCTCGGTTGGGATAGGAAACGAAGCAAGTCAAACCGGACGCTGTGTGCCCACGCAGGTCGAAACATACAGGAGAACATATGCAATATAAAGAATGGGTATTTTCCGTTGCACGCGCGCAGTCGGAACAGG
>CAYJFU010000006.1:14593-33886 GCA_964369445.1 uncultured Oscillospiraceae bacterium | reverse complement strand
GGCGCTTGCAGTGGTTACGCTTTACACGGAAGGTGTGTACATAGAGGACTACGCCGACATACGCGAGCAGGTGCAGGCGATGGCACACTGCGACCTTATAGAGGGCGAACTGCTTGAAAAGGACAACACGCAAGTGCTGTTACATGTCTATACCACGCCAAACGATGAAGAGGCGGTAAGACTGTCCTGTGAGCAGCTGAAAAAAGCCGGAATATCCTACAAACTTGAAACCGACACCGTTGAGGAAGAGGATTTTGCTAATAGCTGGAAGCAGTACTATCACCCCATAGACATAGGGCCGTTTTTGGTGGTGCCGATGTGGGAGCAAGCAACGCGTGAGGACAAGATAAACATATCACTCAACCCCGGCATGGCGTTTGGGCACGGCGGACACGAGACGACAAAGTTGTGCCTGTTACAGTTGGCACAGCACGTAAAGCCGGACATGAGGGTGCTTGATGTCGGCACGGGAAGTGGTATACTTGCAATTGCGGCGGCAAAACTTGGCGCAAAAGAGGTGTGCGCCGTCGACATCGACGAAGTAGCGGTCGGCGTAGCGCGCGAAAACATAGCGCACAACGCTGTCGAGGGTGTTGTAACTACCTTTGTAGGTGACCTTGCATCGCAGGTTGCGGGCAGGTTTGACATAGTCTGCGCAAACATAGTGGCAAGTGCAATCGAGCGGTTGACACCGCAAATTGTACCGCTTTTAAATGAAGGCGGACTGTTCATATCCAGTGGTATAATCGAGGAGAAAAGCGACGGTGTCAAAGCGGTGTTGGAGCAAAACGGTTTGAACGTCATCGGTTGTGAGCAGGACGGCGGCTGGGTAGCTTTTTGTGCGCGTGCTTTTGGAAACGAATGATTAAAATAGAATTGATACAAGCCCGCCACCGGATATCGGTGGCGGGCTTGCTAGATAGGAAAAAGCTATATTTTCATTTATATGCAAAATTTGGCGACATGTGCTGAGAATTTCACCTTTGGCAAATGGCTTTGCAAAGGCATTTGTGGGGGTGAGAGGGAGAGGGGTAACCGGATATCAGTGGCGAGTTTATTAGTCACTGACACAACTTAAGCACTTGATTTTTTTGCGCTTTTGTAATAGAATATATTTATTAAAACTTATTTTGAAAGGGGCATTATGGCAGTACTTGTTACCGGTGGCGCCGGATATATAGGCAGTCACACATGTGTAGAACTTTTAAACGCCGGATATGAGGTTGTTATCGCGGACAACCTTTGCAACGCGAGTGAAGAGGCTGTGAACAGAGTTGAAGAGTTGACAGGGAGATCCGTTGCATTTGAGCGTGTGGATTTGTGTGACCTGCAAGCTGTTAAAACGCTTTTTGCAGAACACAAGGATATAACGTCAGTTATCCACTTTGCAGCGCTAAAGGCAGTCGGTGAGAGCGTTGAAAAGCCGCTCGAATACTATTCCAATAACCTGATTTGCACCTTAAATGTATTAAACACTATGCGTGAGCACGGTGTGACGGATTTTGTGTTCTCCTCCTCAGCGACCGTTTACGGTGACCCCGCTACGGTACCCATAACCGAGGACTTCCCGCTGTCCGCGACAAACCCTTACGGACGCACAAAGCTTATGATAGAGGATATGCTGCGCGATATAGCTCATGCCGACAAAAGCTTAAATGTTGCGTTGTTACGCTATTTTAACCCTATCGGTGCGCACAAGAGCGGCAGAATAGGCGAAAATCCAAACGGTATACCCAACAACCTTGTGCCGTATATTGCACAGGTAGCGGTCGGTAAACGCGAAAAAATCAGTGTGTTTGGCGATGACTATAACACAAAGGACGGCACAGGGGTACGCGACTATATCCACGTGGTCGATCTGGCTTTAGGGCACGTTGCTGCGCTGAAAAAACTGTCACAAAAACCGGGTACGTTTATCTGTAATCTCGGAACCGGTAACGGTTACTCGGTAAAAGAGGTCATACAGGCATATGAAAAGGCGAGCGGCCGCAGTGTTCCGTTTGCGATTGCACCACGTCGAGCCGGTGACATCGCTACCTGCTATGCGGACACAAAAAAGGCAAAAGAAGAGCTCGGCTGGACGGCGCAATACTCACTGCTTGAGATGTGTGCCGACAGCTGGAACTGGCAAAGTCAAAATCCTGACGGCTACTGCTAATGAACAAGATAATTTTTCAAGGAACATAGAAAGAGAATTTATATAGCTGTGTTTGCGTGTACCCATCACTGTCTAGGTGGGGGGTACACGCAAAATCTATGCCATTAATCGTGTGCTGTTTTATAAAGTTGTTAGCGTTACAGCTAAACTGCAATAACGTCAACATTTGATAAAAAAATTTGGTAACTTTTAACAAATGTAAAAAAATTCCATTTTCCTATTGAAGTTTTTGGAAATATATGGTAATATATGTATAAACCTACTACCTGTAGTATAGGTGCTACATAATTTGATGAATATATGGAGGAATAGACATGAAACTGCGGCTTTTAATGACAAATTCACAGACGGAATTTTCCCTACACTGCAAGGCTATGATGCAGTCGGAGGACATAGAGGTAACTCTGTGTGAAAAAAACGGAACAGTAGCACTCGAAATGCTGAAAAGCGGCGAATTTGACGCCGCAATCTTGGATGCATTTATGACAGAATTCGACGCACTTTCCGTAAAACAGCAATACGAAGCAACACATTTAAAGCCTGTATCGTTTTATGTAACCGGCAGTTTTGAAAACGATCGTTTAGAGCGAGAGCTGATAAACGAAGGGTTTGTATATTACTTTATGCGTCCATTTGATGTCCTTTCCTGTGCAACGCGGCTCAAAAAACCTATAAAGCAGATAGAACAACAGCAAGAGCATAGAAGACTGTTGGAAGACATAAGCGATGAGCAATGCGTTACCGATATGTTACATCAAATCGGTGTGCCGGCACATATACGCGGCTACCAGTTTTTGCGCGATGCCATTTTAATGGCGACAATGGATCCGGAGCTTATCGGCTGTGTTACAAAGCAACTTTATCCGGCGATAAGCAAAAAAAACAACACCACCCCCTCACGCGTGGAGCGTGCAATTCGACACGCCATAGAAATAGCGTGGGATAGGGGTGATGTGGAGCTTTTAAACAGCTACTTCGGCTATACGATACATAATCTTCGCGGCAAACCGACAAACAGTGAGTTTATAGCCATGCTCTCGGACAGAATGAGACTTCAAAAAAAACAAGAGGTAATGCAGAAGTAGCTTCCATTTAGTACGCGCTGAAAACTAATACCGTGGTGCATCCCCCTCGCCGGCGAGAGGTGTGCACCACGGTATATTATAACTTTGTGCATGTCGACAACTTAGGGGATATATTCCTGTCTACTTCTTTTGGTTGCCGGCAAAAGGGAGTTAAAAGAGCATTGATGACTTTCATAAAAAGATGTCAGAGGAACTGCTATTATACAAGGGGGACTATTAGCTATAAAGGTGCAAAATGAAAAAATTAAAATTATTTTGGGTTATCCTACCACTTGTTGCTGTGTTACTAATTTTTGTTCCCTTATCAATTGACAAGGATATTGAAAGTGAAATAACGGCTTTTGTAATTTCTAATCAAGAGGATTTGCTCGAAGTTTCTTTGCAACATTTAGACGGGGACACGGCACTGCAAACATTTAAAACAGCTAAAATTGACGGTGTTTTTGGCGATGAACAGCTTATTGTACAATTTTCTCAAAGCACTGCCGGCATAGCACCGTCATCAAGGTACTTTGGATTTTACTACTCGGTGGATAACCTGCCGGTAGCGTTTCAGGGCGCTCCAAACCCGTTGATTCGGGTATCAGATGAGGTGTGGGAGTGGTCAGATGAAGCCGATAATGGGGGAATCACTAAAAAAATACTAGAGAATTGGTATTATTATGAAGCTTGGTTTTGATAAGTTTATAAATCATTATTGCGGTTTCTTACAAATATCATATCGACATCTCCGCAGAAAACTCGTCCGCAAGCCGGCACCACATCTCCTGCGTCATGCGCTCGGCACGTATGTTTTTATCGGCTATGCGCTCGACGATGGTGGCGGTATGCTCCTTTGTCAAAAAGCCACCGGCGGAAAGTGCGTTGATAAGAGTCTTGCGGCGCTGTGCAAAGCCGGCTTTAACCAGCTTGAAATAAAGCTTTTTGTCCTGCGGAATGTAATCGGGATTTGCTTTGGGCACAAGCTGTATCACACCTGAGCTGACCTTTGGCGGCGGGTAAAATGAGCCCGGCGACACGTCAAAAAGTCTCCGCGCGTCGGAATAATAACTGACCGCTACCGATACTGCGCCGCACTCGCGTGTGCCTACCTCGGCGCACAGGCGCACAGCGGCCTCCTTTTGCACCATAACGGTCAAGCTTTCAAACGTGAACTCACCGCAAAGTAGCTCCATTATTATGGGGCTGGTTATGTAATAGGGAAGGTTTGCCACCACCTTGACCGGCCGCTCGCCAAAGTGCTCGTGTACAAGTGCCTTTAAATCAGTTTTTAGCACATCGGCAAATATTGACGTAACATTTTCGTACTCGCCCAGAGTGTGCTCAATGACGGGCCTCAAACGCTCGTCCACCTCCATTGTAACGATGCTATGCGCCTCGGTGGCGAGCTCCGCTGTCAACGTGCCGATGCCGGTGCCTATTTCCAACACGCAATCGTCAGCGGTAACCTGCGCATATTCTACTATTTTAGGGCAGAGTCCCTTGTTGATTATAAAATTTTGCCCAAAGCGTTTGCTGGTCTCAAAGCCAAACTTTTTGGACAGCGTGTTTATTGTTTTGTGTTCGGCAAGTTCATATCCCTTCATTAAATCCTCCGCTAAAGCTGTGGGGTAAAAGCTGCTCCAGTGTAAAATCCACCTCGTCAGTATTACCTTTAGTATAAATATTTACGTTGTAGTGTTGTGCAAACTCTACCATAACCTGCCGACATGCGCCGCAAGGCATACAAGTCGCGCCGCCGTCGCAGTAGACTGCAAGGGCGACAAACCTTTTACAGCCACTGTTTACCATGTTGAAAAGCGCAACGCGCTCACCACAGACAGTAAGACCGTAGCTGGCATTCTCGATATTACATCCTGTATAAACATTGCCGTCCTCACCCAATACAGCCGCCCCGACAGCAAAACCCGAGTAAGGGCTGTAGGCACGCTTTGCGGCATCGGTGGCTGCGTTTAAAAGAATTTTTTTTGTATTGTCCACATTAACCTCTTGTAATTTTTGTCGAAATGTTATAAAATGAACTAAAGTAATATTGTATGAGGGTCACTATGCGTAGAGATAAGACAAATTACTACCTTGACATTGCACAGACTGTAGCGACGCGCGGTACCTGTTTAAGGAGAAACTACGGCGCAATAATTGTTAAAAACGATAGCATTATTGCCACGGGATTTAGCGGCGCACCACGAGGACGGAAAAACTGTTGCGATATAGGCACATGCCGACGAGAAAAACTGAACGTTCCGCGCGGCACACGCTATGAGCTATGTCGTAGCGTCCACGCTGAGGCAAATGCTATTATAAACGCAGAGCGTGAGAATATGCTGGATTCGACACTTTACCTTGTGGGTCTTGAAGCGGACGGTTCTTTTGTGAAAAACGCCTCCAGTTGCTCGATGTGCAAGCGTCTCATAATAAATGCCGGAATAAAAAATGTCATTGTGCGCAACACAGCGGATACTTTTACAGCGCTTGATGTCGACGATGAGTGGATAGCCAACGATGAAAGCCTTGGCGAGGAAACCGGGTACTAATTTTAGAGGTTTCCATGCGTGGTGACACTATCTAATACGTGGAATAAAAATTAACCTTAGGCGCACGATTTATTGTCAGTGCCGCCGCAAGTCCGAACCACCCCATCGAAACTATACTTAAATTTTGTAAAAGCGTCACCGAATCAGCGGTGCCGCTTTTTGCTATATCCGCAAGAATCTCGGCAGGCATAAGGCATCCGGCAAACAAAAAGCAGAGCAGACCGGTAAACACAAAGTGTCGGTCGCTTTTCACGTTGAAAAAAAGCTGACGAATAAAAGCGGAAAAAAACAAAACCACAGTGAGCGGTATTAAAACGTTAAAGGTTTGAGACATGCGCTCAATGGAGGACGGCTCCACAATAAAACGATATATTAACAGCACGTAATAGTAGATGTTTGCCAGTATCGGGAAAAATATGTCACCCACCACCGGTCGGTTGTTAAGTACAGAAAACACGCCGGATGCCAAAAGCCAAAGTCCCACACCGGATAGCAATATGGCCAATATCGGCTCAAAAGAGCTTTGATAGATGCCAAACGCGTTGATGACGCTCACCACGCCGGTGAAGATGTGCACTATGCCTGCCAAAACCATCGTGCTGTAAAGTGTCATACTGCCACTGGCTTTAACCACCTGCTGTAAATAAACCCTCGAGTAGACGAGCACTGCGGCTATAGGTACAAGTAGCAAGGCGTAACGCACAAGGGCGTTATACACAGTGGCAAAGCCGTTGCTATCGGTCAGGTGT
The DNA here is from genome assembly GCA_964369445.1 of uncultured Oscillospiraceae bacterium. Classification (GTDB taxonomy): domain Bacteria; phylum Bacillota; class Clostridia; order Oscillospirales; family Ruminococcaceae; genus CAYJBH01. The sequence continues at coordinate 27,360 of CAYJFU010000006.1, read as the reverse complement.
ATTATGTCAAGGTATCTCAAAACACCGAACACGGCGCAAAGTAATATTATCATAACGGATGCGGTTTTTTTCATGTATTCCTCGGTTGGTTTTAGTTTTAAGGCATAGATTTGTAATAATTTCATAAACCTCTGAATATCATTATACAAAATATCGGCAGGAAAGAAAAGAGGAAAATGTGAAAAAGATTATTGCACTCATGTTATTTTTTTTGACACTTAGCGCACTTATGCCCTATTCATGGCTTATGCTCAGCTCCGCTTACGGTGACGAGGAAATCGAAAACAGTAGCAATTCAACGGTGAATTCATCGCCGTCTGATACAAATTTGTTGCCGCAAACCGACGACATTGCGCAGAATACCCCATTACAACCCACCGAGAGCACCCCAGCACCTCAACAACAAGGTGACGTGCCGGTGGAAATATTTACCATATACTGCACCGATCGTTCAAATGTCCTTAATATAAGTGCAAAGGACTATATCATCGGTGCTCTGGCTGTCGAGATGCCGCTTACATACTCCACCGAAGCACTTAAGGCGCAGGCGCTTGCCGCATACAGCTACGCCGCCGCGCGTGCACTGAATAAACAAGAGGGTGCTGTGCCGATGGACGCGGATTTTACGGCGGCACCGTCACAATATTTAGGCTTTGCCACGCAGGAGGACATGCGCAAAATGTGGGGCAGTTCCTATGATGCAAACTATAAACTATTGGAGGAGGTTGCCGAGTCGGTACTCGGCACAGCGATATATTACGGGGATACACCTGCTCTGACCTGCTACTTCCCGCTTTCCAACGGCAAAACCGCCACAAGCGAGCACGCATTCGGTGTGCCGCTGGAATACCTTGAGTCGGTGCCGTCGGACTACGACACATCCTCGCCGGAATACGAGCAGAAAATCACCTTTACCTATCAGCAGGTTTATGATGTCCTGTCGGTAAACTTTGCCGGTATAGACCTGTCCGGCGACCCCGAGCAGTGGTTTGCCGAGGCACAATACGACGAGCAGGATTACCTAATCTCGGTTAATGTCGGTGGCGCGCTTATCACCGGTGAGCAGTTACGGGAAAATTTGGGGTTGCGCTCGACATCGTTGCAGGTGCAGTACACCGAGGGGATATTTGTGTTCACAACTCAAGGCTACGGACACTGTGTGGGCATGTCACAGTATGGAGCCAATGTTATGGCGCAAAACGGACACACCTTTCAAGAGATAATTGCGTACTACTATCCCGGCACGGTTGTGAGGTGACAAGAATTGTCGCACCTCAATTTAACACTGCGGTAATATTGGCGTTTTCGGTATCGCTGAGTGCAGAGGGGTTGTTGTAAAGACTGTCATAACGGTAAAGCGCAAAGCCGTCGATCCCGTTTATCTCGCGCAGAGCGGTTATCTGTCGTGCAAGGTTGTCGCCGGTGCTCCATTCCGCCTGATCGTTAGCGCCACCGTCGCCGACCTCAATTCTGAAAGCGCCAAGACCGATATAAAGCGCCACTGAGGGTGCTCTGTCGTACGAAGCCCACTGCTGTGTGAGCTTTACAAACTGATAGTCGGTGCGTCCCGAAGCGGTGAGGTAGTCAAAGCCCCAGTAGTTTTGTGGCATGATATAATCCACATAGCCCGGTGTAGACAGCCATAAATTCACATCGCTGTACTGGCTGTTGTAGTTGTTGTCGTTGTTGCCCTGCGGCGAAATGCCGAACGATGTTGTCGGGTCGGTGCGCTTGACAGCATCGTAGACACTTTTGACCAGTGTATTTACGTTGTTACGTCGCCATGCGGATAAATCCATGCCGCCACCTAGCTTTGAATATGCTGTGGCATCAAAGGATGCATCGGTAGTCGGATAGAAGTAGTCATCAAACTGTACACCGTCCACGTCATAGTTACGCACAATTTCCACGACACCGTCGACAATAAGTTGTTGCACCTCCGGGTATGCAGGATTGTAGTACAAGCCGTCATTAGCCGCCACGACATAGTCGTCGGTTGCTGGATTATTTTGGTATGCGATGGCAGGGTTGGAAGATGAAAGAGAAGAGGGCAGGTTTTGTGTCAACTGCACACGATAGGGGTTTATCCACGCCTCGACACGCAGACCGCGCGCTTTGGCAAGCTCGATAACGACCTGCAGTGGGTCGTAGCCTGCCTGAGTGCCCTGTGATCCGGTCACAAGGTGACTTGTCGGAAAAATTGATGATTCGTACAGCGCGTCGCCAAACGGACGGACATGAAAGATAACCGTGTTAAGACCTGTGGCGACACAGTTATCCAGCATTGTGGACATTGCCGCGGAAAAGGCGGCCTCGCTTGACATATCAATCTGTTGCAGCTCAAGATAGGATATCCACATGCCACGATATTCATCCGACGGCACAGCGGTATCGGTCACATTGCCGGAGACGGTCACCGTTTCGTCCTCAGGCGGTGCTGACGCTATGGATTGATCATCGCTTTGTGGTTGCGATGACGCACTGTCGGAGGAGACCTCCACCGACACCGAAGCTGTGACAGTCGGTTCCTCGGCAACCTCGGACGAGTCCGACACGGATTGTGAGGTGACAGACACGCTTTGGGCTGCAGGTTGCTGTTCGGTTGTCGTGCTCTGCTGAGCCACTGATGGCTGCGAGCGCAGGGCGGAAAAACCAAGCACCGAAAGTGAAATTAGTAGCAACAGGCTAACACCGGTATAAACTAAAACTTTTGAAAGTGGTAAATTTTTTAATTTCATAATAAAAACTCATATAAAGTTACTGTTATAGTCTACCACAGTTTATCACAAAACCCCGACACAGTCAACTGCGGCGGGGTTTTGTGTCAAAATACCCAATAAACCCCTTGTAAACGTGATATTCGGCGACATGCGCGGCTAATACCACATCGACCAATGGCTCCGCAGAGCCATTGGTGGGGGAGAGGCCGAGAGGGGGCATGTGAACCCTTTCGAAGGCTGTCAATTTTTTTTACAGCCTAACCCCGACACAGTCAACTGTGGCGGGGCTTTGTTGCCTTTTTGTCGTCTATTCGGTAAAAAACCTGCCGTTTTGACATGGATGGTGACAGACGGGAGTGTTTAACTAATTTGTTGGGTTACTTATTCATATCAGTAAATGCGAAATACTTACCGGCTTTGATGGCTTCCACGTGTATGTGGCTCGGTTGCATAAGCTCACAGGGAAGCTCGCCCACAAGACCGATGTTGTCGCCCACATTGACATGTTGTTCCTTGATGACGGGGATGTCATCGCTCAATCCGGTGTAGCGCACCACTGAGTCGCCGGTGGTTATCTCCACAACACCGCCCCACATCTCATCATAGCCGACGCTTGTCACGGTGCCTGCAACGGATGCCACTACAGGTGCACCTTTTTCAGCGGTAATATCAATGCCGTTGTGGGTGCGCCAGTCCGCCATTGTCTCATCATAGACCAGTTCGTCACCGCTGAAATCTTTAATAACCTCACCTGTTACCGGCATCATAAACGTCGTTTGTGTCGGAGTACTTTGCGGCTCTGTAGCTGTTTCTACAGCAGGCTCTGTCAGCGTCTGTGCAACTTCAGCTTCAGGTAGAGCGGTTTGCTCGGCAGCTGGCTCTTCCGTGATCTGTGAGCTGCTGACCGCTACCGATGCGTTTACACCTTGCGTCTCCTCTTCCGACTCGGATGTAGAGGTACCCTCAGAAGAACTGCTCACAATAGGTATATCGCTTTGGCTTGTGTCGGCGGGTTGCGCTTCAAAATTGTAATCGGGACTTTCAATAGAGTCTTGCACCTCGGGGTTTACCTGTGTCATGAGTGTGTCCACTGCAAGGTAAGACGACACTCCGGCAGCTATTACGCATACTATTAAGACCACATAAAAACCGTTAGCCTTAAAAAATTTAACGACACTGCTTTTATTTTCATTCATAGATTGCACCTCTTAAATTGTTTAACTGTAGATACTTTCTAGTTTAGGCACACGAAGTTGTTTTATTCATAAGTTTTAAAATTGTGTAAAAAAACGCCGCGCTACTCTTGACAACCTAATCATATCGTGGTATTATAATTGCAAGTTATTTTTTTGAGGTTTAATATGAACCTTTGCACACGTAATTTTTTTTGGTGGCGTCCTAACTAGTGTAGGGCTGCTTTAGTGTGTGATTTGCCAAATATGGCGTCTGTCTACTCTAAATGAGCAGTACAGGCGCTTTTTTAATTGTCAGTTGGCCTGAAAAACATGTTGAGTTTCAAGTTAACCGGCCAAATTTGAAAGGAGAGACAAAATGAGTAACATCCCCTACAAGATCTATCTGAGTGAATCTGAGCTACCGATGGCATGGCACAACGTGCGCGCTGTTATGAAGAAAAAGCCCGAAGGGTTTGTCGGCCCGGATGGCAATCCCGTACCACGCCAAGCGCTACTGCCGCTCTTTTGCGAAGAGCTGGTCGATCAAGAGCTCAACAACGTCGATGAATTTATCCGTATACCTGAAGATATACGCTCCTTTTATCGCATGTACCGCCCCTCACCGCTGGTGCGTGCATACTGCCTTGAAAAGCAACTCGGCACACCGGCAAAGATATTTTATAAGTTTGAGGGCAACAACACGTCCGGAAGTCACAAGCTCAATAGCGCCGCCGCACAGGTTTACTATGCTAAGCAGCAGGGCATAACATCGCTGACAACCGAGACCGGTGCCGGTCAATGGGGTAGCGCACTTTCGATGGCGTGCGCATATTTCGGGCTTGACCTGTCGGTTTATATGGTTAAAATTTCCAGCGAGCAAAAACCTTATCGCAAGGTGCTTATGCAGACATACGGCGCAAACGTGGTGCCCTCACCGTCCGATACGACAGAGGTCGGCCGCAAAATCCTTGCTGAAAATCCCGGTACGGGTGGAAGTCTGGGTTGCGCTATCTCCGAGGCCATTGAAGTTTCCATGCGTGATGACAACTGCCGTTATGTGCTTGGCAGTGTGCTAAACCATGTGCTTTTGCACCAGTCGGTTATCGGTCTTGAGGCAAAAGCGGCCCTTGATAAATATGCCATTAAACCCGATGTCATTATCGGTTGTGCCGGCGGTGGCTCCAACCTCGGCGGCCTTATATCTCCCTTTATGGCGGAAAAAATCCGCGGCAACCTTGATGCCAAATTTATCGCGGTAGAGCCGGCAAGTTGCCCCTCCATGACACGCGGCAAGTTTGCATACGACTTCGGTGACACCGGCAAGACGACACCGCTTATTAAGATGTATACGCTGGGCAGTGGGTTTATCCCATCCCCCAACCATGCCGGCGGTCTGCGCTATCACGGCATGAGCCCTGTTGTATCGCAACTGTATCACGACGGATTGATAAGCGCCACCTCTTACACCCAATCCGAAGTGTTTGAGGCCGCCTCGATGTTTGCGAAATGCGAAGGTACCCTGCCTGCACCGGAAAGCTCCCACGCAATAAAGTGTGCCATCGACGAGGCACTTAAGTGCAAAGAGACCGGCGAGGAGAAAAACATTCTGTTCGGCTTGACAGGCACCGGCTACTTTGACCTTGCTGCGTATGCCGGCTACAACGAGGGCAACATGAACGACTATGTCCCCACCGATGCGGATCTGCAAAAAGGATTTGACACGTTGCCGGTAGTAGGCTAACCCACAAAGTAACGCATATACGGTGACGGCTCGGTGGGTTTCAAATACACACAGGTGAAGTCATGGTGACTGTCGACACCGTCTATGCGAAACCGCGCCAGATTATCGGTACTGTTTGCCACCGATTCGTAGACAAACGATACCCCTACACCCTGAGCCACTAGTTCCGTGATAACCTTAAAGGAGTTACAGTACATTTTGTGTGCAAAGCTGTCGATGTTGCGGTTGTGCTCCTGCATAATTCTCCGAAACGCCTCCCTTGTGCCGGAACCCGATTCTCGAAGTATCAGGCGCTCATCAAAAAGCTCTTCAAAATTGACATTCCCACCTGCAAAACGGTGTGTTGGACTGCAAATACCCACAAGTTCTTCACGCCGGTATGCAAGGTGGGAAAATTCTTTTACATTCAAATACCCTTCTATGAGCGCAAAATCCAATCGACCACCGCGCAACTCCTCAAGCAGTCGGTCGGTGTTGTCCACAACATAAGTGAGTTCCAAGTGCTCGCCGGCACAGAGCTTTAAAAGCTGCTCAGCGGCAACATAGTCACCTATCGTGCGCGTAGCACCTATCCTGAGCGCAGTAACCCCGCTATCGGCAAGCTCGCTTTCCAGCTTGCGCATGTTATATTCTGCCGATCGCGCATAGCTCTCAAGCAGGTGCGCCTGCGACGTCTTGTACAGCACCCTGTTTTTGTATGTGAACAGTTTGCAGTTGTATTCATTTTCAAGCTGTTGTATGTGGTGCGTCACCGCCGGTTGCGTCATATTTAGCCGCTCAGCGGTCACTCTATAATTCATGCACTCGCACAACTTTAAAAACGTGTAAATCCTATTTGTCAGCATAAAAGACCTTTCATAAATATTATTTATCAATCAATAACAAATGATTATTTTATTTTATCAAAATAGTGTGATAAAATCAATAGTAGATAAAACACTAACAGTCAACAACTTAGGTATTGCAAACGAAAAATAATTTTCTGCTTGAGTTTTCGTCAGGTAAAGTAACAGCACAGCCGATAAAAACAAAAGGTGGCTTTGTTAATGCATCATGGGAAAATATTTGTCATCCGGTCCAACCTCTCAGCCGAAGGCGGGGAGGTTTGACCGGAAAGAAAAACAGTTGAGGTTTCGAGTTTACTGACTATATTTCATTCATTTTAACTTAACAGTGCTCAAACAACAAAAAGGAGTTGCAATGAAACGCGTAATACCGGGACTTTTACTCGCCGCCGCAGTGGCAACCGCAGCAAGAATAATCGAATACTTTTTGCCTATACATATCATAGGCGCATCAGTCATTGCGCTGTTCATCGGCATGGCGATAAACGTTTTAAAAAAGCCGCCGGAGTTTGTGACTGCCGGACTTAATTTCACCTCAAAAAAGGTGTTAAAGCTCGCGATAATTCTTCTCGGCTCGACACTGAGCATCGGCACAATATTGACGGTGGGTCAACACTCGCTGACCGTGATGCTCTTTACACTTGCGACCTGCTTTGGCGGAGGGTATTTTATCGGCAAGGCACTGGGACTTAACTGGAAAGTGTCCAATCTGATTTCTGCCGGCACCGGTATATGCGGCGGATCGGCAATAGCGGCAATAGCGCCGGTTATTGACGCCGACGATACCGACATAGCACTCGGAATGTCCGCTACGTTTATATTTGATATGATAATGATTCTGCTTTTCCCTATAATGGGTCAGTTGATAGGGTTGTCCGACATGGCATACGGACTGTGGACGGGTACCGCTGTCAATGATACCTCCAGCGTTGTTGCGGCAGGTTACGCTTTCAGTGAGGCGGCAGGGGAGTACGCTACAATGGTAAAACTCACAAGAACCATCGCCATAATACCAACCGTGCTTATTTTTGCGGCAATCGGCATCCATGTTAAAAAGAAAGAACTTGCGGCGGCACACGCATCAGATACTGCCGGTACTGAGCGCAAAAAGCTGAACATGATGTCGGTTATACCGTGGTTTATACTTGGTTTTCTGGCACTTGCCGGCCTTAACAGCATTGGCTTTATCCCGACCGAGGTGTCCTCACTGCTCAACACAATCAGCAAATTTTTAATGGTTATGGCACTTGCCGCCATAGGTCTTAAAACAGACATTCGCCACATGAAAAAAGCAGGACCTCGCCCTATGATACACGGATTTATCATTTCAGCGCTTGTCGTTATTGTCGCTATAGGTGTGCAGTTCGCTATCGGGATTGTGTAGTCGGGGTGACGCTTTATCGACGCTGTCGCGTTAAAGTCAAATTTTACGATTTTTGATCCATTTTAGGGTGTTCCCTACTGCTTTTGGCAGGGGGAACACCCTAAAATACGACAGTCTTTATGTAAGTCAAATTAGCCGCTCTCTTAAATATACAAAATATTGCATTTTACTTTGTAATATGGTATAGTAAAGCCTATAGTGGCAAAACAGTCAACAAAAAATGCTAAAACGTGAGGTGTGACATGGCTAAAATTACATTTCTTGACGGTGCAATAGGCAGTATACTTATGGAAAACCAACACTGCGAACACGGTGTGTGGCAGTGCAATATGCAAAACGCCGAGCAGGTGACAGAGCTACATCGCGCCTATATAAAAGCCGGCGCGCACATAATAAACAGCAACACTTTCAGCGCCAACCGATACACCGTAAAGGACTGCGACACGACGGTATCTGAAGTGGTTGCGTCAGGTGTTCGACTTGCAAAACAAGCCGCACAGGGCACCTCGGCACTGGTAGCACTGGACATAGGACCACTGCCGGAGTTGCTTGAACCCTACGGAGACCTCACCGAAGAGGATTGCACCGCGTTTTACGACGAAATAATTACGGCAGGGGCGGCAGAAAAACCGGATATAATATTTTTAGAGACATTTTTGGATATCGAAATGCTGGTTATCGCGGCAACCTGTGCACAAAAAACAGGACTTCCGCTGATGTGCTCTATGAGCTTTTCACAGGGTGGACGAACCATAATGGGCAACACGCCACAGCAGTTGGTTGAGGCACTTGCTGACTTTAATGTAACGGCTGTGGGACTCAACTGTTCGATGGAGCCAAAGGAAGCACTGCCTGTCGCCGAGGAGTTTAGGCGGTGCACCGAACTGCCGGTGATATTTAAACCCAATGCCGGCACACCGCAGTTTTCCGCAGACGGCATAAGCTACGAGGACGCACAGACGTTCGTCACCGACATGATGCCGATTGCAAAGCTCGGGGATGTTTATATCGGTGGGTGTTGCGGCACCTCGCCGGATTATATAAAACTGTTAACCGAGATGTGTGTTGAAAAATAGAGGTCTGCTATAGTTTTTGCAAAGCCGACTTTTGCGACACTCCAGATAATCGATTAAATACGGTCACTGTGTTCAGCTGGCCGATTTTTTCTTGTCGCTGTAAACGGTTTGGTAGATTATAATAAATACAAATGCCAAAACATAGGACACAAAAAGCAATACAAACGGCACCTTTGCGCCGTAAGCATATATAAACCCCACGGCGGACGATCCGATAATACCCCCAAATGATTTGACGGCATTATAAAATCCCATGACCGCACTGCCGGGACATTGCTTTTTGGCTATTAAGCCGGCTACGACGCTTTGCGATAACACCATAGCAATAAAGTTAGCGGCAAAGTAAAGTAGCGAAGATGCAAAATACGGTACAGCACCGTTCGTTAAGATGACAAGCATCAGTGCGAGGGAGCATAACAGCAAGATTGGTGTTAAAAATTTATCCACCAACCTGCGACGTATTATCCACATGCAAGCGGTCAGGTTGATAAAAAGTGTTAAGAAACCGAGCACTGCTTTAAATATGCCATTGTAATCGCTGCCCAGCATTAGGGTGTCGTTGATATAATAGTTAAAAACCTGTTCGAACCCCATGTAGCCGAGCTGTATAAGCGTGCAGACAGCAAACAGTACTACCCACTGTTTGTTGAGAAACTCTCGTCCGCCCAAAAACGCCTTAAAGGGGTTGGAATTTGCAAGTAAAGTTTTTAAATTAAGCTGTGCACGACCGGTCTTTTTTAGCAAAAACGGTGTTAATATCATTCCAAGCAACAACACGATAATCTGTACTAAAAATGCCGTGCGAACCGAAACAGTGCCGAGCATACCGCCGGCAAAATAGCCGAAAGCGTTAAATACACCGGATATTGTAAGGCAAATCGACAATTTTTTACTGCGGTCCTGTTCGGTGCTGGTGCTGACGACATAAGCTAGCTGTGACACCACCAGTGCACCTGTAAAAACACCGGAAAATGCACGTGCCAACAACACAGTAAATTCATTTGTGGCAACTGCAAACAGCACCTGACCCAGTGCATAACCTAAAAAACCAATAAAAAACACACCACGCGCAGTGATTATTTCAAAAAGCTTACCCCAAAACGGCGAAAACAAAAAGTTAGTAAAAAGCATCGCGGCAAGGCCGAGGCCAAATATGTAATCGCTGAGCGCTAACTCTTTGATGAGAGCCGGTGTCACCGCGTGCACCATAGTCGAAGCAAAACTAAACAGCACCCAAAGCACCAAAAACGCTAAAAAACTGTCGCGATTGTTATCGCCCATCACTACTCCTTATTGTTTGATCTTTGATTAAACGAGTTAACAAAAGCTTCATAAAAAAATACTTGATTGGAATTTGTCAATAATATAATGATACCACAAAATTGTAAATATTTAAAGTTTTTTGTCGAATAATGCAAATTTAGTTAGTGTTCGCTTCGTCGGACACTAATGATGTATGCAAATATTTTCCCTTATTCTACCCAACCACGCCGGCAGGATAGAATAAGGGAATGCTAAAACTAGTTTAGCCGAAAATGCAGTCTTAGTCGTCATCGCCGCCTTTGCGGCGCGGTGTGGAGGTCGTGCGCTCGTACAAAAATGTGTCGTGCTGTGCCCTTATGACAAAAGAACCGGCGCGCTCGTAGTTTGAGGCCTCGCGCTGTTTTCGTGCTGTCTTCATCGCAGCTTTCATGTTTCCTGTGACAACGGCGGATATAACAATTGCAAGCACAAGTGCCGCAACAACCGCAATTCCGGAGCCGCCCTCGTCATACTCATAGTCATCGGACATCGTTTCCATGTCCTCTGCCGACAGATTGTGCTCCATCACAGCGGGTGCAAGCTCCTGTGCGGTCACGGTATTTGCTGCGTAGGAAAATGGTGCAAACACGCACAAAAATGCCACCAACAGGACAGATATAATATGTTTTTTCATTATCATTCTCCCTAGAAAAACAGATTTAAAATGATAAGTAACGGAACAAAAGAGCCGGCAAATATGCCCAAACGGTACATAAATAGCTTGCCTTTGTCGATGGGCAGCTCGCCGGATACGCGCCCGGTTTGACCGTTTATCGCAAACTGATAAAGTTTTCCGTTGTACTTGGTGTTAAGCATCCACACCGGCATAAGAGCATATTTAATGTCCTCGCTTTGCAGGTTTATGTCTGCCGAGTTTTTGTCGACCGTCGTGTAACCATTGACGGTGTTTAAAAACGAATCCTCAAGTGAGGAGGTAACGCGTGAGTTTGCACGCTCGGAACACTCGTCAACACTCACATCGAACTTGTCGGCAAAATAGCCTGCCATGTACATGGGGCTGAACTCCGTTAAGGCGCTGTAGTCAAACGGCTCAACACCGTCCATGTAGTCGTCCTCCATCTTTGTGGACGCGTCGACAGGGATGTTGTCAAACGCTATTTCACCACGGCGCATGACATCGTATGTCTCGGTTCGGGTGTAGTCGTAGTCGTCATCGCTCCAGTGACTCACCTTGGTAGCGGTGTATTTTATGTCACCCTCGCCCTTACTGCTGAACAGCCAAAACGGTACGTAAAGCCCGGTGATTTTTGATACGCGATTGCCGGTCGTGAACGCTTTAGGTAGCAACCGTTTGCCCTTATAAAAGTTAAGTAGCATCTGCTCTGCCTGCTTTTTGTCGATTTTAAAGGGGATTACGACATCCGGCGTGACCATACCACTCACGTTGTCGGACATTACAACAGGGTTGCCGCAGTACATGCACTCCGTCGCGACCGTTTTGCCGTCCGATACAATCTCCGCACCGCAGGATTTGCATATAAATCCTGCTACAGCTTCCGGTTGTGGCTGTGTCACATTGCCCTGCACACTCCAGTCGATGCTCGCCGCCGGTTCGCCTGTAGCAGGCTGTTGCGGTGCAAACATCTCTGTTTCAAACTCACTCTCGCAAGACTCGCAAAAAAGTTTCTGCTTTTGCGCACTAAATTCAAGTGGCGCGCCACAAGCAGGACACTGATACTTAAGTAACGTATCACTCATAACTATATCTCCCATTGAATTTGCTGGTTCTGTTAAGCCAAAATGAACAAAATATCATAACACATCCGAAAACAAACCTAATTTTCTTTTTGGGGTTGCCGCACTAAAGTAAAATGGTATCATTTTCATTTTATTGTATGAAAACTGATAACAATTCCCACAAGCGCGACAGCTTCATGCAAACGATATCTTTTCATATCAAGCTAACAAAGCCATTATGATTTATCACTCTCATCAAATATATCGCCGCACTCGGGGCAGAATTTCGGCGGATTGTGAGGATCTTCCGGTTTCCAACCGCACTTGTCACAGCAGTAAAGCGGTGCCTCTGCAGGTTTTTTGCCGCCACAGTTCGGGCAGAACTTGCCCTGATTTATATTGCCGCAACTGCATGCCCAACCCTCTGGTGGTGCCGGTTTTGGGGTTCCACACTCGTTGCAGAACTTACCTAAGTTGTCTTTTTTTCCACAGCTACAATCCCAACCACCTGTCACAGGTGCGGCAGGTGCCGCCTGCTGCTGCGCAGGTTGTTGTTGCATAGGTTGCTGTTGAGCATAACCCTGTTGTTGTTGCTGCTGTTGTCCCATAGAAAACAGGTTGTTGGCGTTCATTCCGCCTGCTCCTTGTGCCATGTTCATGCCGGCAAATGCCATAAATGCCCCGCCCTGACCTTGGTTGTTTGCGGCATCCTGCATTGCCTGTGCCTGCGCGCCGACAAGATGCGCCGCCGCCATTGTCGGGTTGCGGAAGGTTGCGTTGCGCTGCAGTTCCTTTATCATTGCCTCATCTTCTTCCGAGGCCTTGA
>CAYJFU010000006.1:13756-14583 GCA_964369445.1 uncultured Oscillospiraceae bacterium | reverse complement strand
AAGTCCGCGAAGTTCCCCCCACTTTTGAGACAGCACCTCATTGAGAGCGTCTGCAAGCTCCATAGTGTGTCCGGGCAGTGCACTGTAACGGATACCCATAGCGGATATCTTGGCAAAAGCCGGCTGTAAAGCGGTCATAAGCTCGCTTTTAAGCTGACCGTCTATCTGGTCACGTGTGTAGTCACCGCCGACGTTTCCGCACACATTGGTGTAAAACAGCATCGGGTCGGTAACCTTGTAGGAGTACTCGCCGTGGCAGCGTATAGCTATGTCGATATCAAGTCCGATATTCTGGTCGACAACGCGAAACGGCACGGGACTGGGTGTGCCGTACTTGTTGCCAAGAATTTCCTTTGTATTAAAGTAGTAGATGCGCTGATCTTTGGGCGCCTCTCCGCCAAAGGTGAAACGCTTACCTATATTAAAAAAGCTCTGCTTGATACCCTCGCCCAGACCGCCGTAAAAAATTGACGGTTCGGTGGAGGCATCGTATGTAAATTCACCGGGGTCGGCACAGAGCTCGGTAACCTTGCCGTTGTCGACGATAAGCATACACTGACCGTCCGCAACCGCGACCACCGAACCGTTGGAGATGATGTTATCATCGCCCTGCGTGTTGGAACTTCTTCCGCTGACCTTTTTCATGCCCTTGCTGACGAGAACCTCAGCCGGTAGTGAATCGCAGTAAAAAAATTCTCTCCACTGATCGGCAAGCACACCGCCGGCGGCTCCTGTAATAGCTTTAATAAGTCCCATATAACCCCCTTGTTTGACAGAAAATCTTTATATACATTATACATTGAATAATATAGAAATTCAATAGTAAA
>CAYJFU010000006.1:293-13746 GCA_964369445.1 uncultured Oscillospiraceae bacterium | reverse complement strand
TTTCAAAACTCTTAAGAAAGACTTTTGTGTTTCTTAAAGGTAGAGTAAAAGTATTTTTTTTGCTGTTTTTTGTGGTATAGTTAATCAACTTGAAAAACGATATGGGATTGTCGAGTGAAAAATCTATCTATCAAAGCAGAGGCGTTGAGGAGTGCTTTATGTATTTCGATTGAAACGGGCAAAGATAGTATAGAATTATGCTGACAAGACATGTTAGTTTTTAGGTTTACTATCTATCAAGTCAAGCCATACTAACTTGGAAGAAGCAAGAAGAAAACAACCGAGGAGCGAGACAATGAAAATCACAATAGTAATACCGGCTTATAAACCGCAACTACTGCTATTAAGCTATATTGATGCGCTAAACGAGCACCTTAACAGCGATATCTTAGTGGTCAACGACGGAAGCGGTGAGTTTTACGACGACATCTTTAGCGCAATAAGCCAAAAACCAAACTGCACCGTCATGCATCACCATCAAAACAGAGGAAAGGGTGCGGCTATAAAAACCGCGGTACAATACCTTATTCAGCACCCCGGTAAATCGGACGGGATCATCACGGCGGACGCAGACGGCCAACACAGCGTTGAGGATGTTGTGCGCATGTCACACAGACTGTGTGAGCGACGCGACGACCTTGTACTGGGTGTGCGCACATTTGATGATTCAAACACACCTGCACGCAGTTTGCTCGGCAATCGCATCGCTTCAACCACCATGAGACTGCTATACGGCATAAAGCTCGGTGACACACAGACAGGGCTGAGAGCTGTCGGGAAAAAACATTTTGCATGGCTGATGACCCTTGCCGGCAACAGATACGAGTATGAGATGAACATGCTTGTCGGCACAAAAAACATCGGGCTTCCCATATCGACGATACCGATAAAAACGTTGTACTTTGACAACAATTCCGGCAGTCATTTTAACACCATAAAGGACGGTGCGCGCGTGTTTGCACACCTTGTCAAAGGTCTGTTTAAGTATATCGGAAACTCACTCATCACCGCCGCTGTAGATATAAGCGTGTTTACTGTGCTGTTCTATTTGACCGATGACATACTGTCCGCGGTGGCTGGTACGACATTTGCTGCGCTTATCGCAAGGATTCTGTCCTCGGTTGTGGATTTTAAGCTAAATAGGAGCACCTTTGCCAGCAAAAGCATCACTTCAAAAAGGGCATATTTTAAATACTACACCTTGTGGCTGTTACAGCTTGCGGTTTCCACAATCCTCGTCAATGTGACCAATCTGGCGTTTGGGGCGGCACAGGCGCTGATAAAACCCGTCATTGATGCAACACTTGCCGTGATAAGCTACAAGGTACAGCTGCACTGGGTTTTTGCGGCGGAAAAAAAGCTGGATGATGTAAATTTTTTGCATGAAGCAGTCGCGATAAAGTGAGTTACCACCCCCATCAGCAGCGGGAGTGGTAACTCAATACACATTGTCAGCGACTTTCGTAAGCAGACAGATATTTTTGATATCTTTCAATATAGGTTTTGTCGGTTGGTTGCACGATGCGACATGTTGCAAGTGGCAACGGCTTTTCACCGGCTATAAGTTTTGCAACTGCCACTCCGCCCATTAAAGATGCCTGTTCGACAGCGTCCACCGACAACTCTCGTTGCAATACATCAGCGCACATCTGCAACCAAAGCGGAGACTTGACAATACCACCCGATATTGCCACCTTATTCGGCTCTCCTGCAATTGCCGTTAACGCGCTGTAGCATTGTTTTACACAAAAAAGTACGCCCTCAAGTACAGAGTGATACATGTCGGTAGGGGAGTGACGTGCAGATAATCCGATAAAACCACCCCTCGCCATATCATCCCAACCGGGAGAGCGTTCGGAGTATAAAAAAGGCAGAAAAACAGGCAGGTTATCTCTGTCAACGTTGCAGGTCTCAATGTCAGCATAGCTGACATCGGAGCTGAAAAAGTTGTGTTTAATCCAGTCGATACAGTTGCAACCGCCGGTCATCGCCGCACCGACGAGGTAGTCGACAGGTGCACGGTAGCACCAACAGCCACTCTTGTAAGACAATAACGGTGTGTCGACTGTCATCCGCATTGCGGTACTTGTTCCGACCGATAACGTCATGTCGCTCTTGCTGTTACCGCATGATGCCATGTGGTTAAGTCCGCCGTCGGCAAATGCGAGCGTTACCGGTATGCCGTCTTTAAGCCCCAACTGTAATGCTGAGGTCTTGTTTAACGCGGATAGGGCGTCAAAGGGCGACAGTGTCGGCAACTGCTCCGGTTTTACACCGACAAAGTCCAATATAAATGAGCTGTAATTAAGTGTGTGAATGTCCAACAGTGCCGAACCGGACGCGGTGCACTCCGACACATAGTGCTTGTCGGTGAGCTTATAGTGGATATAACTGCCAAGGTCGGAAAGGACACAGCTATCCACAGCAACCCCCAAATCGCGCTGTGCAATAATTTTGTACGCAGGATAAGAGGCGTGTACCGGACAGCCGGTGTTGTCATATATTTTTTTTGACAAGGCTTTATCTGCGCGCACTTCGGCGGTTTGTGCAGACGCACCCATGTACTGCCAGCTTAACTCCTTTGTTATCGGATGCATGCCGGTGTCACACAGTATCAGGCTGTGCCATGTCGAACTTATACAAACCATGTCCACCTCAAAGCGGTCGGCAACGGTTTTTCCGACATGGTAGAGCTGTTGTAAAATCTCGTCGGGGCTGTGCATGTCCGACATATTCGGTAGTGGCTTGTACGGCTTTGATACAACCGACTGCACCGCATTATTGCTGTAAAGTAGCGCTTTTGCAGAGGTTGTGCTCGCTTCCAACACCAGTATGTTCATGGGAAAAATTCACCTATTCAATCTAATGTCAACAACTTAGGGATATATTCCTGGTTACCACATCTCGACATGGGGGAATAAAAGGAAAAATATTTGTCGCTTGAGTTGATGGCGTTGCTGTTCAATTTACAACGTTTTGTATCTTTCCCTGCAAATAGCACTGCAGATTTTGCACCGCTATATCCATTAATCGTTGCCTGCTTTCCTTAGAAGCCCACGCTATATGCGGTGTAATTATGCAGTTTTGCGCTTTGAGTAACGGGTTGTCACTGCGCATGGGTTCAAGTGATACTACATCAAGTCCCGCCGCCGACACCTTGCCACAGTTCAGGGCATTTTTTAAGTCCTCTTCGACGATAAGCGCTCCTCTTGCGGTGTTAAGTATTATAACGCCGTCCTTCATTTTGGCGATGCTTGCACTGTTTATCATGCCGGTCGTCTCGGGGAAAAGCGGACAGTGAAGCGACACAATATCCGCCTGCGCATACAATTCATCCAGCGACACATAGCGAACCCCTTGCGCCTGCAACTCCGGCTTAATTGTTCGGCTGTGAGATATCACCTGCATACCGAGTGCCGTGGCGACCTGCCCCGTTGCCCTGCCTATCTCGCCGTAGCCGACTATACCGATGGTCTTGCCGTCGAGCTCGGTAAGCGGGTGCTCCCAAAAGCAAAAGTCCTCGCTCGCCTCCCACGCACCCTCGTGTATCCTGCGGTCATGATGCCCTACACGGTTGCAAATCTCTAAAAGCAACGCAATTGTCATCTGCGCCACTGCCATCGTTCCATATGCCGGCACGTTGCACACCGGTATACCGCGCTCACGCGCCGCCGCACCGTCGACAATGTTGTAACCGGTCGACATCAAGCCGATGTATTTTAACTTGTCACAAGCAACTAAAACCTCCCGTGGCAAAGGGGTTTTGTTGGTTATTAAAATATGTGCAACTTTAGCGCGATCTATTATCTCCTGCGTATTATTGACATCGGTGCGGTCATAGAATGTTAAGTCACCGAGTGCCGCCATTGCATCCCAGCTCAAATCGCCAGGGTTTTCGGTGTAGCCATCCAATATAACAATTTTCATAAAATCTCCTTGCTTGCGATTTTAAAAACAAAATATTTGTGTTATATTATTATTCTCCACATTAAATCGCAGACAAAAAAATGACAAGTAAGTTTGTCCAAAGTTAAAGGAAAAGCTTCTTTGACTTCAAAACACGGCAAAACCACTGCCAAAATTTTCCACTATTTAGTTGGGAAGCAATAATAGGTGCAGGGTAGACGCAAAACCACATAGATTCTTTGTGTAAACTGACAATACCACTACTAATCACAAATTTAAAGAGGTAATAAAATGAATGGAAGCATAATATTTAACCTTGCACTCAGCCTTGACGGCTACATTTACGATGTAGCGGTGGAAGTATTGCACTATAAAAAATGCACTTAATTTTTTGGTCTTATTGCTTGCTAATGACAACATAAGCCTTTGAATTACCGTTCCACTCTATTTCGGTCACCGTGGTGTTATCATCTTCGTAGACACCGCCTGTCTCCACTGCCGCATGGAGCGGACAATCATCACACGCTGTTGCGCCGGTTTTTGTCATGCAGTTGGCCCCATGAAACTTAATACTTTTGCTCTGTACCGCGGAATTTGAAAATAATGGTTTTTCGGCAGTTTGTGAGGTCACATAAACGGGACGGTCGATGCTGTTTAAAACAGCGATCATGTTGTCGCTTGTCTTTGTGGCGTTGTCCAGTAAAAACTGACTTATCATTACAGTGGATAGATGTTGCGCCACACCTGTGATATTTTTCATGATTTTTTTGTCAGGCTTTGCGACGATGTTCTTTTCAAAAACAATGTAACCCAAAAGTACATTTTTGTTTCTCAACGCAAAAATAAAAGCTGTGCTGCCTGGCTCTTTAGTGATACCCATTTGCGCTAAAATGTCGCTGTCATCCGATTCAAAAAAGCTACTTTTGTTGAAGTTTCCCGACAACAGCTGCAAACTTTGCGGAGAAAGTACGGTCAGGGTTTTTGTATAGCTGTTACTGCTGTCAATCAAACGATTATGAGCTGTTACAATGTCATCCGCGTACTCTAACTTAGTGATATAAACGCTGTTAAATGAAAATTGCAGGCTTATCATCTGCAGTATCGCCTGTATCGTGTAACCGGCGACACTTGTCTCTTCGACAAGGTTGAAAATATATTCCTTTATGCTGTTGTTAAAGCCGTCGAGATTGTCACCGGCGGTGCTTTTTGCCGTTTGATGATTTTCTATTGTTGTGCGCTGAGAAGTGTAGTTGATGTTTTCCTGCCCGGTATAAAAGCAGTAACCGTCTTTGCCGTTTGCCTTTGTATTGTATAGTGCAATATCTGCGTACTGATACAGTTCTTCAAAGTTGGTGGTATACTCTGTAGTGGCAATGCCGATGCTTGCGGAAATTTTCACGCTCACACCGTCTTGCTCAAATGTGTTGCGAAATGTCGCGCAAACACCCTCAGCACAACCAATCAAAATGTCGTGAACATTGTAGTTGCGCAAAAACACGAAAAACTCATCGCCACCGACCCGTCCAAGGATGTCGCTTTTTTGGAACATACTGCGCAATGAATGACCGAGTTTGGTTATAACCGCATCGCCGTACAGGTGACCGAAAGTGTCGTTGATGCTTTTAAAATTGTCAATGTCAATTATCATGAGCGCACCGCACTCCAGTAAGTCGTTGTCTTCTAACTGTTTGCGTATTTCCTGTTCAGTCATCTTTTTGTTGTAAAGACCGGTCAAACCGTCGTTTTGGCCGGCAAGCTCGGTTTTTCTTATAAAATCGTAAAGTTGAATGTACGACTTCACACGTGCCCGGACGATGTTGTCCTTAAACGGCTTACCTATATAATCGACAGCACCAAGCTTAAAACCCTTTTCCTCACTGCCGGCATCGCTCAGCCCTGTCACAAATATGACGGGGATTTTACTGTATTCACTACTGACTTTCAGCTTTGCTATAGCCTCGAAGCCGTCCATCTCCGGCATAACAACATCCAAAAGTATGAGTTTAGGCTCACATGTCTCAAGCACCTCAAACATCTCAGCACCACTTTCGGCACTTATAATTTTGTAGTCATCTTTCAAAATGTTTGTCAACATCATAATGTTAAGCTTACTGTCGTTTACAATTAATATCTCGTCCACAGCACACCCCTATATTATTACACGATACTCTCGTTTTTGTTATATTTTTAGTATAACACTTATCTGCGCAAATTCACAGTGTTATTTGCATTTAATTTATTTTTTGTGAATATTTCGGCTTTAATATGCAAATAAAGAACATTGTACCATATTTTGGTGCTAAATCCGGGTGGATGAGTATCGCAATTAGTCTTTCAGCATCAAACGTTAGCCATCAACCTCACTCCACTCAACCTGCTACGTTACAATAAATAGGTGACAGATAAAAAGGGGAATTGACCCCAATCGGTGACTTTCGTGTAGAAAAAATGAGGATAACCGTTAAATCATTTGACAACACAAGACCAAAATGTTATAATGAAGCACCATTTAACAGTGGCAAAAAAATGGGGGCGTAAAGGCTTCGACGGGGAGTTTGAAGCAAGAGCAGCGGGTAGTGGAGCCGACCCACTTTAAAAGCGGCAAAAAAAATAAACGCTAACAATAGAAATTTAGCTGTAGCTGCCTAATTAGGCAGCCGTCCGCCCTGTAGTACCGCAGGACAGGAACCGGGCGTCGACATGCGGTGAACGTTTGCCGGCAAAGCTTTGAGCCGGCAAATGAACTAATGAAGCTACCTATACTACAGGATTGTCTGCGCATCTGTAGAGGCGGAAAACGGGTGTAAACCCAAAGGCACAGACTGCACCCGGAGATACTATTGTGAATGATTTTTCGGACACGGGTTCAATTCCCGTCGCCTCCACCAAACAAAAAACCGCATAAACAAGCCATTTAGCGCCTGTCTATGCGGTTTTTGCTATTTTTACAATCTACTTAAACCTACTTAAATCTACTTGAATTTGTCTGAATGTTTACACAGTAATTACACAGTAACTATCGCATATAGTGGTAATAGCAGTATAATCTTTCTGCCGGGGCCTTGCCGTCTTCATCAAAGAGAAAATCTTTTGCAAGACAAACAAAAAACTTAACTTCTTGTGTCATGTTAGTTATTACGGCGGTGTTGTAGTGGTCATGCCACATAGCATTCATTGCGACCCACCATTCCATATGCGTGATGTGCTCAAATTTTACACTGTACTGTGTGGCTACTGCGCTTGTTTGCTCGATGGTCCATTTGGCACCCATCTGTTTCTCGCCGTTAACTGTGTGCCACATAGAATTAACCCATTTTGTCAACTCGGCATCGGATAGCCTTTGCACCGTTGTGACTTCACTTTTTATGTTCATGTCGACATGTTTGTCTATAGAGGTTGTCATAAGAAATTCTATAGCTGCCATTTCCATAGCTAAATTCTTCATGTACATTTGGTGTTCGGGGGTATTGCAAGCATTGCTGTGTTTTTCTTCCATGTACTCATCGTACAGCATTTTTAATCTATTTTTCATTTTTTACCTCATCTTTTTTACAATTACAAGTATTTGCGGTTAATAATGCAAACGCTTGTATATACATTGCCGTCAAATCCGCATTTAACGGTTCGGACAGTGCAACCTCAATTTTTTTAAGCGCCGTTTCTTTTAAGGCGGCTATTTGCCTTTCACTCATACTATGCTCCTGCCGATAAAAGTTGTTGCAATATGGTTTACTTCATCTCTGATTTTAAAGTTTTCCTGTGGCACCGACACCCATTTTGTTATTCCCGGATATCTTTGACTTAACAAAGCGTGTGCACTTGCACCGTCTATTTCCCCTGTGTTGGGGTCCATAAACATAAACAGCACATCCGCTATCTTGCCGGTAGTGTCTTTATAAATTGGACTCCTTATTATCCAATCAGATACAACCGGGGGAACATTTTCAGATATTGCCATCTCAACTGCATCTTCAAGCGCCGCAATCTCTTGTTTCATAACATCGGTAATCATATTTTTATAATCTCCTTAGCTGTTTTGTTTTGCTCTATTATAAGGGCCTGTTGTTTTATAATTTCCTGCAATTGCTTTTTTTCCTCTTCAAACTTAACAGTAGGCGAAACATATTCTTTTGAAACGTTTATATATGTGTCGACATAGTTTTTTATTACATCCGAGCTGGTGTCTTTGCAAAACTGCACAAATTGGGGTTTCATTATTTCAAAAACATACACATCAAATAATAGATCCATTTGTTCTTTTGCTTTTATAACCTCTTCTTGCTGTAAAACCCATTGCCACAAATCCGGATTGTTGTTTTGACTGTTATAGTCCGCAAGACGTTTAAAGTCGCCTAAATCTACACTTTGAGGTTTAGAGGGTTCGTCTACCTCTAAACTGTAGCGCTTTTTTACACGGTCAATAATTTCATTGTTTAACATTTTTACTCCTACTAAAAAAAGGTAGTCTTATACAACAGACTACCTTTTTAAAGAGCAATATATTACTGTGCTGAAGCTTTTGCAACTGTGCCGCCCATTGCCTGCGCAAAGGCCTGTGCCGCCGCAACAAGTTGTACCTGCTGTACATCGGGGCATTTTGGCATTGCTTCCGGGCAAATTTTATCAAGCGGCATAACCAAATTACCTTTAACGTAATTTGCTTCTACAAAGCAACGCTCTGCATCGTCACCGGCTTTAATGTCGCGTTGTGTGAGTTTGTATTGCCACTCACTATCACGCTTGTTAAGAGCGATTTCCTTGTCGTTTGCGGCGATATCTTTGGCATTGGCAATTATGCCGGCCATTGCCTGCTCACTCTTTGTGTCAACCTTGTCACCCAAACGCTCAAACAAAGCATTTACATATGCTATGATTTCTTTGTCTGAATTTACCTGCTCTTTGTACAGTTCAAGTGTTGTTTGGTCGGTGTAGCGCTCTGACCTTTCCATGCCGAGCTCTGCAAGCACCGCCGAGTATGCTTGACCCCATGCATATTCTTTTTGGTCAACATAACAGTCGTTATTGCCGCCGCCGAGAATATTGCTTAAAAGACCGCCGTTGTTGCGACCGCATCCACTGTTGTAATTAGCAAGTCCTAAACCTGCGCCAACAGATGCAAGTGCAAGTGCTGTGTTAGCTTTGGCATTGCTTGCACTGCGCGGATGAGTTGTGCCGCCGTTGTAGTTACCCATTGTTACCTCCATAAATTTATGATTTATAGCGGTAATAAGATAGTCTATTCTGTTTTAATTGTAGTGGTAAAAACAAAACACCTACCTTATTTACCACTACAATCACATTATAAACTATTACGATATATTTATTAAGTCCTCAAAAGGTAACTATTTAATTACAATGCCATGCGGCATTAACTTTTTATACAGTCTTGTACGTTTGTTTTTAATTGACTCACACTTTATGCCGTACATGGCTGACTGTTCTTTTACGCTTTTATGGTCAAATTTAATCTCACTTAAAAATATTATATCATGCTCATTTAAACCTATTTTCCTTAATAGGTCCTCAAACTCCATGCGCGGTGATATTATTTGTTTTTGTTTAGCATGTTCTTTTGCAATGGTGCGGTTACGCTCTACATATCTACCTATACAAGCATTTGCCCATAAAATAAAACAAGTAAAATGCAAAAATATTAAAGGTTGATTTTGCAGTAACTCATAACTTTGCAACCCTTTTGATACAAAACACATTGCTATCATAAGCGTGTAGGTCATTATCAAACAGTATTTATCTTTATCAAAATGAATACTATTAGGATATAACAGTTTGCCAAAGGTTACAAAACATGCAAACACAAACCCTTCAGGTGTTTTAAGCAAAGCAAATATTAAAAATAGGGGAGCAAATATAAAAAGCTCCCCTATAATCTGCGCTATCAACCTAATAGGCTTACGCTTCATTCTCCATGTCCTCAAGCTCTTCTCTTGCTGACTGCGAAAAATGCGACATAACTTTAAGCGCACCTTTGGTAACCTTATCGGAAAATTTACCCCAAAACAATAAACAATGCGGAAAATCCATAACATACTCCTTTATAAGTAAAATGCTTACTAAGAAAAATTTGTAGTCGATTGTTGAAAGTATTGCATATTCAATTTCGGTTTTGCCATTCACTCCGTAACGTCCAAACTGCATCATCACAGTATAAAATGATATTAGCGTTACATAAGTAATTGTTGATAAGCCTGTTTTTATTCTGCTGTAATTGGTGCGTTGCAACACAATTGGCATTGCAACCATATACATCAAATCATATATAAAGGCAAATTGTGCCAGTGGTGTTAAATACAGCAAATACAATATAGACGTGTATGTAACACCTGCGACAATGCACCATTTGCAAGTTTTTGATGTAAGAATTTTTGCTGTTATAACCGTTTCGGTAGCGTGGTATGTGTATAATATTGCTATTTCTGCAAATATTGGCAGTGATATTTCAACGCGTTCGACAACAAAATTTGTAAAACCTAATAACCTTGCAAGTGCAAAGAACACCATTGCACCTATGCAGGTACAAAACATCAACAGTAATGTTATATTGCGCTCTTTGTCAAAATTCATTACGGTGGTACTCCGGACATATTCATAATTAAAGCCTTTTTGCCATTTCCATAAGCATATCTAAATCATTATTGGTTGCCATAGGATACGCTTGTTGTTGTGATGGTGTTGAGTTTGGCAAGAAATTGCCGCCGTAGTTAAATTGCACCGGCTGTAACTGTGGGTAGTTTTGTATGAAATCCATTAAAGATTCCAGTGTCTCCATCTCTTTTGTTTTTGGCAATTCCTCTGTTGTGGTTTTTTTAGTAGAACTGCTTGAACTACGAGAAGAGCCGCCCGAACTGCGTGAGGATCCACTCGATGAACCGCTTGACGAACTTGAAGAAGAACCCTCTGAGCCGGAATACACCGACAGCCAATCATACATTGCTGTTTTTTGTTCATCGGTAAGGTCAAGTTCCTGCACATAGTCGTAAATTTGTGCGTTTCTTTCGTTTTTAGAGCCTTTTGTTGTGTAACCAAAAACATAGCCTTGCAGATATGTATCTTTATCTATACCTATTTCCTCTGCAACTAACATTTTGGCTTCCGCGGTGTCGCTCATAACAAACTCTTCCGTCAAACGTCCGACTTGATAGTCATCAAAACCCCACGCTTGCAATTGCTCAACCTTGTTGTCATAGGCCCCTATGCGGTCGCTGACATATTTCCAGTCTTCCGGCGACATCGCCGCACCTGCTATCTTGTCTAACGTCTCGCTCCTATAGTCATACTCTTGACCCTCTGCACCCGGTATCACTATATCATATGTGCCGCGCGGTGTTTCTATGAGTTCCTCACCCAACTCGCCTAACCGTCTGTTGACAAGGTCAGCATAGTAGGTTTCTAGATCTACCCCCTGTTCAAGTTGTGACTCATAGGTTGCACTGTTATATGTTTTAATTGCATAGTCTGCGCCAAAGGTTTCATAGTTGGCTATAAGGTAATCTGTGCCTTTATCGCCGGTGTCAATGGCTTGTAGATTTTTTTCATATTCCGGCAACATGTCAAGTGCTTTAAGCATTATGGCATCCGCTACGCCGTTAAGCTCTCGCACCAAATTCCACTTTTCACCTTTTTTTAAATCAGAGTTTTGTATCTCTTTTATCTGGGCATTTATTTCCGATACCGCTTGCCCTTGTTTTCTTAGATAGGACGCAAGATTTTCATTAAAAGCTATTTCAGCAGGGGTGTAACCGTTAATAGCTTCTGTTTTTGCGGCTATCTCATCTTGGGTGTTATAAAAATCATTGGCTATGTTGTTGCTTATTTCTCCATCTGTTATAAACGGTATGTTACTTGATGCGGCAGGGGTTAACCACGGTAATATAGTATCTCCCAGTACACCTGTGTATGAGTTTAGCAAGTAGTCTATATTTTTAGGCGAAACGTTGAGAGTTTGCCCTATTGCACGTGCAAGAATTGTGGTGCGTTCATCGTATCTGTTGCCGGGCGCATAATCATCCATATACGATGGATTGATTGGAGTGCCGTACCATGTTTTATTGTTTATCGTTTGCAGCACTGCCGCAAAAATATTGCTCGTCAAGGGGTTTACCGGTGCTATATTGGATATAACGGTACCCCAATAATCTTCCCATGCCGTTTCATCCCTTTGTATCATGCGCAATGTGCGTTGTACCGCTCCGCCTATTGTGCCTACAACACGTCCTTTAGGTATTTCTATCCAATAGTTATCGGTGGGGGGAATAATATCGTCTAATATATTGATGCCCATGCTGTTTAAAATTTCCAACACCGCAGTACCGTCAACCTTTATCAGATAGTTCATATCCTTGTCACGGTCGTACAAGTTTTGATAATCTTCATCATCGCTGTATATTAATTCGTTTATTAAAGACGGTAACATTCCCCACAAAGCCGCTTTGCCTATTAACTGAACAACACCTTTTACAATGCCTTTCGCCCCACCCCTATGTCCTGTAAGTGTGCGCGTTAACTTATTAAAACCTTGTATAGAGGGGTTCAAAAACGGCACAAAACTTGCATTCCATTTTTTAGCAGTTATGCCCGAACGACCAAAGTTTGTTGTTATATCTGCCGCACCGTACATTGCGTCCATCAAAATATTATACGGTATCTGTTTGCCTTTATAGCCGTTTTTATCTACTATGGCCATAAACTCCGTAAACCTCGGCAGTTGTTCAATAAAGTAGTTTATAGCTTCAATACGGTTTCCAACGCTTTTGTAGGCTTTTTTAAAGCCTGTGGGTGGGTTTATTATATCCTTGTTTAACCCTATGTTGTAATCATATATTGAACCGCCAAAACCTCCCATTGCACGGTACTGTTGCCACAACTCACCGTTATTAGCCATTTGTTTTATTGCCGGCACATAGTTTTTTGTAAAATGTTTTAAACTTTGCGTGTAAAACAATGCATCTTGCAAGTCTTTTAAAAAGTTTTTTATCGCAAAGTTAGCATTCCACGCGGTAATTAACTTTTTGTATACCGTGTTAACCGCTTGCACTTTTGCTACAGCAGGGTTGTAAACTTCATCAACTTTACTTACAGTCTTTAACCCCTCATACAAAGCGTTGTTTACTGCAAGCACAGCTTTTTTGCCGTCTCGGTAAAAAGTAAATTGATTTTGTAAATCCTGTTCAAAATCCGATTCAAAGTTATACTCTTCGCCGTTTAGCTGCATAACTTTTACGGCATCAAGGTCGTTGTTTTGAGCATCTAACAGCAGTTGATTGCCCAAAACATTTCTTTTACCGGCTTTAACTACTGCCATTGTCATGTGCGCCATTGCTTCATGCAACGGAAGCAGATTTTCTGTGCCACCTGTTGCATGTTTTAAAGTGTTAGCTACTTGTATTGAGTTGAAATTTGCTCTACTGCCCGACGGTGTAGCATAGCGCAACGTCGGCACATAGTTTGGATATATTTCTTGTAGGTGGTTGGCTGTGTCTTGCGATGCCAGTCCGCTTTGCACTCGATATTTTAAAAGGTTTTCGTTGTA
>CAYJFU010000006.1:0-283 GCA_964369445.1 uncultured Oscillospiraceae bacterium | reverse complement strand
CCTTAAATTCAGGATATTTTGTCTCAAGGCGCGCCCATTCCGCTAAACTTATATTAGCGGTTATATCACGGCTAAACACCGGGGAACTTTGTTTCATGCGGTCTACATTGTGTCGATGATACATGTAATTGCTAAAATCCACAATGTAGTCATCACCCTGCGCTAAAATAGGTTCAAATATGTCTTTAAGGCTTTTACCGGTTTTATTGCCAAAAAAGTCTGTCTGCGCTAATGCGATGTTGTATTCAGCTGATTGTACAGATTGTTTGACATTGTTAAACAT
>CAYJFU010000005.1:52027-53260 GCA_964369445.1 uncultured Oscillospiraceae bacterium | reverse complement strand
TTAGCGCGGTATCGCTGTCCAACGAGACAACGGTGCCGCAGATTACGGGTCTGTCTCAGGGAGATGCCGCCACACTGCTGTCTGATGCATTTTTGTTTATCGGCAACGTCACCAACGTTGAGAGCACTCAGACACCCGGCACGATTGTGTCACAAGAACCGGAGGCTGGCAGCACCACCGTGATGAACACCTCCGTCAATATTGAGATAGCAATAGCCCCAATAGTCGTTGCACCGACACCGACACCGGTGCCCACAATAACGATACCTAACATTGTTGGAATGACCGTTGCTGAAGCACAGGCTGCAAATCCCACACTACAATTGCAACACAACCCGGCAACTGATATACCCGGCGGCACGGCAGGGGTTATTGGTATTCAGGTACCGGGGCCCGGCTTGCATACCGATGCTGTCGTAACGTTTGGGGTGTTCACGGGTCAAGTTGTTACACAACCCACAGAACCACCTGTAGAGCAACCCACGGATCCACCCGTAGAGCAACCCACGGAGCCAACACAGTGATATGTGAAAACATTATCCTAAAGGGTATAGGCGGGTTCTTCTATGTGCAGACCTCGCAGGGGGTCGTAACTGCAAAGCCTCGCGGAATACTGCGCGAAAGGCAGATAAAACCCCTGCCCGGCGACATTGTCACATTGACACACGAGGAGGATGGTCACGCCTTTGAGTACGTCATTGAGGACATAGCGCCGCGCAAAAATACCCTTGTACGTCCGGCGGTTTGCAATGTGGACAATGCGTTTATCATCGTGTCCACCACCGAGCCAAAACCCTCGCCTCTTATAATAGACAGCATGATATGTGCCTGTGCTTTTATGGGTATAACCACGCACATTGTAATTACAAAGCATGACCTTATGGACTGTGAACGCCTACAAAACACCTACAAAACCAGCGGTTACAGGCTGATGTTTGCCGGGGAGCAGGACGAGGAGATTTTAAGCCTTGCACAGGGGAGCATTTCGGTGCTGTGCGGCAACACCGGCGTTGGCAAGAGCACACTGCTCAACCGACTTATCGGCGCCGACAGGGCGACATCGCCTATAAGCAAAAAACTTGGACGCGGTGTACATACAACAAGAGAAGCGGAACTTTTACCGCTTGCAGACGGCGGTTATATCGCCGATACACCCGGTTTTTCACAACTGTCACTATCGGCACTTTGTACCGTCACCCCCGAACAGCTTGCGGCGCTTTACCCCGAGTTTGT
>CAYJFU010000005.1:44805-52017 GCA_964369445.1 uncultured Oscillospiraceae bacterium | reverse complement strand
CATACCACACTGCCGCTTTGCCGATTGCAGTCATAACGTGGAGGACGGATGCGCCGTACGCGCGGCGACAGAGCAGGGCGAAATAAATTCCACACGTTACGCGAACTATGTAAAACTCCATTATCAACTGCGTACAAACAGGAGCAAAAACCGATGAGCAAGGTTATAGTAAAATCCATTGCCGAATATGATGTCGAACAGTTGCGAGAGCAGATTGATTACATAATGCAAAGCATGCCAAACTGTGACACTCTTTGCAGCGAAACAAAGGTGGTGTTAAAACCCAACCTGCTTGCAAAGCACGCGCCCGAAGCCGCGGTAACCACCCACCCGAGCGTTGTCGAGGCGGTTATATTGGAGCTTAAAAAGCGCGGTGTTCGCAACATAGCTCTTATCGACAGCGCCGGTGGACTTTACAACGAGAGGGCGATGTCTCCAATATACAAGGCCAGCGGTCTTGCCGAGGTGTGTGAGCGCCACGGTGTCTCGTATGGTGATGACTATAGCACCGTACCTATGCGCACAAACGGCAAAATATGTAATGAGTTTACCGTTTTGACCCCTATATCTGAGGCGGATTTTATAATAAATCTACCAAAACTTAAAACGCACGCTATGACAACGATGACATGTGCGACAAAAAACCTGTTCGGTGTCGTGTCCGGCCTGTTAAAAGCGGAACTGCACATGCGCTTTCCCAGCAAAGAGAACTTTGGCGACATGCTCATTGACCTTGCCGGGCTTATTAAACCTCAGCTGACCATTGTCGATGCGATAATCGGCATGGAGGGCGATGGCCCTGCCGGCGGTATACCCAAAAGGTGCGGACTGCTTTTTGCCGGTGAGGACGTTTTGTCTATCGACCTTGTCTGTGCAAAATATATGGGTATAGAGGAGAGCGCTATCCCCTATCTGCAAGCGGCACAACGCCGCGGACTTTGCGGTACATACACACAAGAGCTGCTTTTTGATGGATGCACTTTACAGCCGAGCGCTGACTACAAACTACCTGCTTCCTACAGCAGTATAACCTTTGACAGCCGAGTACCGCGCATACTGCGACCGATAATGCCGGTAATTGTAGGCATGGTTGCTCCAAAACCGTTTATAAAACGCGCCCTTTGCATCGGGTGCGGAAAGTGCGGGCAGATATGCCCCGCCTCGACAATATCCATCGACAACGGCGTCGCAGTCATACATAAAAAGAAGTGTATACGTTGTTTTTGTTGCCATGAAGTATGTCCTGTAAAGTCCATCGGAATAAGAAAGCTGGGGGTTTTCAATGCGTAGTGTAACGGTCAAAGCCGCCTCAAAGCTCAACTTGACGCTGGGAATAACCGGCACTCGAGGCAACATGCACACACTGGATATGCTGTGCACCGCTGTCGACCTTTTTGAAAAGGTTACCGTTACACGACAGGACGATATACGACTTTTGTGCAACGTCGCAGATATACCCACCGACCGCAGTAACACCGCCGTCAAGGCCGCCGAAGCGTTTTTTGCGGCAACGGGTTTGCGCGGCGGTGCTTTGATAGAAATAGAAAAAAACGTGCCTGTCGGTGCCGGTATGGGCGGTGGCTCCGCCGATGCGGCAGGCGTGCTTGTCGCGCTTAACGCGCTGTACGGCACCGACCTTTCGACCGAGCGGCTGTGTGAGATAGGGCTTGCCGTCGGCTCGGATGTGCCGGTGTGCATTGTGGGCGGCACCTGCCGTGTCAGAGGTACAGGGGATGTCCTTGATAGGCAGAAACCGCTTAAAGATGTGTATTTTGTCGCCGCTATGGCAGGTGGTGCCGTCAGCACTGCCAAAGCTTACAGCGATTTTGACAGGCTCGGTACCCCTTCCCCTGCCGACACCGGCAAAGCTATTGCCGCGCTTGAAGTTGACGATTACGACAGTTTTTATCGTCTTATGCGCAACGACCTTGAACACTCCTCCACCGTCGACATGGCGGCTCTTAAAAATCACTACGTGGCAAGCGGCTGTAAAGCGACGCTTATGACAGGTAGCGGGGCTGTCGTGTACGGGGTTTACGATAACGAACAGCAGGCAAAAAACGCCTGCCGTGATGGTATGTTTTTACTGCGACCTTTTGATTATGGTGTTGAAATTTTATCGAGCATGGAATAAATGCACTTTTTATTGTTTCCCAACGTCACATGCGGAGGACAATTGAAAAAATAAATTTTACATTCCTTTGTATAAAACCCGATGCGATAGACAACTATGTATATAACAAAAAATACATAGGAGTTACTATGAAAAACATTCAAAACAACCGCGCCGTTACATTTTTTAAGTACATGTTTACACCGTCATCTGCCGCCACCGATACAAAGGTCACCCTCGGTAGGGTGAGAAGTTCAAAATCTGGGGTTTTAGCGATAGAAATAGGCGTGATACTCGGCTTTATCTTGACGGTTTTGCTCAGCGGGATCGCGGACTTTTCCGCCACAGCCGACGATATAAGGGGGCAGACGTTGCGCCTGCATATCCTTGCAAACAGCGACAGTGACATCGACCAACAGGCAAAACTTGCCGTGCGCGATGCACTGCTTGAGCAAAAAGGCTACCTGTTCACCGAAACGGACAGCCTTGCGCAGTCGGTAGCCGTCGCGGACAGTGAGCTTGCACAGATAGAGGAGCTTGCACAGCAGGTGTTGTCCGAGCACGGTCTTGAACAGGATGTCACGGCGCAGACCACACGCATGTTTTTTGAGACGACAACTTATGAGCAATTTTCCATGCCCGGCGGCTACTATGAAGCGTTGAGACTTACCATAGGCGAAGGCGAGGGCCGTAACTGGTGGTGCGTACTTTTTCCACCACTTTGCCTACCCAGTGCAAGTGTGGAAGCCCCCATTGAACAGATGTATGACAAGCATCAATTGGAGTTAATTAACAGCGAGCCGGACATACGTTTTGCGACGGTGGAGCTGTATGAAAAGTATTTCGGAGAGTAAGCATAATAGTTTAATTTGAAGGCTGAAGAGTGAGTAACACTTGTCGTATTCCGATTGACGACAACGAATGTAGGCGGAATTTCTGCCGGAAAGATGTGGTGGGTTTCAAGTTGAATGACTGTAAACTGACGCTGATATACGGAAGAGCCGGAAGCGGTAAAACTGAATACCTTTACAGGGACATGGAACAAAGGGTGCGGCGCGGCGAGCGCTGTATCCTTTTATTGCCTGAACAATTCACCTCTGCCGCCGAGCTTTATACGACAAAACGGTTTGGTGACACCGCTTGTCATTACATACAGGTGGAGAGTTTTGCACGGCTTGCGCGTAAAAGTGAGCAAAAACACGGTGGTGCTGTCGACGGTTTTGTGTCAGAGGCGGCGCGGGTGGCTATCTGTCGTCGCGCCGTGCTTGCGGTCGAGACAAAGCTTGTCTACTTTAACGGCAAGCACTCGCCCGGATTTTACACCGCCTGCGCCGAGATAATAAAGGAGTTTAAAAAGAGCGTCTCACCGCAGGAGCTTGCAAAACTTGCCGCAGACGACAAGATGCGCGACTTGTCACTTATCTACAGCGCCTATTGTGCACTGCTGGACGGCAGATTGGAGCCGGAGGACAGAATAACCCGCGCCGCAAGTGCCATTGGGGAGTACCGAGACTTTTTGCGCGGCATACATATATATCTTGACAACTTTGACGGCTTTACACGGCCGGAATACGAGCTTTTATCCGCAATACTTGCCTCGTCCGACAGTGTCACCGTGACGCTGTGCGCGCCGGCACTGCAGGGTGGCGCAGACTTTTTCGACACGGTGCTTGCGACCGGTCGCCACCTCGAGCGCCTTGCCGAGCAAAACGGTATACCTGTTGCACCGCACGTATTGCTCACCGAAAACCGCCGTGCAAAAGGCGGACTGGAGCAACTCAATCTGCACCTCGCCACCAACGAGGCTTACGGCGTGTTCGACCGCATAACCCTTTCGCCGTATGACAACCGCGCGCAGGAAATACACGAGGTCGCCGCGACGATACACCGTTATATAACAGGTGGGGTGCGTTACAGCGACATCGCCGTTGTCATGCGCGAGCCACAACAGTACCGAAGCGAGCTACTGCGTGCGTTTTCGCTTTTTGACATACCGGTTTACCTTGACGAGCCGGACGAGTTGCGACACAGCGCACCGGCTGTGCTTGTGCTGTCGCTCATATCGCTTATGTCCGGCTTAAACACCGCCGACATATTCACACTGCTCGGCACCGGTCTTTGCGACATCGACGAGACACAGCAGGCGGCGCTCACCGACTGGGCACTGCGCTTTGACCCATCACCGTCCGACTGGCGCGGCGGCATCGACATAACCGAACAGCAAAAGCGTTACGCAAGCGGCGAGCCTATAAGGGCGAATATCGTCGCGAGGTTATCACCACTTTACCGTGAAGAAAATTCCGCGCTCAACCTGTACGATACACTGCTTGCTCTCGGTGTAACAGGTCGTTGTGAGCACTGTTTGCAGGAGCTCAACGCCGTGCTCGCACTGCTGGAAGAACTGCACGAATTTGCAAAGCAACCGCTGTCGGTGCAGGAGTTGCATCGCCTGTTTTTGATACTTTTGCAAAACACCGAGTTTCACACCATACCGCAAAAAAGGGACAGCGTGGTGCTGTCCTCCCCCGACAGGCTGGTGCGCGACGATGTAGAGATACTGTTCGCCGTAGGTGTCAACAGCGGTGTGTTCCCGTCGCAGGTGGGCGCGTCTGGGCTTTTGACCCACGCCGACAGAGAGGCTCTCGCCGCGCAGGACATCATGTTGCCCGGACTTTACGAAAATCGCGTTATGCTTGAGGATTTATATCTGTACCGCACGCTGTGCACCCCGAAAACAGCACTGCACATAAGCTACCTCAAACCGCAGGAGGAGCTGTCCGGCGCACTGCACTTCTTGATAGAACACGACCTGCCCACCGTCATGTTGTCACGATACGACCTGACGGCAACTGTAAAGGCGGCGGCGTTTACACTGTCGCGCGAGGTGTTTGACCCGTCGGGCGAGACGGCGACACTACAAGCGGCACTGGGACAATTCGGCTGTGAGGAGGTTGTCAGCGACGTGCTGACAGCGGCGCGGCAACCCTGCTTTGATCTAAGTGACAGTGACACTATGAAAAGACTGTTACCCGAGCCGCTTTACCTGTCGCAGAGCCGTGTTTCCACCTACAGCAACTGTCCTTTTTGCTACCTTTTGAAATATGTACTTAACATAAAACCGGTGCGCAAACTGGAGCTATCTGCCGATGTCGCCGGCAACTTAGTGCATTTTATACTGGAAAAGGTGCTGGAGCAAAACGGCGAACTTACCGACATCCCCGACCGGCAGCTTATCACCTTGACCCACCGTCTCACCGACGAGTACATAAAAGCGTATTTTGGCGACAACCTGCCGGTGCGACTGCAATACATTATCGAGCGATTGCGAGAGTCCGCCGCACGGCTACTGCTCTTTATAAAACAGGAACAGTCGGACAGCCTTTTCAGACCCGTGGCGACGGAGTGCGACATGCCACGCTACGGTGAGGACAGCTACCGTCTCATAACCGACGACGGCACAAAGGTCATCGTCACCGGCAAGGTGGACCGGATAGACAGCTGTGACATCGACGGCAACAGGTATCTGCGCGTGGTGGACTACAAGACCGGCACCAAGACGTTCAGCCTGCAGGATGTGTTTTACGGACTGGACATACAGCTTTTGCTCTACATGTTCTATGCCGCAGGACGTTATAAGGCACAACCGGCGGCGGCGCTGTTTTTGAGCAGTGAGCCAAAGTCAAACGACTACGCCTTTGACGGCATGTTGCTGAACAATGAGCAGTCCTTGACCGCCATGAGCCTTGCAACGATACCGGCAAAACAAACCGCCGCCGGCACGATAGTCGCCACGACAAAGGACAAGATGTTTTCACTGGAGCGCGCCGGCATTATGAAAAGGCACATCGACAAACTGCTGTGCGATGTTGCCGCCGGCATGACACATGGGCGATACGACGCCGTACCGCTTTGTGGCAGTAACACGCCATGCGAGTTCTGCGACTATGGCAGTGTCTGCCGACATGTGCAAGGGGTAAAAGAGCGTGAAAAGGTGAAGGTCGCCGATTTGTTCAATTAATTACCGTTTTAGCTTAGTGAGACAACCACGTTTGTTGTAATACGCAAACCAACAACAGGGTGGGCAACCGATGTTGATATCATTAATCTAAACACATTGATATTTTTTCAATTACCTTCCCCCACCGAGTGGTAGTAATCAGGAATAATCCCCCAACTTGATGCTATTGGCGACCGGTAGTTGCATTCGTGAAAATTGTTGTCAGTTTACATAAAAGCTGTATGTGTTTCAACAAACCAAGGAGAAATGATGTTTAAACCGTCCGAGCAACAGCTCAGCGCCATAAATACCGAGCACAAAAGTCTGCTCGTCTATGCCGCCGCCGGCAGTGGCAAGACGGCGGTGCTGACACAGCGCGCGCTGAGGATGATAAGCGATGAAGCGCTCGGCATACCGGCGGACACGGTGCTGATACTGACCTTTACCAACGCGGCGGCGGCGGAACTTCGCGCGCGGCTTGCAAACGGTCTGCACAGTGCGCAAACCGCCTATCTGCGGCGGCAACGTCTGCTACTGGGCAGGGCGCACATCGGCACACTGGATGCGCTGTGCAAGGCGCTGTGCAGTGAGTATTTTACCGTGCTCGGCATCAAGCCCGACTTTACCGTCGGCGAAAAGGATGCCCTCGAGGTTATGCAGGTGCAGGCGATGCAACAGACGCTGGACACGGTGCTGTGCGAGCCTAAATTCGCGCGGTTTGCATCGGGTTTTCCGCGTGCGCGTAGCAGCAGGCAACTGGAAGAGAGCATACTGCTCATACACGATGCGCTGGTGAGACATCCCGACCCCGAGCAGTACGCAGAGCAACTGAAACAGACGGCAAAAGCGACCGATATAGACGGCTCGGCACTGGGCGGTATACTGCTAAACCATGCGGCAGACGTGCTGAGCGGTGCTGTGCGCATGTATAACGGTGCCACCCAGCTTGTCGGTGAGGAAAGCGGTGCGGAAAAACTGCTGTCGGTGCTACAGATAGAAAAGGCGCAACTTGAAGAGGCGGCACAGGCCGCAAAGGGTGGCGGATATGACGATTGCCGCAGGGCGCTTTTTGCCGTCGAGTTTGCACGTATGCCGATGGCGA
>CAYJFU010000005.1:42176-44795 GCA_964369445.1 uncultured Oscillospiraceae bacterium | reverse complement strand
ACTGCGCGACAGGGTCAAAGCCATCGTCACAGAGCTTAAAGAGAAAAGTTTTTACTGCGACAAGGAGCAGATAGCCGCCGACAACGCCGTCCACTTCGACAACGTCTGTGCGCTGTGTGATGCCGCGATCTTTTACCGCAAAACACTGCTTGACATCAAGCGCTGTCAGGATTGCTACGACTTTTATGACCTGCAACATTTTACGGCGCATCTGTTCACACAGCAAAATCTTCCCGTCTGCCGACGTTACAACATTGTCATGGTGGATGAGTATCAGGACACAAACAAGCTTGCCGAGCACCTGTACCGCTGTTTTTCGGCACACCGTCCTCACAACCTGTTTTTGGTTGGTGATGTCAAGCAGAGCATTTACGGTTTTAACTCAGCGCGCCCCGATATATTCACCGAGACGGAGCGCCGATTTAACGAAAGCGATGACGCGCAGGTTGTCTATCTTTCCAAAAACTTCCGCTCGGCGCCGTCGGTGATCGGCACCGTCAACGACCTGTTCGGCGCAATAATGTCGCGACATGTCGGCGGTGTCGATTACGACGCGAACAACCGCCTTTACCCCGGCCGCGAGCACACCCCCGACACAGGTGTCATGCTGACGGTCACCGAGGGCGAGAGTGATGCCCTCGAGGTGGCACAGCTGTGTGCGCGACTTATCGCAAAAGGGCGCGAGCCGGAGCAGATTTGCATACTTTTGCGTTCAGCCAAACGCGCGCCGGAGTACAGTGCCGCGCTAAACGCTCTGGGTGTGCCGTCCGACGTGTTTTCCGCAAACGACCTCACAAGCGAGCCGGGGGTCATGCCACTGGTGAGCATGTTAAAGCTACTGTGTAATCCGTTTTCGGAGGTGGAGCTTGCCGCGGTACTGCTCTCCCCTCTGGGTGGATTTACCGCCGACGAATTGTGCGCGCTCTACGAGACCTCCCCGAGCGAGACACCCGACCTGCGCCTTATGCTACGTTTGCGACAGAGCGACACGCAAAAGGCGGCACGGTTTATCGCCACATACGACAAACTGCGCCGTACTGCCGGCACCGTGTCAGTGCGGCGGCTGTTGCAGTGCATTTACGATGCCACAAATGCCTACATACTTTGCAGTGCGCTGTCGCCCGGCGCCTCGGAGTGCATTGCCGAGCTTGAAGCGCTCGCCGTGTCATACGATTCCGTCGGACAAAATGGGCTTTTCGGGTTTGTGCGGCGGCTTGACAGCCTGTCCTCTTCCGGCGCGCGTGCCGCACGCAAAGGGTTTGTGCACATCATGACGATACACCGCTCAAAGGGACTGGAATACCCCGTGTGCATCCTTGCCGACCTCAGCCGAGAGTTCAACTACACCGACTTCAACCCGCCGATACTTCACAGCGACCTTGTCGGCATAGGCATGAAGGTCGCCACCGGCATGATGACACAGGGCGACACACTGTGGCGGCGCGCCGTCAGCCTTGTCGGCAAAAATGAGTTACAGAGCGAGGAACTGCGCATACTTTACGTTGCCGCCACGCGCGCGCGCGAACAGCTTTACGCGTTTGTTGCACTCAAAGACGCCCATCAGGAGCTTAGCCGTGCGGCGGCCTATCTGTACGGCAGTGGCGGCCTCACCCCCACGCTTGTCAGCGAATCGCGCAATTTCGCGCGTCTTGTGCTGTACTTTGCGCTGTTACATCCGGACGGCGGCGCACTGCGCAAACTCGGCGGCGCGGCGACACTGCCGATAATGACGGCATCGGGTCGACTGGACGTGGTGACGGAGCAAGCCCCGCCCCCACCGACCCTCGAACATGCAGATCCGCCGGCGGACACAGCGCAGATACAGCGGCTTGTAAATGGGTTTGCTTTTACCTATCCCGACATTGAGCAGACAACAGCACCGATAAAAACCGGCGTCACGGAGCTATTATTCGGTCAAAAGGGAGAAAGTGCTGTGCGTGTGCCCTCCTTTTCGACACAGCAGGCAAGCGGTGCACAGCGTGGCACGGCGACCCATGAGTTTTTACAACTGTGTGACTTTAGTGCCGCCCAAAAGGACATAGACTGCGAGATAGAGCGGCTTGTGTCGGGTGCTTTTATCAAAAGTGAAGATGCCGAGTTGTTAAACAGAGCAAAGTTGAGGGAATTTTTCGTTTCAAGGCTTGCGCAAAGGGTTATCGACTGCACTGACGTTTATCGTGAATACGAGTTTATAACGAACATTGACGGACTGTTTGTGCAGGGCATAGCCGACCTTGTCATTGTGGAGGAGGATGGCGCGGTGCTTGTCGACTACAAGACCGACAGCGTGAGCGACGTGGCACAACTTGTCCAAAAGTACCGACCGCAGTTAAAGTTTTACTGTGATGCCGTCGAGCGCAGGTTGGGTGTGGGTGTGAAAGAGGCTATTATTTATTCTATATCATTGAATAGGACGGTTGTGTTGTAAAATTATATTCCACTAACGAAAGTTGTTCAGCGATTTTCCCGTGCACCCTATTCCCCACCGGCAAGCAAAGTGTAATTTGCACAAAAAGTCAAAACACCGCCATTATTCATACCTATCTCACTACAACTATTGCATTGTAAGCGTGTTTTATGTTAAAATAATATAATCGGTAACTTAAAGACCAATTCATC
>CAYJFU010000005.1:41262-42166 GCA_964369445.1 uncultured Oscillospiraceae bacterium | reverse complement strand
CGCATGTATCGTTCGCCTTGATAGGAAAAATTCCTACTAGAATCTCCTGCATCGTTTTCAAGTAAATTGATTATAGCTAAAAAATAAATATGGAATAAAATAATGCAAATATTTTTAAAGATTTTGAAAATTATCGGTAACATCGTGCTTTTTACAGTGTTCGGTGTGCTGTTTGCCGCGGTGCTGTGGCTTTTGAGTTCTGGTCATATAGAACAGCAACTGTCCGAGTACAGCACGCAGTTTGTCGAGTGGGCAATCGACCGCTACGACCTATGAAAAGGTTTATCGACTGTGGTGACTGCCGTCGCCGTGCTCGCGCTTATGATTTATGCCGGTAATCTCGGCACGCCGACAACACCGTTGCAACAGACTGTCGTCACGGTGCTGACACCGGTTGCGCAACTTTCACAGTCGGTCAGCCGCAACTTTATCGGCTTTTTTAGCAGTTTTGCAACCGCAAACGACATTGCCGCGGAAAACATTGAGTTAAAATCTCAACTTGCGCTGCTACAAAATGAAATTATAATGTACGAGGAGCAGTTGTCGCAGATACAGGCGGCACAGGACTTTGAGGCGGCACAGCAAAACATGCCGGAGCTTAACCTGCAAAGCGCCGAGATATCGGGGCGCGACCCGATGGGGCTTTTTGCGACATTCACCATCGACCTTGGTACCGACGACGGCGTGTATGAGGACGACGTTGTCATGGGGCAGTTTGGTCTTTGCGGAGTGGTGTCGGTGGCGACGGAGCACTATAGCACCGTGCGTACGGTGCTCAGCCCCGAGCTTAACATATCGGCACGCGTTGTCGGCAACGACGAGACTGGTGTTATCGTCGGTGAACCGGACATCTCTTCCGAGGGGCTGACCGCACTGACGCTACTGCCCAAAACGACGACGGTTG
>CAYJFU010000005.1:27803-41252 GCA_964369445.1 uncultured Oscillospiraceae bacterium | reverse complement strand
TGCTGTCGGTGACCTTGTTGTAACATCCGGTGAGGGCGGTTTACTGCCCCCAAACCTGCTCATAGGCGCTGTCAAATCACTGGACGTGTCGGACAGCGGTCGCACCGCCACGGCACACGTTGAGCTTTTTGAGGACATACACCGTATATCCACGGTGTTTGTGGTTGGTGGTTAAATGGCTAAAGTACGTCGCGCACTGCCACCGATACTGTTTGTCCTGCTCACCGTCTTGTGCTATGCCGCTCAACAGACGAGCGGACTGTTTGAAATAGGGGGCGTACGCCCTATTCTGCTTGTGCCGATACTGTCCGCGTTTGCCCTTAAAAGCCGCCGCCCGACCATCGCATGTATCACGGCTTTGCTGTTCGGCTTTGCGTGGGATTTTGCGGCTCAGCGCCCTTTCGGTTACTATGGTCTCATGCTTTTTTGCGGTTGTATCGCCCTTGTGGTCATTTTTGATCGGTTAAATGCCCGCAACAGCCATTACATCCTCGCCACGGTAGTGCTCACAAGTGTACTTTGCCTTGCCGATGTACTGTTTTTCCACCTGCTTTACGGCTACAGCGCCGTGTTCTCGACTCTTTCAAGTCATACCATACCTACAATATTTTATACGGCAATTGTTTCACTGTTGTTTTTAAAGTTGTCGGACGTTATTATGCTCTTGGATAGAGAAAATAATCTTGAATAGCTATTCAATTCACTAGCTTAAGCGTAATAGTTTTTTACGCTACTCGTGGTTGTCGCACTAAACAATCCAAAACATATCGAATTTTGTACAAGCGGTTATATTTCTCTTAGTCGTTGACATTGGTCAGCTATGCACAAAAAATAATCGCCCTCGGAGAAAACAATGAAAAGAGAGAGAAGAATCAAAGGCTTTTATATCATTCTGAGCCTTGCTCTTTTTGTCTTTTTTTTGCGCTTAATACAGCTGACAATTATTAAAGGTGCCGAGTACTCCTCACTTGTCGGTGACACGGTGCTGATGCGATACGATGTACCGCGGCGAAATACTCGACCGTGACGGCAACCTACTCGTCGCAAATGAGGTGTCCTATGACCTACAATTGCAGCGACCTTTCCTGCCACCGGAGGAGTTGAACAGCATTTTATTGCAACTTGTCATAATGTTTGACGAGGTCGGGTACACGCCACCCACCGTGGCATTGCCGTCAAATCCGCAGTCGCTTTTTGAGCAGTACGGCATACAAAACTTCATGACCGGCTACCGCGAAACCATCTGCGGTATACGTCTGCGCATGGAGCAACACAATTACAACTACCTGACACCCTACAACGTGGCGCAGGACATCGGCGAAGAGCTATTGCATATGGTGCTTGAAAACGGCGACCTGCTAAAAGGTGTCGAGGTCATCGAGACCTCCAAGCGCCTTATCCCCGACGGCACACTTATGCCGCACATTCTCGGCACCGCAGGTCCTATCCTCGCCGAGGACTATGACTCGGTGACACAGTTGGTCGAAGCGGTGTTGAGCGCGCAATGGAGCAGTATATACGCGGTGTTGACGGCGAGGTGGCAGTCGAGCGCGACTCAACAGGTGCACTCGTGTCCTTTGTCGAGACACGACCCATTGTGCCCGGCGACACCGTGACGTTGACGGTGGACAGTGAGCTTCAGCGCACGACATGGGCATCGCTGGCGCGCATCATTGGGGAACTTAACACCTACAACATACCCGCAGACGCAGGTGCGGCGGTGGTTATGGAGGTGAATACAGGTGCAGTGCTTGCCGCCACAACATACCCCAGTTACGACGCAAACCTGCTCAGCACCGACTACGAAAACATAGCAAGCACCCCCGGCGAGCCGCTTTTCAACAGGGCTTTTATGGGACTTTACCGACCCGGCTCGTCTTTTAAGCCGGCGGTGGCTATTTCCTCCCAGATGGGGGGGATTTCTGCCGACGAGACGGTGGTTTGCACCGGCACATACACGCATTACGCCGATACCGGTTTTACACCCGGATGTACCGGTGTGCATGGACATGTTGACCTTGAGCGCGCCTTGCAGGTAAGTTGCAACGTTTACTTTTACGAGATGGGGCGCCGACTGACGATAAACACATTTATGGAGGACGCTTACGCACTGGGCCTTGGACGTGACACGGAGTTTGAACTGCCTGCCGCCACAGGCACCCTCTCTACACCCGAACAACGTGAGCAGGACGGTCTGCCGTGGTACGAGGGTGATGTAGTACAGGCGGCAATAGGTCAAGGCGACACGTCGGTGACGATGTTACAGCTTGCGCAGTACGCAAGTGCCCTTGCGAGTGCCGGTGACGTGCCGCAACCACACATCGTCGAGAGTATACGCAGTTATGATAATACTGAAACGATATATGAGGCAAGTGGAGATCCTATCCGCGTGCTCTATCAGGACAGTTCCATTTACCAAAACATCGAGGACGGAATGGTAGCGGCATCCCGCATGGGGCAGGCGGCAGAGTTTTTGTCGCAACTGCCGTTTGAGGTGGCGATAAAAACCGGCACACCCCAGTCCGCCGAGGGGCATTTTGACAGCGTTATTGTGGCTTACGGCCCTGCTGATAACCCACAGATAGCCGTCGCCGCCGTCATTGAAAAGGGTGCAAACGGTTATGAACTGGGCGAGCTTGTCATGGACGTTTTTAATGCGTATTACGCATCGGGTGCGATGCAGACGACCACGGCAGGTTTTAATGGGCTAAAACCGTAATTAGTGTCAACACAGCAGAACATAAGGGAAAAGGATTATGAGTGTTATAGAAATAAAAAAATTCGTAAAAAACTATGGCAGTGTCGCGGCAGTTAAAGGAATAGACCTTTCGGTTGACAAAGGACTTATTGTAGGCTTTGTCGGTAAAAACGGCGCAGGCAAAAGCACTACTTTGAGGACTATGCTCAACATTCTAAATCCAACTCAGGGCAGTATAAAAATACTGGGACTTGACAGCGAAAAGCACAGCAAAAACATCAAAGCCAGGGTTAGTTATGTGCCGAGTGAATCAGCTTTTTACGACAATATAACTTGTGAAAAGCTACTGCTGTTTGCGCTGGGTTTCACCGATACTTCGGTGGAGGAGATGAGAAAAATCAGTGATTATTTTGAACTTGATCTGTGCAAAAAGGTGCAGGAGCTTAGCTTTGGAAACAGAAAAAAACTTTCGCTGGTACAGGGCTTTATAAAAAATGCCGAGCTGATAATACTTGATGAGCCGACAAACGGTCTTGACCCACTTATGCAAAACAAATTTTTTGAATTGCTGTTAAAGGAAAAACAAAAAGGAAAGACGGTGTTTTTATCAAGCCATAACCTAAACGAAATTGAAAAATATTGCGATAAAGTTGCCGTTATCGTCGACGGCGAAATTGCCGACTATTTTGACATGAAAGATGTGAAGATTAAGTATAAGCAAATCGTTTCATATACAACAAAAGACGGAGTTTTTCAAAGTTATGAAGTTGAGGGAGATATAAACTTGCTAGTTCAGAAATTGGCTGAAATAAGGCTCGAAAGCCTTGAAATTAAAAACAAAACCGCAATAGATGAATTTATGTCTTATTACGAAAAGTAGCGACTTTTTTAATTTCAAATGGACAAATATCGCTTTCCATTGCACTTTCCGGGTTAATATGATTTTTATTCATTTCTACTTAACAGTGCCAAAGCACCGAAAGGAAACTTTAAAGCCATGAAAAATATAGAGTTTAAAAATATATTTATGCTATGCCGTTTCAATCTAATGACAAGCAAAAAAGCAATTATTGGGTGGGGTGTTGCGATTTTTTCTATCATGACACTTTACATGATACTTTTTCCGTCTATACAGGATCTAGCACAGGCTAAATTTGATGTTATGCCGCAGGAATTAATGCAGTTTGTCGGCATGGAAAACATGGCTGATATGTCAAATTACATCACCTATTTTGGAATGATTTACAACCTGATTTTAGTTGCCGCTTCAATATTTTCCGCAACCTTTTCAGCCGCTTTAATCACAAAAGAAGAGAAAACCAAATCTATAGAATTTTTAAATTCTTTAGCGGTAAGCAGGCTGGAAATTTACATTTCAAAATATTTTACATCATTAATCGCCGTCGCCGCCGTTGTGTTTGGGGCAATTGTTTCTACTATAGCCTGTGGTTTTATCGGCGGTGGTGAGAGTTTTGTACTTGCCCATATCATATCCTCCGCCAAAATCACTAGTTTTTCCGCGTTCCTTTTTGGCGGAATAGGTCTGATGTTTGCCGGAATAAGCGCAAAAATCGGAAGCGGTTCGGTCGTTGCATCTGTGGTACTTGTAAGCTATATGCTAGGCTACCTAGGGGAGCTGTTAGATGAAAATGCGCGCTGGTTGACGAATTTTTCTCCATTCATAACCTTAAATGTGCAAGAGGTTATTGCTTTTAGCGAGCAGACAGCTGTTATGCTTGTGATATACATTGCTATTTATATAGTTGCACTCTTAGCAGGTGCGGTAGTTTATAATAAAAGAGATTTTCAGGTATAAACGTTACATAATAGTACTTATAAACCGCAACATCTTTTGGGCGGAAATTCCACCTATCTTCGCCTGCGTCTATCGAAATACATGCCGTATTTTGGCATCTGCCTTAATAGTCAAAATTTCCACCGTGCACCTTGTATCCTTTTTAAAATTAACTTTAACAATATCTAAAATGCCCCTCGCCAAACGGCGAGGGGCATTTTATCATTGCTGCGCTAAATTCCGTGCTAGTTTACATATGTGCCTGTGTCTCTGTTCTTACGAGTACTTGCTCGGTATCGGTTTTTTCCTTGTTGGTCTCTGTCTTGCGGGCGGCTATGATTACTATAACCTGAATTATAGCTATAACTGCCATCAACAGTGTCCATCTGTCGACAAGTATCATCGGAAGTGTGATGTCCTCTGTTAGGATGAAGGTCACGACAGCGACAATCGCCGGAACGATGCTCAGTATACGGACTTTACCTTTGCGGTTGATGTCTTTTCTGTAGGTATAGCCGTTTTCCTGCTCTTCTTTCTTCTTTTTACCAAAGTAGCCGATAAGCATTACGATGCTCATTATTACGGTCGCTATGGTGAGCAGTAAGTTAATCAGTGCCCATGCGGCGTCGCTTGCGAACGGTCCGCGCGGTACTTCCACATCACCGATTTCAAAGTCTCCGGGGCCTTGAGGTGTCTCGATGTCGCCGATTATCTCGGTGTCTTCGGTCTCGTCCTCAGGCGTTGTTGGGTCGTCTACCGGTATTTCCGGTGCCGGTGCTGCCGGGTCAAGTGTTGTGTCATCGTCGTCAGCCGGCGGTGTTACCGGTGCCGGTGTCGGATCTGTGGGTGTCGGTGTCGGTACTATCGGTGTCGGGGTTGGTGCCGGTGTCGGGGTTGGTGCCGGTGTCGGCGGTGCTATCAGTGTAAGCAGACCCGGTATTACCGTTACCGTGTAGTTGGAATCCGGTGTGTAGCTTGCT
This sequence comes from uncultured Oscillospiraceae bacterium, assembly GCA_964369445.1. Classification (GTDB taxonomy): domain Bacteria; phylum Bacillota; class Clostridia; order Oscillospirales; family Ruminococcaceae; genus CAYJBH01. The sequence continues at coordinate 35,779 of CAYJFU010000005.1, read as the reverse complement.
GACAGCAGGTATGCCGCAGCTAGGTTGCCCTCGACACGGCTTATGGTGTAAGCCATTGTGTCGTCGCCCTCAAGTCCGTCTACCGTTGCGGAGTAAATCTGCTCCGGCTCGGTTGTAAGGCGTTGGTAGTTGCCGACTGTGATTGTTACCGGCTTTGGTGCTACCGTAACCGTTATCGGGTTGGTTTCTACAGTGTCGTAGCCGTCAGCTGTTACCCTTATGACTACTGTGTAGGTGCCTGCATCTTTAACGTTCGGCATTTCGGTGGTGAACTCACCGCCATCAATGCTGTAGGAAAGCTCTGCGCCCGGTACGTTGGATGTCGGGTTTGAAAGTGCCGGATGATCTGCATCGTCGTATGTGCCGTTGTACGGTGTACCTGTCGCTGTAAGCTCGCCGTTGTTTACGATGTCAAGCTTGCCGGGGTTGTAGGTCACAACATAGTTGTCGTTAACCAGTGCGCCCGATACGGTTATAGCGTAGGTACCGTCATTCAGTTCACCTCTGTTGGGAAGTGATGTAGCAAGTGCGGTTGTGCTGAAGTTCAGCGCCAGACCTGCAAACGGTGCATCCTCGGTGTACTTGATGCCTATAGCTGATGCGTCAAGTGTCGGCATCGCTGTGTTGTAAGTCCAAATTTTGTTGTTAGCATTGATGATAAGCTGTGCTTTAAGAACATTAAAGGAGCCTGTTGCAATGTCTGTCACCACAAAGTTCGGATTTGTGAGTGTGTCCTTACCTTTTTCCGCTATAGTCGGCATGTTGCCGTCTGCGGTTGCAGCGTTAATGGTTTTTGCTGTTGCGCCACGTGTAGCCGCTGCGGAGGTGTTGTAGTTTGTGCTGTAGGACAATGTCTCGTTGAGGTTTACGTAGTCGCGGTTAAGCGTTGTGTATTTTGCGGAGTTTGTTGCTGTAAGTGTGTAGTCAAACGCTGTGGGTGCCGCGTCGCCGTAGGTGATGTCACCTGTTGTCGGTGTGGCGGTAACCTCTATCGGGCTGATAGTTACGTTGTAATTGGTACTTGTGCCTTTGTATCCTTTTATAGATACTGCAACTGTGTACTCTTTGCTGTCATCAACGTTTGTGACCTTTACTACCGTGAATTCAACAGGGTAGTCAACGCCGTTGTGGCTGATTGTGGCTTTGCCTGCTTCAATGTGTTGCGGCAGGAAGTTACGTGTTATCGTAACCGGCTTGCCCTCGTCTTTATCCCATACATCAAAGCTGATTTCAAGGCCTGTCAGTGAGTCGTGCGGGTCAAGGTCATAAACACCTGTGTAACCTGTGGCGGATACCACTTGGAGGGTGTCATTTTCCTCTACTTCAAACAGTGTTTCTGTGCTATCTGTTGAGTAAACTACGTTGTAGTTGGTGATGCTTGCCGGTGCGTTTGTTGCTTTAACAATGTTGTAGCTGGCTACAAGCGATGTCTCGGTGAGACCTGTTACCTCAAACGGATTGTTAAGCTCTGCTCTGATAGCCGCATCGGTGTTGTTGCTGTTGCTGTTGACAACCCTACCGCTTATGCTGTAGACGATTGTCGGAACATCCGTACCAAACACATTGCTCTGACCTGCATCAGGTGTGGCGGTCAGGGTTGCCTTTACAACCGGAAGGTTTTCAAGGTCATTGTTTGTTGCGGTAAGTGTGTAGTTCAGTGTGCCGGCTGCTGTGTTCCAAGCGGTTTGGTCGATGTTTGCTATGCTTACGTCGTAGCCTACATTTGCATCGTCATGCTGATCGTAATCCGTTGCAAATGTCAGTCCTGCTATTACAGCTTTGTATGCATTTTCGTCGGCAACTGTTTTAAAGCCGCTGTAAAGTGCTGTAAAGTCTGTCGGTACAGCATCGCCGTAGGTTATTGCCGCATGGTCTGCCGCTTCAACGCTAAGTGCTGCCGGTGTGATGTTTGCTGTGTATGTTTTGCTTACATCGGCAAAGCCCTGTGCGCTTGCTGTTACTGTAACCGTTACAGGTGTAGCCTGTACATCGGTAAGTTTTGCACCCTCACGGTTGCTGTTGTTGGTCGGGTATGTGAAGGTGTAGGTAACGGTCGGTGTGCTTGTCAAACCTGTCGGCAGTGTTGCACTTGCATTACCGTTGAGTGTCTGCTCTGCGCCTGTGTACTCACGTGTCATGTCCTCGGCTGTCAGTGTAAGACCGTTATCGCCGGAACGTGTTGTAAAGATAAGGTCTCCCGGTACTAACACGATGTTGTAGTTGCCGTGGACAATCGCGGTTGTAGCTGTCGGGTTAAATACTACGGCGTCACTGTAGGTGTTTGCTGTTGTGTTGTCATAGTTGCCCGTTGCAAATGCCATCTTTACAGAACCGCTTGCGCTTATAAGGTTGTTGAGTGCGGTGTTGATTGCGCTACGCTCTGCTACGATAGTTGCATTGCTCTGTGTGTTTGCGTATACAACGCTGTTTGCGTTTTCTACAAGGTCAAATGTAAGTGTAGAAGTTGTGTGGTCGGTGTAGGTCGGCAGTGTTATGTTGTTTGCCTGTACCGTAAGTGTTGCCGGTGTGACGGAAATTTCAAGATTCGAGAAAGTAAGTTTGCCGTCAAAGCCCTCTACCTCAACCGTTACCGTAACGCTTGCTTTGTCTACGTTTGTAAGGCTCGGTACTGTTGCTGTTGCTGCGCCACCGTCAACGCTGTAGAGAACGGTAACATCAGCGTCGGTCGGTACGTCTTGCAGTACCGGTACTAAGCTGTTAAATGTGTGTTCTGTGCCGTTGTAGACCTCTGTACCACCTGTCGGGTTTGTCTGAATAAGCTCTTCGAGCTCTTCTTCGCCCTGATTTGTGATATTGATGTCAGCAGGTATTACATTGCCGAGTTTGTAGTTAGCACCGATGTCCATACCGGCTGTAGTTGCTTTAAATACAACGTTATCTGCGTATGTGGTTGCACTTGTCAACACATATGTGTTTTGCAGGTAACCAACCCAAACGCTAGCGTTTGCAATGTCAGCTCTCAAATCGGCTTCGCCTGTCTGGTCGCCGCTTTCGTCAGTGACTTTAGCGCCGTTTGCATCAAACAGACCGTTTGTAATGGTGTACGGAAGTGTTTCGCTTGCACTTGCTGTCGGCAGTATGCCGTGTGCTTTGATATTTACGTTTTGTGCTGTGAGGTCAACCGTGGCGCGGTTCATTATAGCTTGGTAGGTAAATTCTACCGGTGCAAAGCCACTGATTGTAGCCTGAACTTTAACGGTTTTGCTGTCCGCAACGTTTGTGAATTTAGGTGCGGTTGCAGATTCGTAACCGTTGGTTGCATCGCCGTCAAGGTCGTATGCGTACACAACGCCGGTTGCGATGGAGTTCCATGTTGCATCAGACATGCCTGTCGGCTGTGTCAGTACCGGTACCGATGTAAAGTCCTGCTCGGTGGTGTTGTAGGTGTGTGTTACATCAGGTGCGCTTGCGCCAAATGTATCGCCGTCGTCACCGCCCTTGCGATCATTGATAATGATGTCGCCCGGTGTAATTGTGCCAAGTTTGAAGTTTGTGCCTATTGCATCACCGGTTGTTGCGCCTGTCGGGAACACCAACTCATCACTATATGTGTTTGCTGTTGTGATGTCGTAGTTTGCAACTGCTTGCTTGTAGTTAACTGCGATGCTTGCGCCTGCAATGTAACCCTTTATATCAGCATCGCTGTCAGTTACAGCATTGCCAAGTGTGTAGGTGTACTCAAGGTCACCCTCTGCCGGCAGTTCAACATGTGTGTACTGCTCAACGTTCGTTGCCGTCAGGTTAATAACAGCGCGGTTCATTGTGGCAACATAGGTAAATGTTGCAGGTGTGCTAAATCCGGGGATTTTTACCTGTACGCCGATTGTCTGGCCGTTTGTATCTTCGTTGGCATCCGTTATGGACGGTGCTGTTGCGGATTCATAAGTACCGTCGCCGTCAATGTCGTACATGTAGGTAGGTGCGCCAACCTCGCTGAGTGTCAAACCGTTCGGCAGCACTATTGTCGGGTTCGGGGTGAAGTCTTGTGCATTACCTGTGTAGGCTTTTGTTATGTCGTTTGCTGATGCTGTGAAAGCAGCATCATTAGCCTCAACTTTAACATCTGCCGGTACAAGTTTAACGGTGTAGTTAGTGTGGATTGTACCTGCTACAGTAGCCGGAGTAAATGCAACACCATCTGTGTAAGTGGCAACTGTATCATTTTTAACGTTTGAAGTATATGCCAGTGTTGTTGCAGCGTCAAGTGCTGTTTTAAAGGAATCTTCTTCCTCAGCCGCTGTCTTGCTTGTCTTGGTGTTTTCAACGATGGCACCGACCGGTATTGTATAACCTACTGTCGGCAGTGTTTCGAAAGCTTTGATGTTAACAGCATTGGCTGTAACCGTTACTTCTTTGGGGTTAACTGTCGGGTCTAATTCATCTGAAAAGTACGGTAGGAAATCGTCTGTAGTGGACATTACCCTTATCCAGACGTACTGTCCGGCTAGGTCAGTAACCTCGGTCACTGTCGGCATCTCATCAACCCATAGGTTGTTCTCGGGATCAGTGCTTAACCAACCACCAATATGGTAGGAAATCTTTACATTAGGATTGTCGCCTGTTGCTGTATATTTGCTGTTAAGTGTGAAACTAACAGCATCGTGTGCAACACCGTCATATGTTCCTGTGTAAGCTGATGGGTCAAGGCTAAACAAGTCTGCCGGTGCAGGCGGTATCGCCTGCCATACAGCGTAAAGTGTTGTATCTTGTGTATAGATCTTATCGGTATCTACATTAGCTACTGTCGCGTCGCTTGTTGTCGCCCAACCAAGGAATTTGTGCACATCACGCTTTGCGCTCGGCAGTGTGTCAAGTTTGTTTTGCTCGTTGACACCCTGTGTAGCCGGTGTGTTCGCCGGATCAAATGCAACTGCATCTGTCGGACCATTCAGGTCAAATGTAACCTCAATTGCATCCCATATAGCATAGTAGGTTACACTACCGTTTACAGCAGTGTTCAATCCGCTTGTCGGTGTACCTGTTGTTGCAGTGCGGACTGTGTTCCAGCCTATAAACTTATAACCGCCGCGTGTCGGGTCAGTAACGGAGCTAAAGTCGAATACTCCGCCATAAACACCGTTTACTGTAGCAAGTTCTGTGTCATCGCTTGAATCGTGGTTTTGAATAAATGTCGCAGTAACGGCATTACCTGTCCACTGTGCGTACAGTGTTGTAGGTGCTGTAAACACTCTTGTATCGAGGTCTGTTACCTCTGCGCCACCGCTTGCCGCTGTAAACCAACCATTAAAGGTATAGTTTTCACGGGTCGGGTCGGCAGGTATTTCATCACTCGGAAGTGTGCCTGTGTTGCCTGTTGCAACAGCCTTGTTGTCGCTGTCGCCGTTCCATGCACCACCGTTCGGGTCAAATGTAACATCTACGCTCTTAGGTGCAAGGTTAAGAGTGATTATTGTGTGCTGACCGTAGTATGCCTTGCCATCATCTAAATTTGTAACAGCAGAGTAGTCTGCGGTCGGGGTGTAATCTGTGGCGGCAAAACCGGTTAGACTCGTGAGGATGTTATTGTCATCTACAAGGCTAAACAGTGTAGCGCCGTCAAGAGCGGTTGTGTCAATTTCGCCACCAATTTTGATGGTATCGAGACTTTGACTTTTTATCTCATCTTGTATCTGGATTGCTGTCGGTGTTGCTGTGGAAAGTGCACCACCGGTAAAGTTTACACGAACACTTACAGTTGTGCCTGCGGTAAATGCTTTGTAATAGAAAGTATGCTCTGTTTTACCATCAGTACCGGGTTTAAGCTGTACCGACGCTTTGTCTGTCGGGTTTCCACTGTCATCTACCAGCATGTATCCGGCAAAGAATTTTGCATTGGCAATTACACTTGAGCTGTTGTTGCTGTGGAATATTTCGGGTGATCCCTCAAGATTTGTACCTGTGCCGTAAATCTTGTGGTATACTTTGTATGATCTTGAACCCTTTGTCTGCTCAACGTATTTAAAGGTAATGATAGGGGCAATGTCGCCAATTTGCGGTGTAACTGTGTAGGAGAACGCAATGCCATCTGCCAGTGCATAAACCTTACTCGTTTTTAACGCTGTTGCAATATCATTGCTGTTCATCGCGTATGCGGTGTAGCTTGTATAGAGATCTACTGCTTTAATTGTTTGTGAAGTTATTTCTTCTGTTATGCTACCGTCTGCGTTAACCAGTACATGCTCGATGCTGATTTCACCTGTACCCTCCGGCAACCACTTTGCGTAAAGGGTTACAACGCCAACTTCGTCACGTAGCTCACGGTCGCCGTTGTCAATGTAGTCATTTTCCCAGTCGACCTTATCCTTGCCCGCTTTGTCATAGTACCAACCGGCAAACTCGTAGCCGTCTACGGTACCTGTCGGTGTCGGGGAATCAGACTGTATATCTTTATAATATGTGCCAACCTTAATGGTAGCTTCTTCATGTGTTGTCAATGTGGCAGGGGCTGCTACGCCGTCAAGGTCAGTCACGCCATGTGCGGCACCGTTAAGATCAAACTCAACCATTGCCTCGTTGCGGTCGTAGTATGTGACAGCAACATCAATCTCGCCATCAGCATCTCTATCCTCTTCGACTGTAGACCAGACATCCCACAGGTCACGGACACCGGAGAAAGCTATTCCATCAGCGTAGTAGGATGCATTTTTACCTTTTCCCAAATGCTTGAGGAAGTATTTTGTCTCACCGTCATGCTCATATTGTCTTTTTTCAAGAGCACTGGCATCAAAAACACTTTTCGGTACTTCGTAGTATGCTTCAGTGTCGATGGGGTAACGACGCTGTAACTGCATAAGTAGGTTTTGTGTGTGTCCGTTGTTGGGTATCATACCCTCAACAAATGTCAAGTTTGGTATGTTGCTTGTAATTGTACCGGTAAAAGATTGGTTTGCAATGCCGATGATATCGGTCATGTACCAAATACCGGCAAAATATGATTTACCTACACCCGGATAGTATATGCCAAAACCGTTATCCGTAAAGCGACCGATGTCTCTTATATAATGGTAAGAGGTTTCTTCGTATTGCGTTGTGGGCCATACATTTGTTAGATCGTCACCAACTCTTGCGTAAACCTTATATGTCGGTGCAACTCCGCTAACATATGCCTCATTGTTGGGGTACTGGGTATGCGAATAGTTGCCGGTAGTTCCATTATAGGTATGTTCAACGTCTATTTTTTCTGTAGCACCGGCTGCTTCTGCAAGACGATAATCATAAGTCGGGTTTACACCATCTCCATAAAGAGTGCCTGTGTCTTTGTCAACAATACCCATCGACACTGTCGTTGTCGTGCCGTCTATTTTAGTGTTGACAGTCTTTGGGATAAACACAAGCTCATACTCTATCTTTGCGATATAAAGTTGTACCGTTGTTGTGCCATCACCATTGTCTACTGTTTTAGAGCCGATATACTGCATTCCGGTTAAAATTAAACCATCATTAGTTGCCTGCTCAGTGACAACTTCTTTAAATTCGGGTGTGTTGAAATATTCAACTGTAGCAGTATCGTAAGTTCCGTCAGCAAAGGTCGGTACTGTTGCGCTTTTTATGAAACTGTCAATATTTGCATCAAGATTCGCAAGTGTTATGCCATTAGTAGGTGTTGTTGCGGCACTTGCTGTTGTTGTGTTATCTATATAGTACTCAAAAGTGTAATCGTTGTTGCCTGTTGTGGGTTTATTATAGGTAATAGTAACGGTAGCGGCTGCTACACCGGCTAAACCGGCAAGGTCAAATGTGCCCGCAGCGGCGCTTGAGCCGTCTGTTCTTAGTGCAGCTGCAGCAGTAGCTATATCAGCTGTAATGTCTGTCTCGCCGTTTTTGATTGTATAGCTATTGTATGCAAAGTCAGTGCTTGGAGTTATATTGAGATATGCAGAGGTAACAAGGGCTTCGGTTGTCGATGAGATATGTGTCGCTGTGCCATCATCAAAGACATGGTTAATTGTGTAGGT
>CAYJFU010000005.1:9415-27793 GCA_964369445.1 uncultured Oscillospiraceae bacterium | reverse complement strand
GTACCCTCAAACTCACCGTAAACGGCATAGAAGTTGAGGATCGCGTCCGGCTGTATGCCAAAAGTCACGCGATTAGCTTCATCTTTTATACTTACATCCGAAGAGTAAACTGTGCCGTCTTCGGTAGCAAATGCCCAACCGGCAAAGGGGCGGCCATCGCTACTTGTGTCAACGGAAGGAAATAAGAATTCCGTGTTGTTCATTAAGTGCTGAACTGTAGACGGAACACCTTCAACATTAAATACAACAGAAAAAGCTCTTGTGTCGTTCTCGTCGTATGTAAAGTCGGGCATGTCATCTATCGGTGCAGGCTCAGGCTCAGGCTCAGGTGCAGGCGCATTATCGGGTGCATCCGGAGCCGGATCTGTTGCAGGTGTGTTCGGATCCGTTGCCGGCGGTGTCGTCGGTGTGTTCGGATCCGTTGCCGGCGGTGTTGCCGGTGTGTTCGGATCTGTTGCCGGCGGTGTTGCCGGTGTGTTCGGGTCTACCGGTGCACTGGGTGCAGTACCCGGTTGATTATCGCCCTCCACAGCGAAAGCGCCAACCTGAATTTGGGTCAGCAACATGACGAAAACAAGCAGCAAAGCCGACAGTCTTTTTAAACGACTGTGGCGCTTATTTTTGCCCGGTGAAAATTTCCAACTGTTCTTCATAACCTTACCTCTGCGTTGATTTGCAATGAAATACTCATTTTGAGTATTTTTCTCTTCGGAATGTTAGCTTTTGTGAATTTTAACGCTATTTCCTTGCTTTGTGTACTGATTATACCACATTATATGCTGTGTGTAAAGCGAATTAACCTGAGTTTTTCTTCAGGTTGGAAAGTCTACAGGCATTGATAATTTTTAATAATTTATTCGATAATCCGCTTTGTTAAGCCATTTGTGTGATAGATCCACAACTAATTATCTGTGCTTGGCGGCAGGTTTAAACGTCATGGCACTATTTGATGAAAAATTGGAGTTTATTATATATAGGAAACAACACACACTTATTTAATATTATAACTTTAGAAAACAAAAAATACTCAAAATAGATATATGCATGTTTTCTGTATTTATGATATACTGTATTTAAGTTAAGTAATTAAGTTTGTAGCGTTTGTGGAGTACCGCCCCCGCCGGAAGCGGAGCAGTACTCCAACACGAAAAAAAATATAAAGCTGATTCTAGGGCGACAATTTCTTGATTGACAGTTAATTTGACAAGCAACTATATTAAAGGTGATATATGATTAAAAATAAATATTTAGGTGCTCCACTTGTGCTCGCAGAACAGATGACACAAATGGACAGAGCCACCTGTCAGGCGCTCGCCATCGACGACAAGCAGTTGATGCACAATGCCGCCAAGGCGTGTTTTGAGCGCATGTTGTCCTATGAAAACGTACAGCACGTCACGCGTGTAACGGTGCTGTGCGGTGGCGGCGGCAACGGCGGCGACGGCTATGTGATTGCGGCGCTTTTTGCGCACCGCGGCTGTAAAGTTAGTGTGCTTGAAATGAGTAATGTCGTCAAAAGCGCAGCGGCGGCGCACTATCGACAAACCGCATTGCACTGCGAAAATGTTACACTTGTACCGGCAGATCAGCACGAACCGGCACTCATCGAAAGTGACGTGGTGGTCGATGCGGTGTATGGCACCGGCTTTCGCGGAGAGCTTACACCGTTAGACACTGCAGTGTTTGGCAAGGTGCGTGACAGCGGCGCTTACGCTGTATCAGTCGACCTGCCGTCAGGTGTTTACTGTGACAGCGGCGGCACGGCGCAAGGCGCGTTTTCCGCCGACCTGACGGTGACCTTTGAGTTTTTAAAACCGGCGCTTGTCAGCTATCCGGCAAAGGCGCATTGTGGCACTGTTGAAGTGGTGCCCATTGGCTACCCGCGCCGTGTGCGCGAGGGTCTTGTCACCGATGGGGTACTGCTCGACAGCCGAGTAACGACACCCTTTGACACACCGCGCCCACAGAACTCCCACAAGGGCACGTTTGGGCGGTTGCTGATGTCCTGCGGCAGTGATGGCATGACCGGCGCGCCGTATTTCGCCGCTATGGGCGCACTGCGCTCCGGCATAGGTTTGCTGTACGCAGCATGTGATGAGCATGTGGCAAACGTCCTGCAAGCCCGCCTGTCAGAGCCTATTTTTATTAAATATCGTAATGAAAACGACCTGATAAACCTAATTGGTAATACCGGAAATTATGATATAGTGCTACGCGGTTGTGGAAGCGGTTTCAATGATTTCGCAATTACAGAATTTTTGGTAACAAATTGTAAAACGCGAATTATTTTGGATGCAGATGCACTGCGCGAATTGGCTCGGCACCCTGTTTTATTCAAAAATCTGAGCGCTTTGTCTGTTTTGACACCGCATCCCGGCGAAATGGCAGAGCTGTGCGGTACCAACACGGCAACAGTACAAGCAGACAGAATAACCACCGCGCGTAATTTTGCCGCAAAAAGCGGTTGCACGGTGGTTTTAAAGGGCGCGGCAACGGTGATAGCATCGCCGGACGGACGTTATGCCGTCAACTCGACCGGCAACGCCGGCATGGCAAAAGGCGGCTGTGGCGACATTCTCGCCGGCATGATTGCAGGCTACTGCGCCACATCAGATGACATGTTTGCCGCCACCTGCGCCGCCGTATACACTCACGGTGCAATCGGCGACAGGTGCAGTGCGGCAAGGTCACAGCGCTCAATGCTTCCGTCGGATATGCTGGAATTCTTATGAGGGTGTTAAAAAATTAATGGGTGGTAAAGCGAGAGAAAAAAAATTTGTCAGATTAAACACAAACCACAGGCAATGCTTTGTGTATTAACAAGTATTTTTGTGATAATTGATGGAAATTTTGCCAAAGTCTTTTGTGAAGCCGACTTTTTCACCCACTTCTCTTATAACAGTCCATTGAAAAGATCGGCTCTGTTTTTAAGTGATTATAGTATCCCAACCTGAACAAGCGCAAACAGTGTGCAGGTCACCACGATAATCGCACCCAGTATCATAATCGGTAAACTGTTACCACTTTTTGTGCTCTGGGTGCCTTTGACATGCAAAAACCGACGGACGGACTTATATAATAGTAAAGTTATGCCGGTATTCAAGCCGCCTTTTATCAGGTTGAACGGCAGGAAAATCGGCATGAGCATAGCCATAACATCCTCACGTGAGACACCCATGTAAAGCGGTGTTATGAGATAATTCCAAAACAGCATGACAGCGGTCATAACTATCGTTCCGACGACAAGACCGACAACCGCGCCTTTTAGGTTATGCACCTTTTTGTAGAAAATCGCGGCAGTGCAGGCAAATGCGGCACTGGAGAGCACGTTCATAATAAAACCGATTATCCCCGACGTGCTGACCGTTATCATCTCGATAAGCGACACCACCACCGTGACCGACAGCGCAGGCAGCGGGCCAAATGCAAAGCCGGTTATAGCTAGTATGACGTCCTTGGGGTCGTACTTTAAGAACTCCACAGCGGTTATGGGAAGCCGTCCGACAACCGTGGCGACATAGGCAATTGCCGCCAGTATTGCAAGGCGTGTGAGTTTTTGTGTTTTTGTCATTGTTAACCTCCAAAATAAAAAAGTACCGGAAATAAAACATCTCCGGTACTGTTAAATTCTGTTCAACATCTCCAACTTGCAGACTTATATTCCCCAAAGTTGTTGACATTAAATAGTTGTCGGTAAACAACACTTATAACAATATCTTCTTCCATCCGGACTATACCGTCGGTCACGGAATCTCACCGTGTCGGCAACCACTGTGCGTGATTACTCGCGGACTTATGTGCCGTGCATGGCTGCACACACAATTACCGCCGGTCAGGAATTACACCCTGCCCCGAAGATTATTTTATTCTGGCAACCTCTAAATATACGTACGATTTCGGTTATAGGATTTTTTTGCCATGTTGTTAAAGCCGTAAACCGTAAACAAATTTTAGATGTGCCTTTATGTTTGTGCTCATTATATCATAATGGCGTGATTTTGGCAAGTGCTTCGTCGATAACTGTGTTTTTTGAATACTGTTCTCGCTGTAGCCACAGCTAGTGTTCAAAAATGCTTATCTAAACTGTATGCATTTGTGTTCTAAGATGAGTACCACGAAAATTAAAGTCCATAAACTTTAAAATCAACACAGGATTATCGAGTGGAGTGTTATCGTGCCAAAACGAAAACAAGCGGTTTTATTTCTAAAAGACACGTCGAGTTTAACTTAACTGACCATCTAACTTTGCGAGCCCTGCAAACGAACCTTCAAGTGCCGGATACAGCCCTTTATAGATTTCATAAAACTGCATGTAACGATTGTGGTTGTCATCGTTTGGCTGTAGGCGCTGTTTTTCCTTTATCAGCTTGTCGCAGGCCTGCGGAACGCTGTCGTATATGCCGCACGCAACCGCCGCAAGTATCGCAACGCCCAGTGCCGGACCCTCGTCGTTTTGCGTTGTTATGACCTCGTTGTTGTAAACGTCCGCCATCATGTGACGCCACACCTCGCTTTTACCGCCACCGCCACAGGCGTACATCTGCTTTGGATGCACCCCCATGTCGCGCATGACATCAAAGCACTGCCGCTGAGAGTAGATGACACCCTCCATCACTGCGCGTATCATGTGGTATTTAGTGTGCACGCCGGACAGTCCAAAAAACACTCCGCGCGACTTTTCGTCCAGTATCGGACTGCGCTCGCCCATAAGATACGGTAAAAATAACAGGCGGTCTGCGCCTATTTCAATGTTGTCGACACCCTTATCCATCAGCACGTAACTGTCGCAACCCAGCGACTGCGCCACCTCCTGCTCGGCACCGCACAGCGTGTCACGGAACCATTTCAGCGACATTCCGGCCGCGAGGGTACAGCTCATGACGGTGTAAGCACCCGGTACGGCACTACAAAATGTGTGCACTCTGCCACCTTTGTCTATCTGCGGTTTGTCGGAGTGGGCAAAAACCACACCCGATGTGCCGAGCGTTGTAAATGCCTTTCCCTCAACCACCACGCCGGTGCCGACAGCGGCGGACGCGTTGTCCCCTGCGCCGTAACACACCACCGTGTCGGTTGCAAGACCGGTAAGCTCTGCCGCCTGCGCGCTTATGTTGCCGGCAACATCCACCGACTCTTTACAAATAGGCAACAACTCGGGATTTATGTCCAAAAGTTGCAATATTTCATTGGACCAACAGCGGTTTGTCACATCGTAAAGGTTTGTGCCGGAGGCATCGCTCGCCTCCGCGCCGTACTCCCCTGTGAGCATGTAGCGCACATAGTCTTTCGGCAGTAGGATTTTGTGGCATTTTGCGTAGATATCCGGCTCGTTGTCGCGCACCCACAGCACCTTGCCTGCCGTAAAACCGGTCAGCGCCGGATTTGCCGTTATGTCGATAAGCTTTTGCGCACCGACCGTCTTTGTGATGTACTCGCACTGTTCCGATGTTCTGCCGTCGCACCACAGTATCGCGTTGCGCAGTACCTTGCCGTCCTCGTCCACCATGACAAGTCCGTGCATTTGGCCCGATATGCCGACACCTTTTATATCTGCGGCATCAACGCCGCTCTTTGCTATAACATCACGTGTCGTCGTGACGGCGGCATTCCACCAGTCCGACGGATCCTGCTCCGCCCAACCGTTTTTGGGCTGTATGAGGTCATACTCCACCGTACTGCTCGCCATCTTATTGCCGTGCTCGTCAAACAGCACCGTTTTGGTGCCGGACGTGCCCAGATCTATACCCAGTAAATATCTCATATCCGCTCCTCTTAACCAAACATTACCGCGTTGACAATACCCTCGAGTTGCTCCTGACGGCCACTGCCGGGCAGTGCGGGCGCACCCAGTTTTTCCGCGTAGTCTGCAAGTTCCTCAAGTGAGGTTTCGCCGGCGACTATCTTTGCGCCGATGCCACTGTTGTAGCTGTCGTAGCGCTGTTTTACAAACTCGTCAACCCTGCCGTCCTCTATTATTTTGGCGGCATTTATAAGACCCAGTGCAAAGGTATCCATGCCCTGAATGTATCCGTAGAACATATCCTCGACGGTGTAGCTTGCGCGTCGGTTTTTGCTGTCAAAGTTGAATCCGCCGGATATACCGCCCGCCTTTAGCACCTCGTACATGCAGTAGGTCGCACTGTAGACATCGGACGGGAACTCGTCGGTATCCCAGCCCAGTAGCATGTCACCTTGGTTTGCGTCGATGGAGCCGAGCATACCGTTGACGGCGCATACGCGCAGGTCGTGTTGAAATGTGTGTCCGGCAAGTGTTGCGTGGTTTGCCTCGATGTTCATTTTAAAGTCCTTGTCAAGACCGTATTGGCGCACAAAACCTATGGCGGTCGCCGCGTCAAAGTCGTACTGGTGCTTCATCGGCTCTTTCGGCTTTGGCTCAATGTAAAAGTCGCCTGTAAAACCGTTTTTGCGTGCGTATTCTACCGACATCTTCATCAGACGTGCGATGTTGTCCTGCTCCAGTTTTAAATCGGTGTTGAGCAACGTCTCGTAGCCCTCGCGACCACCCCAGAACACATAGCCTTTACCGCCGAGCTTGATAACGATATCCAGCACCTTTTTGACCTGAGCGGCGGCGGCGGCAAACACGTCCGCCGAGTTGGAAGAGCCTGCGCCGTTCATAAAGCGAGGATTTGAAAACATATTTGCTGTGCCCCACAACAGTTTTATGCCTGTCGCGTCCATTTTTCCTTTTATATAGTCCGCTATCTCATCAAGGCGTGCGTTGGTCTCGGCAATGGTGGCACCCTCCGGCACGATATCTACGTCATGGAAACAAAAATACTCGATACCGAGCTTTTGCATAAATTCAAAACCGACATCCACCTTTGCTTTTGCGTGCTCCATTGTGCCTTTTGCCGCACCGAAAGACTTGTCCGCTGTGCCGGGGCCGAACATATCTGTACCTTCGGCGCACAGGTTGTGCCACCATGCCATAGCAAACGGCAGATGCTCACGCATGGGTTTACCCATTATTACCTTATCCGCATCGTAGTACTTAAATGCAAGTGGATTTTTTGTCTTTGGACCCTCGAATTTGATGTTGCCGATGTCTTTGAAAAATTCTGCCATGATAATCTCCTTTTTGTAAAATTGTTAGATGGTGTCATTACAAGTTGCAATTAATTGTTTTTGATTTTTTGTCAGTCCAGTCGAAAATTTCCAAAACCCAATGACTGAGCACTTGTGACGACACTACCTAAAAGTTAAAATGATTAAAATATCACCCTGCACTTTAAAACACAAACGGTTTTTCTTTTTTAGGGCTTTGAAACTAAAGTAAATTTAGGCGACTTTAATGTTTTAGACTGTTTTCCTATGAAAAGATGTGTTGGCATTTTACTTAACCGACTAAAAATAACAATGCCTGTTGAATATTAAAAATTCTGCTTTATCCTTATGCTGTTTTGCACAATAAATGCATTGTTTGGCGGTTGTTCGTTTTTTACCAGTAGGTTGAAAACTACCTCCATCGCCTTTTGCCCTTGCAACCTTGGTTGTTGCGATATCGTCGCCTTGATAACCCCTTGCCTTAAATATTCGAGTGTGCCGGGGGTCTCGTCAAACGTGACTATTGCAAAGTCTCGGCCGGTGTCGTTGCAGGCACGGCACACGCCCTCGACACCTGCCGCCACCACAAAAACCGAATCTATTTCGGGGTGGTGTATCAACATGTCTTTTGTGCGCTCAAAAGCGATTTCGTCGTCATCCTCGCCCTCACATACATGCGCTATGCCGATGGGAGTGTCCGATATTTCTTCGGTAAACCCCTCCAGTCGTTGCATATGCCCGTAAACATGAGCGGATCCGTTGACGATGCCGATGGTGTTGACGTTGCGTAACAGCCTCATGACGCCGGCGGCTATGCGCCCCCCTGCCCCGTAGTCGGAGCCTACGTAATAAAAACCCTCGCCGTTTTGGATGTCTGTATTAAGGGTAATCACCGGTACACCCTGTTCTTTAAACTCGCACAGCCGCTTTGCAATGAGCGTGTCGTTTATCGGCGTTAGTATCAGCGCCGACACCCCCTCGAGTTGCTGTAGCATCTGCAACTGTTGCTGTGCCTTAAAGCCTTTCATCTGAACAAGTTTCACGGTAATGCCGTAGTGGCTGTACTCGTCGGCAAGGCGCTCTATCTCATGGATAATGTCGTCGAAAAAAGGGTTACCCACCGAGTTAAGCACGATGCCGATAACAAACGCCTTTTTACGTGCCGCAAGCGCCTTTCCTGCGATGTTGGGTCGGTAGCCCAGTTGCTCTGCACATTTTTTCACATGTTTAATGGTGCTGTCGCTGACGCGTCCGCGTCCGTTAAGCACCCTGTCCACTGTACCGCGCGACACACCGCTGACACGTGCTATGTCGTTTATAGTGACCAAAACGGTTACTCCTTTCCAAGCGTGCGTGCTCCTGCACGCATCTTATATTTTATACAATACACCATTGTGTTGCAATTGTCAATACTTCGGGGGAAAATTTCAAAAAACTTTATATCTCTTGTGCAATGTAACATATAGTGTCTATCCTATCCGGTAAAAGGAGGCGACCGATTGTATCTATTGACGTAACCGCATATCATCTTTATGTTACCTCTCCAAAAAACCAACAAAAGCATATTCGTTTGCTAAAACTTGCAGACACCTGCTCCACCATTATCGTGCGTCTAATCTCTGTCATATTTTGTAAAATTGGGTAAAACATTAAAAAAATGTACTGTTTATGCGTTGTATGGTTGCATTTTTGCATGATTTTAGTTATAATAAGTACAGTTGGGCTTTTAGTGCGTACATTTTGTGCTAAAAGTGCATTTTAGCAGAGTGATTTTACGGAGCGTTAAAGATATGGGAATGACAAAGGTTCGCCTGGATATTTGCGGCAGTTACTATGTAGTTTCAACAAACGACGATGAGCAGTATTTACATGATATCGCGGCGCGACTTGATGAGTCGCTAACGGAATTTATGACGGCAAATCCCTCCGCTTCGATAACGACGGCGGCGGTGCTGACGGCACTGGGTTTTCTTGACGAGCTCAGCAAAAGCCAAACCAACGCCGATAACATGCGCGCACAGATAAAGGACTACCTTGAAGATGCGGCGCGCAGTAAAATGGAACTTGAGGACACCAAACGCGAGCTCAACAAGACAAGACGTGAGTTTGAAAATTTCAAAAAGGGTGAGTACGGCGCACACAAAAAGGATTAATTTTTATGTCAACCGTTTACATGCCGGAAATAGTCGCCCCTGCCGGCAGTGCAGACATGCTGACAGCGGTTGTTAGAAGCGGTGCAAATGCCGTTTACATAGGCCTGCAAGAATTCAGCGCACGCGCTAATGCACAAAACTTTAAAACCGAAAACCTGCACGAGATTGTCGGCTACTGCCATGCAAGAGGGGTGCGGGTTTTTGTTGCGCTTAACACGCTGCTTTCGGGCGGCGAACTGCCACAGGCGTGTGAATATATTCGTGCCGTGGCGCAAAGTGGCGCCGATGCCATAATAGTGCAGGATATGGGTGTTGCACAGCTTGTAAGGCACATAGCACCGAGCCTTGCACTGCACGCATCCACCCAGTGCACTGCTGTTACTGCCGCCGGCGCGCTCATGCTCAAGCGGCTCGGGTTTGCGCGTGTCGTGATGGGCAGAGAGGCAGGATTACAGCAGCTAACCGACGCGTGCGCGGCAGGTGTCGACATCGAGGTGTTTGTGCACGGTGCGCTGTGTTTTTGCGTGTCGGGAAGTTGCTATCTCAGTGCGTTTTTCGGCGGTCGCAGTGCAAACAGAGGCAGTTGCGCCTCGCCGTGCCGTCTTAACTACACCTACAAAGGAAAACAAGGGGCGCTTTTGTCGTTAAAAGACCTGTGCCTGTTGCCGGACAAACAGCAACTTGCGCGCGCGGGGGTTGCCGCCTTTAAAATAGAGGGGCGATTACGCACGCCGGAATATGCCGCCTCGGCTGTGGAGGCCACCCTCCGCGAGGTGTTCAGCCACGGCGGTTTTACACGGGGTTACATCGACGGTGTACCGGCGGCGGATATATTTGGCAGTCGCACCGACGCAGATTTCAGCAGATCAAAAAAAGCTCTTCCACAGGTCAGGGCACTTTACCGCACCGAGCGACAAAGCGTAGCGGTGGACATTGAACTTACCCTCACCGAGGACAGTTTAACACTGACCGCCACAAGCGGCGACGTGTCGGTATCTGCACAAAAGCAGGTGGAAACTCAGCCGACGCAAAACGACCAGACACAGCCGCTTAACAAAGCGCTGTGCAAAACCGGCGGAACACCCTTTTATGTACAAAACATCACCCTCAACCTACGTCAAAACACCTTTGTGCCGAGCGGTGAGGTCGCGACGTTACGCGCTGAGTTGCTCGCAGAGTTGCTGTGCCGATTAAGCGAACCAAAACCGCACCCCGTCACCGACTACAAACTTCCTCCCACCGTGCGCAGAACACCTCAAAAGCAGGGTGTCGTCATACGCGTGGCGGATATCGGTCAACTGGCAAAGCTTGACACCGACGCATTTGACAGCATTATACTTTCTGCCGCGCAGGTGCAACAACTGCCCGAGGAGCTGAAACACAAGGCGATAGCGGAACTTCCGCGCCTGTGTTCTGAGGGCGATGAGCCTGTGCGCAAACTTATCGCGCAGGCGGTGGCAAGCGGTGTTGAGCGGTTCAGCGTCGGCAACATCTCGCACCTACTGCTGTGCGAGGGATATGAGATGCACGGCGGTTTTGCACTCAACATCACAAACCACGTCGCGGCGCGTTATTACAGACAGTTGGGACTTGCAAGCGTCACCGTTTCACCCGAGACGGCATGTGCCGATTTTGCCGACTTTGATGAGGGAACAACCGCAATAGCTTACGGGCGGTTGCCGCTAATGCTGTTTGCGTCCTGTCCGCTTGGCGGCGACTGTGAAAGTTGTGAAAGACACATCATCGACCGTAAAGGCAAACGGCTTGACATCGTGTGTGAGTACGGTATGCGCGAACTTTTAAATCCGATACCCATCTACATGGGTGACCGAAAACGTGAGATGCCGACCGACACGCTGACATTGTACTTCACCACCGAGGACGCACAGCGCGTATCGGAGGTAGTCGGGAGATTTTTGCGCGGCGATAGCTATGACGAGCAGTATACAAGGGGATTGTATTATTGACAAACTGCATCATTGCAGAAAAAACTTTTCGTGCTCAATTTAATGACATCAGCGGCGGATAGGGGCAGGCAAACAAAAAAAAAGAGAGGGCTGTATTGACAAACAAAACGGTTGTAAAAACAAATAGCGTCGAGCAGACGCGTCAGGTGGGCGCACAGCTTGCAAGTACGCTTGTCGGCGGTGAGCTTATACTGTTAAACGGTGACCTTGGGGCGGGCAAGACGGCTTTTTGTCAGGGACTTTTTGAGGGGCTTGAGTGTGAGGGTTACTGCACAAGTCCGACGTTTGCCATCGCCAACGTTCACGAGGGGCGGTTGACATTTGCACACCTTGATCTCTACCGTATCAGCACCGAGGAGGACGCGGCGGTGGCAGGTCTTTACGACTATATAGAAGACGGTGCCGTCGTCGCCGTTGAGTGGCCCGCCCAACTGCCCTCCCTGTACCAACTGCCGCACATATCCGTCAATATAACCTACAATGGTGAAACGGAGCGGAACATCAACATTACGAAAGTGAACCCATGAAGATATTTTGCCTTGACAGCAGTACATCGTCCGCATCGGTGGCGATACTGGACGGTGAAAAAGTACTTTTTTCCCATACAGAAGATTTTGGTGTTACGCACAGCGAGATGCTTATGCCGCTTTGTGACAGGGCGTTTGTAGCGGCAGGTCTTACACCGTGTGACATCGACGTTTATGCCGTGTGCAACGGGCCGGGCAGTTATACCGGCCTGCGCATTGGTCTTGCCGTCATAAAAGGACTTGCACTTGCATGTGACAGGCCTTGTGTGCCGATAAACACGCTGAAAACGCTCGCGGCGGCACATCGCGGCAGGGTACTTGCGCTTATAAACGCACGGCGCGGCAACTATTTTTGCGCTTGCTATGACGTGGGTGAGGCGAATATAAAAGAGGTTCTTGAGCCGAGCGCCCTACACGGCGAGGAAATCGCAAAGCAATTTGCAGGGCAGAACATCCTGCTGACAGGCGATGGTGCGCAGATGTTTTACGACGGTGCCGCACAGCAAAACTTCACCGTGGCGAAGTGTCACATGCCGAGCGCCGAGGTGGCGGCAAGGCTTGCGGCTTTACATTATAAAGAGCACGGCGGCTGTGACAGCGTGTCACTGGCGGCGGATTACGTAAAGGATGTGCATATAGGGTAAAAGGCTATGGCTGTATTTTATGTTAACGGCGAACGGTGCGACGCGACCGATATGTCCCTATTGGACTTTTTACGCGAGGTCAAAGGCATAACCTCGGTAAAAAACGGTTGCGGTGAGGGCGTGTGTGGCAGTTGCACCGTGCTTATCGACGGCATGGCACGGCGCGCGTGCACCGCAAAGCTTGAAAAACTTGACGGGGCGCATGTCGTGACGGTGGAGGGGCTGCCCGAGGCGGTGCGCATTGCGTTTGTCGACGGTTTTGCCGCCGCAGGCGCGGTACAGTGCGGTTTTTGCATACCGGGTATGGTCATCAGCGGCGCGGCGCTGTTGTCACAAAACAGCCACCCAACATGTGAGCAGGTGCGCAGGGCTATAAAGGGCAACATCTGCCGTTGCACCGGCTACAAAAAGATAGAAGAGGGCATACTGCTTGCCGCCGCCACGCTCAGGGGCGAGGGGTTGCCGGTGCAGGGCGGTGCAGGTGTCGGCGGTGCGAGTTATCGCGTCGATGGTGCACAAAAGGTGCTCGGCACCGGACTGTACGCCGCCGACTATCGACTGCCGGATATGCTGTACGGCGGTGCAGTGCGCAGTGAGTACGCGCGCGCCGAGATACTGTCGATAGATGTTAGCGCAGTGCGTGCGCTACAGGGTGTCGCGTGCGTAATAACAGCGGACATGCTCCCCGGTGCTAAGAAAACAGGTCATATAAAGCAGGATTGGGACATACTTATAGGTGAGGGCGAGTGTGTAAGGTATGCCGGAGATGCGCTGGTGCTGATAGCTGCAGTGTCACCGAGTGTGCTGGAGCAGGCTAAAAGACTTGTACGTGTCAAGTATCGACCGCTTGCGCCGATATTGTCGCCGCAGGACGCGCTGAAAGAGGGCGCGCCACAACTGCACGAGGGCGGCAACATACTGCTTTCAACCTCGCTTGTGCGCGGTGATGCGCAGGGGGTTTTGCAAAGCTGTGCACACACCGTAACAAGGCGGTACACCACCCCGATAAACGAGCACGCGTTTTTAGAGCCGGAAAGTGCACTTGCGGACTATGACGGCAAAAAACTTACCATTATAAGCGGTGATCAGGGCGTGTACCAAACCCGAAAGGAATGCGCCGCCGCCACCGGACTGCCGATAGAAAAGGTTCGCGTCAAGGCGGCACTCGTCGGTGGCGGTTTCGGTGGCAAAGAGGACATGAGTGTCCAACACCACGCCGCACTGCTGTCGCTTTTTTGCAAAAAACCGGTCAGCTTTACGCTCAGCCGCCGCGAGAGTATACGCGTGCACCCAAAGCGCCACCCGATGGACATAACACTCACCGTCGGCTGTGACGAGCAGGGGCGCATCAAGGCTGTCATAGGCGACATAACAAGCGACACCGGCGCTTATGCCTCGCTTGGGGGGCCTGTACTGGGTCGCGCCTGTACCCATTTGGCAGGACCTTATGCCATCGAGCATGTGTCGATAGTCGGTCGCGCCGTCTACACAAACAATCCGCCGTGCGGTGCTTTTAGGGGGTTCGGTGTCACGCAGAGCTGTTTTGCGATGGAGCACACTATTGATCTGCTTGCCGAAACGGTCGGCATTTCCCCTTATGACATACGCTACCTCAACGCCGTGCGCCCCGGTATGCGCCTGCCAAACGGTCAGATTGCACACAAGACGGAATTGTTACAGACACTAAAGGAGATAAAACCCTACTATGACAGGTATTTTCCGCGTGTAGGCATTGCCTGTGCCTTTAAAAACTCCGGCCTTGGCAACGGTATAGCCGATGTAGGGCGCTGTAAGCTTGTCGTGGCGGACGGCACGGTGCAGATACACACCTCCGCCGCCTGTATCGGTCAGGGTCTTGGCACCGTTTTGACGCAGATAGTGTCGGAGGTCACGGGGATTGATGTGTCGCTCATAAAACACATGCCTGCGGACACCGATTCAGCACCCGACAGCGGCAACACGACTGCCTCACGGCAAACCATGATAACCGGCGAAGCGACAAGGCGCGCCGCACTGCTGTTAAAGGCTGATTTAAAGCGTAATTCTCTTGACAAACTGCAAAATTTCATGTACCATGAAACGTATGAAAGTAAGACGAGCGCTCATAACGATATCACCGACGACGCGGCACTGCATTTAGGCTACGGATATGCCACACAGGTTGTTGCACTAAACGAGCATAGGAGGCCGTGCCACGTGGTGGCAGCGCATGATGTCGGCAAGGCGATAAATCCTACCCTTTTAGAGGGGCAGATACACGGCGGTGTCGCCATGAGTCTCGGCTATGCTCTGCACGAGCGCTTTCCCATGTCGGATGGCGTGCCCACAGGCGGTTTTGGCGCATTAAAGCTTTGCAAAAGCACCGATGTACCGGATATCACCGCCATCATCGTGGAGCGCCCACCGAGCGAGGACATAACCTTTGGTGCAGTGGGCATCGGCGAGATTTGCAGTATCCCCACACCGGCGGCGGTGGCGCTTGCGTACTACCACAGCGATGGCAAAGAACGGCTGTCGTTGCCGATAGAGGCAGACGGCTGACGCAGACACAGTTAGGGAAATGTACCGAATTACCCACCCCCAATGACGGCAATATAGGGTAATATTCAGGTTTGGGCTGTCGAACTAGATAGTGTCGTCATGAGTGTTCAGCCGGCCGATTTGGGCGATTTTTCCGCCATTCTTCGTTGTCAAAACTCACATTCCACAAAGGAGTGTATCGTTTTTCCGCCTTGACTGACGAAAAAATTACTCAAAATCTGCTCGTTTCAACTCGTGACGACACTATCTAAAGGCAAATCGCACAATTATTGTTACACTTTTGATTGCTTCCCCCGCCGGAGGCGGGGGAAGCAATCAAAAGTACATCATTTTTTGTGCAAACCGACTTAATTGTAAAGTAAATTTAACATGTGAGGTAACGTTTTGATAGGTGTTAGCGTACCCAGAATTGATGCAAAGGATAAGGTCACCGGCAGAGCAAAATATGTCGAGGACATGTTTCCGGCAGGATGTCTTGTCGCGAAGGTAGTTCACAGTACCGTTGCAAACGGTGTTGTCAAGAGCATAAACAGCGACAAAGCACTCGCATTGCCCGGTGTTGAAGCAGTCGTGACCTGCTTTGACGTGCCGACCCACAAGTTCACGACAGCCGGACACATATGGTCCAACGACCCGTCACATCAGGACGTGTGTGACAGGCTTTTACTGGATAAGCGCGTGAGGTTTTACGGCGACGATATCGCCGTCGTAATCGCAAAGGACGAGCTTACCGCCACCAAGGCGATGTCGTTGATACAGGTGACGTATGAAGAATATCGCCCACTTTTGACACCGGCGCAGGCAATGGAGCCGAGCGCTAAGCTTCTGCACGAGGAGCATGCACAAAATGTGCTTGCCTAAACAACGTTTGAAGTGGGAGAGCAGCGTGCACACGAGGAAACGCACAGCACCTACAGCGGCGAATTTTCAACACCACCCGTTCAGCATGTGCACATAGAAAATGCCGCGTGCTTTGCATATATGGAGCAGGACAGATACATTGTCGTCAGCTCGACGCAGATACCGCACATTGTGCGCCGCTGTGTCGGACAGGCACTGGGGGTGCCGTGGGGACTTGTCAAACTGATAAAACCCACCCTTGGCGGCGGTTTCGGTAACAAGCAGGACGCACTTTATGAGCCACTTTGTGCCTTTCTTACAAAGGTTGTGGGCGGTCGCCCCGTCTCGATAGTGACAACACGCGAGGAGACGTTTGTCAGCACCCGTGTACGCCACGCGATGGATATGACACTCAGCAGTACCGTCGACGAGGAGGACCGGTTTGTCCACCGCGACGTGAAAATTCTTTCAAATCAAGGCGCTTACGCCTCTCACGGACACAGCGTCACCCTTAACGCGGCAAGCACATTCCGCCAACTCTATTCCGGCGAGGGCAGTGTACAAGTCGAAGCGATAAGTGTCTACACCAACACCCCCACCGCAGGCGCAATGAGAGGCTACGGCGTGCCACAGGCACTGTTTGCAATAGAAAGCCATGTCGATGACATAGCGCACGACAGAGGCATCGATCCGATGATTTTCAGGGTTAAAAACTGTGTGCGCGCAGGCTACGTTGACCCTATGAACGGTATACCCGCGCGTAGTTACGGTCTTGACAAGTGCATGTTAAAAGGGCGCGAGATAATGCAGTGGGATAAAAAGCGCCGAGCATACAAAAAACAGACAGGTTCTGTGCGCAAGGGTATCGGTATGGCGATATTCTCCTACAAAACCGGCGTTTACCCCATAGCACTGGAGCGTGCTTCGGCGCGACTTGCACTGCAACAGGACGGCAGTGTCATAATAACGATGGGCGCCACCGAGATAGGACAGGGCGCGGACACGGTGTTCTGCCAGATGGCGTCGCACACCCTTGGCATCAGCATGGACAAGTTGCACATTCTCTCGACACAGGACACCGACACAGCACCGTTTGACACCGCCGCATATGCCAGCCGACAGAGTTACGTCAGCGGTAAAGCGCTCAAAAAAGCCGCCACACAGCTTCGCGGCGAGATACTCAACGTTGCCGCACGCATAAAAAACCTTAATGCCGCCATGCTGACCATTCAAAACAACCTTATTGTCACCGCCGACACACACGAGTCGGTCATGTCGGTCAACGATGTTGCCATGTATGCGTATTACGATGTGGAGGACTGCCGTTCCATGACGGTGGAGGTCATGGAGCACAGCACCGACAACGCGCTGTCGTTTGGCGCGGTTTTCGCCGAGGTCACGGTGGATATTCCGCTGTGCAAGGTCAAGATAGACAAGTTGCTTAACGTGCATGACAGCGGTGTCATACTCAACCCGACACTTGCAAAAGGTCAGGTGTTCGGCGGCATGAGCATGGGCATCGGCTACGCACTGTCGGAGCAACTGCTGTACGACGAGAGCACCGGTCGCACCCTCAACAACAACATGCTGGACTACAAGATCGGCACCGCCCCCGACACCCCAAAATTACAGGCGGAGTTTATTGAGGTCAGCGAGCCCTCGGGTCCATACGGCAATAAAGCGCTGGGCGAGCCGCCCACAGTTGCCGTTGCGCCGGCTATCAGAAATGCCATCCTCAACGCGACAGATGTCAAGTTTAACGCACTGCCTATAACGCCACAGAGCATGTTTAACGAATTTAAACGTGCCGGATTATTATAAGGGAACGACTTATGTTTGATATAGAGAATATTTACGAGCCTAAAACGCTGTCGGAAGCGCTGTCGTTATACTCACAGCACCCCGAGTTGACCGTTATATCCGGCGGCACCGATGTGCTTATCAAGTTGCGGGAAGGCAAGCATAGCAGTGCCAGCCTGCTGTCGATAAACGGACTTGCCGAGCTTTCGGGCATAAACATCGACGAAGAGAAAAACATCTACATCGGTGCCGGCACGACGTTTGCCGACATTTTAAAAAATGACATCGTAGAAAGATACCTACAGGCGCTTACCGAGGCGGTATATGATACCGGTGGGCCACAGTTGCGCAACGTCGCCACCATCGGCGGCAATTTATGTAACGGCGCTACCAGTGCCGACAGTGCTCCGTGTCTTTTCGCCTATGATGCGCAGTTGCAGTTGCAGACAGCCACCCAAAAAAGGGTTGTGTCGGTGCTGGAGTTTTACCGTGGTCCGGGTGATGTTAAACTGTTGCAGGGCGAACTTCTCACCGCCGTTATAATACCGCGTTACTCCTACGAGGGTTATTTTGGCAACAGTTTCAAGTACGCCATGCGCGAGGCGATGGATATCGCGACGATAAACTGTAGCACCAACGTAAAACTTACGCCGGACGGTGAGCGCATCGAAAAGTTGCGCCTTGCCTACGGTGTTGCCGCACCCACACCGATAAGAGCACGTTCGACGGAACTGCTTGCGGAGGGGGGCGGTATCACCGAAAGTGATATACAACACCTTGCGGTCGCCACACTTAACTCGGTCATGCCGCGTGACGCGTGGCGCGCGTCCAAAGACTT